>NZ_RFFJ01000188.1 GCF_003696235.1 Streptomyces triticirhizae
CCCGGCGACGGCCCTGCCGCTGTACGCCCTGGCGGGCTGCTGCGACGGGCCGTTGCTCACCGCGACCCTGCGGGCGCGGGCCGCGCACGCCCCCGCGCACGCCCGCGCGCAGGTGTTCACGCTGGGCGCCGGGCTCAAGCTGACGGCCGCCTCCCTCGGCGCGGCGGCCGTCGGCCTGGCGGCCGCGCGGCCTCCGACGCTCCTGCTGCTGGCCCTCGCCGCCTGCCAGTTGGGGGCAGCGCTCCTCCACCGGGTGCTGGCCGGGCCGGCGGGCAGCGCCCCGGCCGCCTCACCACCCGTGCCAGCCACCGGCGACCCGGCCGGGGCGGGGCCGTAGGCTCTCGGCATGGTTCGGATCTGCGCGTTGGTCAGTTACCCGGTCAAGGGCTGCGCCGGGGTGTCCCACGACGTCGCGCACGTCGGGCCCGCCGGCCTGCCGCACGACCGCGCGTTCATGGTCACCGACGCCGACGGCGACCACCGCACCCAGCGCGCCGACCCCCGACTCGCCCTCGCCCGGCCCTCGTTGACCGAGGACGGCCGCCAACTCACCCTCGCCGCACCCGGGTTCGACACCCTGACCGTGACGGTGAACGCGACCGGCCCGACCCGCCCGGTGACGCTCTTCGGCCAGCCGTTCACCGGGATCGACCAGGGCGAGGCCGCCGCCGAGTGGTTCGGTGAACTCCTCGGCCGCGCCTGCCGGTTGGTGCGGGTGCCGCCCGACCACCGGCGGGTCACCGACGGGTTGACCCCGGGCACCAGTGGCTACGCCGACAGCACGGCCGTGCTGATGGTCAGCCGCGCCTCGCTCGCCGCGCTCCACGAACGTCTCGCCGACCGGGGCGAACCCCCGTTGCCCATGGACCGGTTCCGCCCCAACATCGTCCTCGACGGGGTCGCCGCCCCGCACGAGGAGGACCGCTACCGCGCCCTCACCCTCGGCGGCGTCCGCCTCGGCTTCGCCAAGCTCGCCGTGCGCTGCGCGGTGACCCTGGTTGACCAGCGCACCGGCGTCCGCGCCGGGCCCGAGCCGCTGCGCACCCTCGCCGCCTACCGCCGCCACCCGGCCGGCGGCGTGGTCTTCGGCGCCAAGTTCGCGGTGCTGCGCCCCGGTTCGCTGGCCGTCGGCGACGCCCCGACCGAACTGGAGACGGAGTCCGCACCGCACGCCGAGCCGGCCCGATGAACCACGCCGAGCCGAGCCGATGAGGCACACCGGGCGGGCCCGACAGACGATGATCAGCGAGACGAACAGCGAGAGGAACGCGATGAGCGGCGGAGAGAACCCGACGAGCAGGCGGCAGCGGATCGACGAGGCCGTCGCATGGCGCCGCGTGGGCGAGTCGGAGCGCGCCAGGGAACAACTCCTCGCGCTCGGCGCCGAGTTCCCTGACGACGCCGAGATCGCCTACCAGACCGCGTGCACCCATGACGCGCTCGGCCTGGAGGCCGAGGCCGTGCCGTTCTATGGGAAGGCCATCGACGGCGGCGAAGTCCTCGATCCGGCCGACCGCCAGGGCGCGTTCCTTGGCCTGGGCAGCAGCTACCGCGCGCTGGGCCGTTACCCCGAGGCGGTGACCACGCTGCGGCGCGGCGTCGAGGAGTTCCCCGAGAACGGCGGCCTGCGGACCTTCCTCGCCATGGCGCTGCACAACACCGGCGAACACGGCGAGGCCATGCGCCTGTTGCTCCACCTGCTCGCCGCGACCAGCAGGGACCCCGAGGTCGCCGACTACCGCAAGGCCATCGAGTACTACGCCGACCGCCTCGACGAGACCTGGCCCGCCTGACCACGCGCCGCGACCGTGAGCCCCCACCGCGCCAATCATGGTGCACACAGGTGCGGTAACAGTACGTCCATCCGTTTCACAGCCCTGTCACAGAACGCCGATGTCGCTTCCGGCGGCGCTACCGTGGTCCGGTTGGCTCAGCGGGGGAGGGCAGCGGGATGGCGCGTCCGAGTGACTGGTCGCCGGTGGACATGGATCGGGACCCGACGCCGGGGGACCCGGACGAGGTTCGGGAACTGGCCGATGATTTGCAGGAGTTCGCCGACGATGTGGGCGAGGCGCTGGGCAAGATCCGGGGGTTGGCCTCGGAGCGCGCGGTGTTGGACTGGGCGGGTCTGTCCGCCGACGCGTTCCGTTCCGAGTTCGAGGGTGTGCCGGGCAATCTGACCAAGTTGGAGGATTCGTACGCCCTTTGTGCTCAGGCGCTGCATACCTACTGGCCGAAGTTGCAGACCGCGCAGGGGATGGCGGATCGGGCGTTGGACCGCGCCATCTCCGCGCAGGCGGATCTGGCGTCCGCGCAGGCCGCGTTGGGGGACGCACAGGACTGGGTCGGGCGGGCCGGCGAGGAGGCCGAACGTCTCCAGCGCGAGGGGGAGCGGGAGAACGTCGAGCCGCCGGACGAGGCCGATGTCCGCGCGGCCGCCCGCGACCGGCAGGCGGCTGAGGCGGCGGCCGGTGCGGCGCGGGGGCGGGTGGACGACGCGGAGGAGCGTCTGTCGGCCGCGCGTCAACTGGCTCTGGATGCCCAGGAGATGCGAGAGGAGGCGGCGCGGGTCTGTGCGCAGGGCATCGAGGAGGCCTCCGATGCCGGTATTCAGAACCGGCGGTGGTGGGAGAAGGCGATCAAGTGGGTGACCGACAACTGGGACACCCTTGTCGAGGTCTGCAAGGTGATCGTCGCCGTCCTGGGCGTGGTGGTGATGATCATCGGTGGGCCGCTGGCCTGGGTGGTGTTGGCGGCCGCGCTGGTGGTGCTCGCCGACACGTTGATCAAGTATGCCAAGGGTGAGGCGGGGCTGCTTGATGTCGCCTTTGCGGCATTGGACTGCATTCCGGGCATGAAGGGTCTGACGACTCTGGGCGGGTTGGCGCGCGGGTTGAAGGGCCTGGCCTCCACCGGTCTGCGGGGGCTGCGGCAGGGCGCGTCGCGGTTGGGCCGGCGCACCCGAGGCGACGGCGTTCCGATGAACGGGCGCAACGCCTGCGGTGACCCGGTGGACGTGGCCACCGGCGAACTGCTGATGTCCGCCACGGACGTCGAACTGCCCGGTGTGCTGCCGTTGGTGGTGGAGCGGCATCACATCTCCACCTACCGCTCCGGGCGTTGGTTCGGGTCGTCCTGGGCCTCGACCCTGGACCAGCGGTTGGTGTTGGACGAGGGCGGGGCGCGGTTGTTCACCGCCGATGGGATGACGTTGCTGTATCCGCGTCCGATTCCGGGTGAGCCGGTCTTTCCGGTGGAGGGGCCGCGCTGGTCGCTGTCCTGGGACGGTCAGCCGCAGGCGCCGATGAGCGTTCACCAGCCGGGGAGCGGACACACTCTCCACTTCGCGCCCGTCGATGGCCGCCCGGGGGCGGAGCTGCCGTTGATCGCGATCACCGACCGCAACGACAACCGCATCCAACTCGCCTACGACAACGACGGCGCCCCCACCGACATTCACCACTCCGGCGGCTACCACCTCGGCATCACCACCACAGACGGTCGGGTCACGGCGCTGACGCTGCTGAGCGACCCCGACCAGCCGACGTTGCTGACCTACGGCTATGACGGCGCCGGGCTACTGGCCGAGATCACCAACTCCTCAGGACTGCCGCTGAGGTTCTCCTACGACGAGCACGCGCGGATGTCCCGGTGGGAGGACCGCAACGGCTACTGGTACTCCTACGCCTACGACGAGCAGGGCCGCTGTGTCCACACCACCGGCACTGACCGGGCCCTGGAATACCGCTACGCCTACGACGAGGCCGCGCACCGCACGGTCGTCACCGACTCCCTGGGCCACGACTCGGTCTACCAGTTCAACGACAGCTACCAACTCATCGCCCACACCGACCCGATGGGGCACGTCTCCACCCGGGAATGGGACCGCTACGACCGCGCTCTGACCGTCACCGACCCCCTCGGCCGCACCACCCGCTACGCGTATGACGACCACGGGAACGCGGTCTCGGTCCTTCGGCCCGACGGCCGTGAGATCGCCATCGCCTACAACGAGTTCGGCAAGGCGACGGCCATCGCCCAGGCGGATGGCACCCGTTGGCGCTACGAGTTCGACGCGGCGGGCAACCGTACCGCAGCCGTCGACCCGGCCGGCGCCGTCACCCGCTTCCGCTACTCGGACGGCGGCGCGCTCGTCGAGGTGGTCGACGCCCTCGGAGCGGCCACCCGGATCGCGGTCGATCCCGCAGGACTGCCGGCGGCTGTGACCGAAGCGGGCGGCGGCACCACCCGCTACGAGCGCGACGCGCGGGGCCGCCTCACCCGGATCATCGGCCCCACCGGCGCGGTCAGCACCTGGGAGTGGACCCCCGAGGGCCGTCCGTCGCGACACACCGACCCCAACGGCGCGGTCCGGAGCTGGACCTGGGACGCCGAGGGCAACTGCCTGTCCCACACCGACGCGGCCGGCGGCGTCACCGCGTACGAACACGGCGCGTTCGACCTGCCGGTGGCGGAGATCCGCCCCGACGGCACCCGCTACACCTTCGAGCGCGACACCGAGAGCCGCATCCGCCGCGTCACCAACGCCCAGGGCCTCACCTGGGAGTACCTGCGGGACCCCGCCGGACGCGTTCTCCAGGAGACGGACTTCGACGGCCGCACGGTCTCCTACGCCTACGACGCGGCGGGACAGCGCGTGTCCCGCACCAACGCCCTGGGCCAGGTCATCACCCTGACCCGCGACGTGCTGGGCCGGATCGTCGAGAAGGACGCCGACGGCGACCTCACCCGGTTCGACCACGACCCGGCCGGCCGGCTCGTCCGCGCCCACCGGGCGGGCGATACGGAGGCGGAGGCCGCCGAACTGCTGCTGGAACGCGACGCGTTGGGCCGGGTCGTGGCGGAGAGCCTCGCCGGTCGCACGGTCCGGCACGCCTATGACGCGCTGGGCCGGCGCACCGCTCGCACCACCCCCTCGGGCGTGGTGAGCCTCTGGACCTATACCGAGGCGGGAACCCCGTCCACTCTGACCACCTCCGGCCGTGTCCTCAGCTTCGACCACGACGCGGAGGGCCGGGAGACGAGGCGTGGGCTGGGCGACGCGCTCACCCTCACCCAGGCGTGGGACCCGGCCGGCCACCTCACCGAGCAGCGGCTGTGGCACGGCGAACGCCAGCTCCAGAGCCGCGCCTACGACTGGCGCGCGGACAACCACCTGCTGGCCGTCCACGACCAGGACGCCGGCACCACCCGCTACGAACTCGACCCGCTGGGCCGTCCCCTGGGCGTCCAGACCCCGGAGTGGGCGGAGAGCTACTCCTACGACCCGGAGGGAAACCAGACCTCGGCGTCCTGGACCGGCGCGCCCGTCGACAGCGACGCCTGCGGCCCCCGGGCGTACGAGGGCACCCGCGTCACCTCCGCCGGCCGGGTGCGCTACGCCTACGACGAGGCCGGCCGCACCGTGGAGCGTCGTGTGCGGACCCTCTCGGGTCAGGTCAGGACCTGGCGCTACGCCTGGGACGCGGAGGACCGCCTGGTCGGCGTCGTGGGGCCGGACGGCGCCGCCTGGCGCTACGGCTACGACCCGCTGGGCCGGCGGATCAGCAAGTGGCGGGTGGCGCCCGACGGTTCGAGCGAACGACGGGTGGAGTTCGTCTGGGACGGGCCCACGCTGGCCGAACAGGTCTCGGTCGACGACCGGCGCGGTGCCGAGGCGCGCCCCGTCGTTCTCACCTGGAACCACCTCGCGCACCGCCCCCTCACCCAGGCCCGCCGGGTCGCGGGCTCGCCCGCCGCGTGGCCGACCGGGGGCGCCGCCGGGGGCACGGCCACGGCCACCGCGGCGACCGACCTGGGCAAGCCGGCGGACGGCGCCGCCGGGCCGGGCGGAGGCGGAGACGGAGACCCTGACACCGACATCCGCTTCTGGGCGATCATCACCGACCTGGTGGGGACCCCGACCCATCTGGTGGACGAGGACGGCGAGACCGCCTGGCGCTCCGCCAGCACACTGTGGGGACGCACCGTCGGCACCGGCGTCGACTGCCCGCTGCGCTTCCCCGGCCAGTACGCCGACGACGAGACCGGCTGGCACTACAACCACTACCGCCACTACGACCCGGAGATCTCCCGGTTCGCCAGCCCCGACCCGCTGGGCCTCGACCCCGCGCCCAACGCCTACACCTACCCGCGCAACCCGCACAGCTGGACCGACCCGTTGGGTCTCACCCCCTGCCGGGCGGCGGCCCGGGAGCAGGCGTTGCGCGACGCGGACGTGCCGGACGGGGCTGAGCCGCTGGAGGTCCGGCTGACGCCGGCCACGACGCCGCAGGGACGGCAGATCCTCGACGAGAACTACCAGCCGGTCATGTTCCGCGAGGAGGTCCACCTCAACAACCGGGACGAGTTGGTCGTGTACCAGGACCACCACACGGGCCACCAGTACGGTGACCCCAACGGGGTGGGCGACCAGCCGCCCCACGTGCACGTCAGGCCGTGGGAGGACCAGCGCAACGGCCAGATTCCGGGCTGTGAGGAGCACTACTACTATGACCCCGACCTGGGCTGAGCTGCTCGTCGACCGGGAGCCGCTCGCCCGCTACTACGGTGCGCCGCCGCCGCTGAACGGAGTGGTGCTCCGCTCGGTGCGGCTGGAGAGGGACGGGCCGACGCTGCTGCTGCGGCTGGACCTGCCGGCGTTCCCCGACCGGCCGGAGCCGGAGTGGTCGGCGGCCGGCTGCGACCGGTTCCAGTGTCAACTCCGCTGTCTGGACGTGGCGGAGGTGCGGTTCTCCGGTTGGCCGCTGGGGAGGCCGGTCGATCTCGGCGTCGAGCCGGTCGGGCCCCCCGCCGAGCGGCGGATCGCGGTCACCGGGCGCCAGGACGGGGTGGAGGCGCTGCGGTTCAGCTGCAACGCGTCGTTGGCCGTCGGGCATCTCCTGGCCTATCGCGAGGGCGGGCCGCACCTGTATGTGGGCGCGGTGGACCGGCACCGCCTCGGCACCCGCCTGCCCGACCCGACCGACGGGACGTTCTACGGACGCCTCTGACCCGCCCGACCCGAAACGGACACGCCATGACAGACACCGGCATCACCTCCGTCCATATCGACGAACGCGACCGCTCGGTGGTCGTGTCCGCCCGGCACCTCGGCCTCCCCGAGGACGCGCCCGCCGACTGGCGGGAGCAGGGGTTCAACGCCTATGAGGAGCAGACGGTCTATCGCGCGGTCGAACGGCTGGAGGTGGACGGCTGGAGCCATCCGCCCGTGACGGACTGGGAGTCGGAGGAACTGCCGGACGCCCGCCGGGCCGTCACGTTGACAGGCCCCGGCACCAGCATCCGCTTCACCGCCGCCGCGCCCCCCGCTCGGCACCGCCGTGGTCTCCGCACCGGAGCCTTCTGACGGGCCAGGGCCGCGTCTCGGCGCCCGCTCCGTTCGCTACGTTCCGGCCGGTGAACGCGTCACGCCCGCGCCGGGGTTGACCGCGTTGGACCGCCAACGTGCTGGAGATCCTGGACGCCGGCGGGGCTCCTGGCGCGGACGGCGCCGGCGAAGCGCTGGCGCGGACGGCTGACCGGGACGGCGGCCGGTCAACGGTCGCCGCGCCGCCGGCGTTCCTCCCGTTCGGCGGTCATCAGCGTGGCCAGGTGGGCGAGGGCGGGGAGGGCCGCGTCGATGGCGCGGCGTTCCTCGGCGCTCAGCCCCTCGGCGGTGAGCCGGGCCAGCCGGCGGACCCGGTCCCGGTGGCGGGCCCGGGTGATCCGCGCCCCGGCCGGGGTCACCGCGACCAGCACGGCCCGCCCGTCGCCGGGGTCCGAACGCCGTTCCACCAGCCCCTCGCGCTCCAGCCGGCCGACGAGCTGGGTGACGGCGGGCTGGGTGATCTGCTCGTTCTCGGTCAGCGCGCTCAGCCGCAGCGGGCCCCGGTGGGTCAGCGTGTGCAGCACGGAGAGCGTGGTGAAGCTGTGCCGCTCCGTGCCCGGCAGCCGGATGGAAGCGCGGGTGAACTCCCCGAGGACCCGCGTCAACTCCCCGGCGTCAAGCTCCCGTTGTTCCGAGCCCCACGGCTGCCGCGCCGGCTGCTCGTCCTCGGGCGTGGTGGCCATGGCCGCGAATCTACCACCGGGTATATCGGCGACTTATATAGGTTGCTTATCCGTCCTGGTGGCGGCCGGTCCAGGGCCGGTGAACGGCCGGTCGAGCGCCCTCGGTACGCTCCCGTCATGGACCAGCCAACCGCCCCGGGGGGCGCCGTCCGACCGGCCGTCGTCGCCGACCTCGCGGCGGTCGCGGAGATCTACGCCCACTATGTGACGCACACCGTGACCACCTTCGAGGAGGTCGTGCCCGAGGAGGCGGCCTGGCGGGAGCGGCACCGGGAGACCACCGGGCGCGGGCTGCCGTTCCTCGTCGCCGAGGAGGCCGGGACGGTCGTCGGCTACGCCTACGCCGGGGCCTGGCGGCCCAAGCCCGCCTACCGGCACACCGTCGAGGACTCCCTCTACCTCGCGCCCGGCCACACCGGGCGCGGCCTCGGCGGCGCGCTGCTGCGGGGCGTGCTGGCCGGGGCCGCGCGGGCCGGCGCCCGGCAGATGGTGGCCGTGATCGCCGACACCGGGGTGCCGGCCTCGGCGGCGCTGCACCGCCGGCACGGCTTCCAGGAGGTCGGGCGGCTGGTCGAGGTGGGCCACAAGCACGGTCGCTGGGTGGACACCGTGCTGATGCAACGCGCGCTCGGCGGCGACTGAGCGGCGACCGGGGCGCCCGGCGGTACGGGGCGGTGGGTATACGGGTGCGAGCCGGTCCTCCGGGCCTGCCATGCTAGAAGAGGCGATGCTAGGCAAGCACAGCCAACGACAACACAGGCGCGCGCCCGCGCGGCGCGGATCGACTCCCGGGGAAGAAGTACACAGACGATGGTGGATCAGGTACGGCCGTTGGCCGACGAGGTGGCCGCTGCGGTCTCCGCGGCGATGGAGCAGGCGCTGCCGGCCGAACTGGCCTCGGCGGACCCGCTCGTCCGCCCCTCGGACCACGCGGACTTCCAGGCCAACGTGGCGCTCTCCATGGCCAAGCGCCTCGGCCGCAACCCGCGTGAACTGGCCGGCACCCTCCGTGACCACCTGGTGGAGCACGCCCCGTTCATCGGCTCCGTGGAGGTGTCGGGGCCCGGCTTCCTCAACATCGACCTCACCGACGCCGCCCTCCTGGACCGGCTCGCCGTGCGGCTGACCGCGCCCCGGCTCGGCGTGCCCGCCTCGCAGGCCGACGAGACCGCCGTCGTCGACTACTCCGGGCCCAACGTCGCCAAGGAGATGCACGTCGGCCACCTGCGGTCCACGCTGATCGGCGACGCCCTGGTGCGGGTGCTCGGCTTCCTCGGCGCCCGGGTCGTCCGGCAGAACCACATCGGCGACTGGGGCACCCAGTTCGGGATGCTGATCCAGTACATCCTCGAACACCCGGAAGCCAGTTGGCGCAGCAAGGACGAGGACGTCATCCGGGTCGGAACGGGCGGCGCGGTCTCCGCGCTGGACGAGCTGTACCGGACGGCCCGCGCGGCGTTCGACGCGGACCCGGCGTTCAAGGAGCGGGCCCAGCGGCGGGTCGTCGCCCTCCAGGGCGGGGACGCCGAGACCGTCGCCATCTGGAAGGAGATCGTCGCCGAGTCCGAGACCGCCTTCCAGCAGATCTACGAGCGGCTGGGGGTGCTGCTCACCCCGGAGGACACGGCGGGCGAGTCGTTCTACAACCCCTGGCTCAACGACGTGGTCGAGGAGCTGACCGAGAAGGGCATCCTGGAGGACAGCGAGGGCGCCAAGGTCGTCTTCTTCGACGACATCAGGGGGCCCGAGGACCGGCCGGTGCCGATGCTGGTCCGGAAGTCCGACGGCGGCTTCGGGTACGCCGCGACCGACCTGGCGACCATCCGGCGCAGCATCCGCGAGTACGGCGGCACCCGGCTGGTCTATGTGGTCGACGCCCGGCAGTCGCAGCATTTCGACATGCTCTTCAGGACGGCGCGCAGGGCGGGCTGGCTGACCGACTCCATCGAGGCCGTCCACGCCGCCAACGGCACCATCAACGGCCCCGACGGCCGGCCGTTCAAGACCCGCGCCGGCGGCACGGTGCGGCTGGCCGACCTGCTCGACGACGCGCTGGCGGCGGCCCGGCAGGTCGTCGCGGAGAAGGACCCGGGCCTGGACCAGGACGAACTCGCCGAGATCGCCCGGATCGCCAGCGTCGGCGCGGTCAAGTACGCGGAGCTGTCCACCTCGCGGACCAGGGACTACAGCTTCGACCCGGCGCGCATGGTCTCCTTCAACGGACAGACCGGCGTCTACCTCCAGTACACCCACACCCGGATCGCCTCCATCCTGCGGCGGGCCGAGGACGGCGAGGGGCCGGGCGCCGCGTTCCACCCCGAGCTGGCGCTGGAGCCCGCCGAACACGCGCTGGGCCTCGCGCTGGACGGCTTCGGGCGTGCGCTGACCGAGGTGGCCAGCACCCTGGAGCCGCACCAACTGGCCGGCTACCTCTACGGGTTGGCGAAGGCCTTCACCACCTTCTACGAGTCCTGCCCGGTGCTCAAGGGCGTCGCGCCCGAGGTGCGGGCCAACCGGCTGGCGCTCTGCGAGCTGACCCGCGCCACCCTCGCGCAGGGCCTCGACCTGCTGGGCATCGCCGCGCCCGACCGGATGTGAGCCGCCGGTGCGTGTGTTACACGCGGTGACCCTGCACACCCCCAGCCACGCGTTCGGCGGGCCGACCCGGGTGGCCCTGGGGCTGTGCCGGGGGCTCGCCGAACGGGGGGAACGCGCCACGCTGGTGGCGCTCGGGGACGAGTTTCCCGCCGGGCCGCTGCCGCGCGCCGTCGAGGGCGCGCGGGTGCGGCTCTTCCGGGCGCGGCATGTGCTGCCCCGGTTCGAGGTCAGCGGGATCACCTCGCCGGCGCTGCTGGCCAGGGCGCTGGGCTATGTGCGGTCGGCGGACGTGGTGCATGTGCACCTGATGCGGGACCTGGTGACGCTGCCGGTCGCGCTGCTGGCGCTGCGGGCGGGCACCCCGCTGGTGTTGCAGACCCACGGCATGGTCGACCCGACCGAGAACCGCGTCGCGCGGCTCGTCGACCGGCTGGGCGTGCGGCGGGTCCTGCGCCGCGCGGACGCGGTGCTGTACCTGACGGAAAGCGAACGGCGCGAGACCGCCGCCGTGGTGGCGCCGGCGCCGATCGCGCCGGCGCACCGGCTGGTCAACGGCGTGCCGGCGCGGGAACGCGCCCCCGCGCCGGCCGGGCCGCCCCGGCTGCTGTACCTGGCCCGGGTCCAGGCGGGGAAGCGGCCCGGGGACTTCGTCGGCGCGATGCCCACGGTGCTGGCCCGCCACCCGGACGCGCGCTTCGTGCTGGCCGGGCCCGACACCGGGGCGCTGGCCGAAACCCTCGCGCTGGCCGACGAGTTGGGGGTGCGCGGGGCGCTCGACGTGGTGGGTGCGCTGGACGGGCCCGAGGTGCTGGCGGCGCTGCGCTCGGCGCACGCGCTGGTGCTGCCGTCCACGCGGGACGCGTTCCCGCTGTCGGTGCTGGAGGCGATGTCGGTGGGCACGCCGGTGGTCGTCACCGGGACGAACGGGCTGGCCGCCGACGTGGCCGGGGCGGGCGCCGGTCGGGTGGTCCCGGCCCGTGCCGAGGCGAACGGGCCGGCCGTCGGCCGGGCCGTCCTCGAACTCCTCGACCCCGCCGCCCGCGAGGCGGCCTCCGAGGCCGCCTGGACCCTGGCCCGCGACGCGTTCACCCTCGACACGGTCGTCGATCGCCTGGCCGGCATCTACGAGCAGGTGCTCGCCGCACGGCGCCCGCGACGGGGCTGACCCCGCCGCCGGCGAGCCCCGGGGCGCCGGGCGGCGCCGGCTGACGGCCCCGGGCCGGGCCC
>NZ_RFFJ01000189.1 GCF_003696235.1 Streptomyces triticirhizae
GTGCAGCAGCAGCCGGGCGAGCGCCGGGTGGCTGCCCAGCGGGGCGGCCACCACGCCGGGCGCCGCCTCGGCGCAGCGTTCGGCGAACCGGCCGGGCGCCACGAAGCAGGACGCCACCGCGACCTCCCGGTGCCCCCGCGCGCGCAGCGCCGCGACCGCCTCCGGCACCGTGGGCGCGCTGGCGGAGGCGTACGCCGGCACGACCGGGACGCCGCCGAGCCGGGTCGCGAGCATCGCCGCCGTGTAGCCGGTGCCGGCGGCCGACTCCGGGTCGCGGGAGCCCGCGGCGGCCAACACCACGGCGCTGCCGGGCCGGTAGCCGGCCTCGACCAGCCGGCTGTGCAGCGCCTCGGCGAGCAGCGGGTGCGGGCCGAGGGAGCCGGCGACGGTGGCCCGCAGCCGGTCGGCCACCGTCGCCAACGTGCCCGGGATGTCGTGCTTGACGTGGTAGCCACGGCTGAAGAGGAGCGGCACCAACACCGCCGAGCCGTGCAGCCGGTTCAGCGTCTCACCCAGCAGCGGCCGGTCGCTCTCCAGGTGCCCCAGCTCCACGCGGACGGACGGCCGCAGGGCGCGGACCAGCCGCACCAGCGCACGGACGACCGGCTCGGCCCTGGGGTCGGGCGAGCCGTGGGCCACGGCGACGAGGGTGGGCTGGCTGCGGTCGGTCATGGCACCAGCCTGCGCCCGCGAGATTGCCGCCGTGTTGCCGAGTCGTCACGACCGCCGGCCCCGTTCCTCACGCCTCGCGCGCCCGCGAGCTGAGCGGAACGCCGCCGACGGGCAACGCCCGGGGCCGTGCTCCGTAACCCAGGGCGTTGCCTTCCGTAACACGCCCGACAGACGATGGCGGCATGACGCGCCCCATGACCCCCGAGGCCCGTTCGGAAACCGGCGGCCCAGCCGCCGGCCCGGCCGTTGACCCGGCCGCCGCCGTCGACACGCACTGTCCTTACTGCGCGCTCCAGTGCGGGATGCGGCTGGCGCCCTCGCCGGCGACGGCCGGCGGGGTCGAGGTGGTGGAGCGCGAAGCGTTCCCCGTCAACCGGGGCGCGCTGTGCGGCAAGGGCCGCACCGCGCCCGAGGTGCTGGCGCGCGGGCTGCGGCTGACCCAGCCGCTGGTGCGGGACCCGGGCAGCGGGGCGCTGGTGCCGACCGACTGGGAGACCGCCCTGGACCGGGTGGCCGCCGGCCTCTCCGGCGTCCGCGAGCGGCACGGCGCCGACGCGGTCGGGGTCTTCGGCGGCGGCGGGCTGACCAACGAGAAGGCGTACGCGCTGGGCAAGTTCACGCGGCTGGTGCTGGGCTCCTCGCAGATCGACTACAACGGCAGGTTCTGCATGTCCTCGGCCGCCGCGGCCGGGAACCGGGCGTTCGGCGTGGACCGGGGGCTGCCGTTCCCGCTCGCGGACATCCCGCGCACCGGCTGTGTGATCCTCGTCGGCTCCAACCTCGCCGACACCATGCCGCCGGCGCTGCGCTACTTCACCGAGCTGAGGGAGAACGGCGGCACCCTGGTCGTCATCGACCCGCGCCGCACCAGGACCGCCGAGCAGGCCGACCTCCACCTCGCCCCGCGCCCCGGCACCGACCTGGCGCTGGCCCTGGGGATGCTGCACCTAGTGGTCGCCGAGGGCCGGGTCGACGAGGCGTTCGTCGCCGAGCGCACCTCCGGCTGGGAGGAGGCCAGGGCGGCGGCGATGGCGCACTGGCCGGAGCTGGTGGAACGGGTCACGGGGGTGCCCGTTCCCCGGCTGCGCGAGGCGGTGCGGATGTTCTGCGCGCCCGAGGCCGCGATGGTGCTGACGGCCAGGGGGCCCGAGCAGCACTCCAAGGGCACCGACACGGTGGGCGCCTGGATCAACCTGTGCCTGGCCACCGGCCGCGCCGGCCGGCCGCTGTCCGGCTACGGCTGCCTGACCGGGCAGGGCAACGGGCAGGGCGGGCGGGAACACGGGCAGAAGGCGGACCAGCTGCCCGGCTACCGGATGCTCGCCGACCAGGCCGCCAGGGAGCACGTCGCCGGCGTGTGGGGCGTCGACCCCGACACGCTGCCGGGCCCCGGGCGCAGCGCCTACGAGCTGCTCGACGCGCTGGGCCGCGACACCCCCGACGGGGTGCGGGCGCTGCTGCTGATGGCCTCCAACCCGGTGGTCTCGGCGCCCAGGGCGGCGCATGTCGAGGAACGCATGAGGGCGCTGGACTTCCTGGCGGTCTGCGACGTGGTCCTCTCGGAGAGCGCGCGGCTGGCGGACGTGGTGCTGCCCGTGACCCAGTGGGCGGAGGAGACCGGGACGATGACCAACCTGGAGGGCCGGGTGATCCTGCGGCAGCGCGCCGTCGCCCCGCCGCCCGGCTGCCGGAGCGACCTGGAGGTGCTCAACGCGCTGGCGGCGCGGCTGGGTTGGGAGAAGGGCTTCCGGACCGACCCGGCGGAGGTCTTCGACGAGCTGCGGCGCGCCTCGGCCGGCGGCAAGGCGGACTACTCGGGGATCACCTACCGGCGGATAGCCGAGGAGGACGGGGTCTTCTGGCCCTGCCCCGAACGCGCCGAGGGGCCGCCACACCCGGGCACGCCCCGGCTCTTCCTCGACCGGTTCGCCACGCCCGACGGGCGGGCCAGGTTCGCGCCGGTGCTCCACCGGCCGGCGGCCGAGGAGCCCGACGGGGAGTACCCGCTGCTGCTGACCACCGGGCGGGTGCTGGCGCAGTACCAGTCGGGGGCGCAGACCCGGCGGGTCGCGCGGCAGAACGCGGCGGCGCCGGGGCCTTTCGTGCAGCTGCACCCGAGGCTGGCCGACCGGCTGGGGGTGACGGAGGGTGAGCGGCTGGCGGTGGTCTCGCGGCGCGGGCGGGCGGTGGCCCCGGCCAGGATCAGCGCGGACATCCGGCCCGACACCGTGTTCATGCCGTTCCACTGGCCGGGTGAGGGGCGGGCCAACTCGCTGACGAACCCGGCGCTGGACCCGACGTCGCGGATGCCGGAGTTCAAGGTCTGCGCGGTGCGGGTGGAGCGCGCCGACGAGGCGTGACGGGCGGGCGACGGGCGGGGGTGACGGCGCGGCCGGTCCGGTTGCGGCGGGCGGTGGGGCGGGCAGCATGGAGGGCATGAACGACCTCACCCGGCTCGCCGACGAGCATCTGGCCCAGGCGTTGCAAGCCGAACACGGCCGCAGCGCCCATCTCTTCCTGCGGGACGGCCCGTTGCGGCAGAGCGTGATCGCGCTGGCCGGCGGGGCGCGGCTGGAGGAGCACGAGGCGCCGCCGGCGGCGAGCCTCCAGGTGCTGCGCGGGGAGGTGCGGATGCGCTGCGGCGAGGAGGACGTCGCGCTGCGCGCGGGGCAGCTGGCGCGGGTGCCGCAGAAGCGGCACGACCTGACGGCGGTGAGCGACGCGGTGGTGCTGTTGACCTCGGTGACGGCCACCGGGGAGCCGGTGGTCGTCACCGACACGCGCCGCACCTCGCGGTCCGGGTAGCCGCCGAGCGCGGGCGCCGTCGGTGCCCGGTCGGGGTGGCCGAACGGGCGGCGCTGCGGGGGCCGTTCGCTCGCGGCGGCGCCGGGCGCCGGCGTGACCGGCGCCGTCGGTTCGCGGCCGGGGTGTCTGGTCCCGGCAGGTGCGGTCTGGTCCTGGCGCGGCTGTCAAGGGGGATGGGCCGGTGTCATAGGCGCCCGCTAAGGTGACGGTGAGCAACAGCTCGGGGACACCCGAGGTCACAGCGGGGGGGATGGGGGCAGATGGAGGAGCAGGCGCGTCAGTCGGGGCCGGAGCAACTGCCGCCGTGGCCTCCCGCGTTGCCCGTCGAGTTGGCCGACCCCCGCTATCCGCCCGGGGTGACGCCCGAGGTCGGCGAGGCGGCGGCCCGGCTGCTGCGGCGGGTGCTCTCGCCGCTGCGGCTGCTGGGGCATATGACACTGGCCGTGTCCTTCGCGATAATCGCGGTGATCTTCGTCGTCACCAGCGAGTCCAGCGCGGACGGCGACGAGATGAACGCCCAGACCGGCCTCGCCGTCGGGCTGCCGATGCTCGCGGTCGCCACCCTGCTGCTGATCCTGCTGCTGCGCTCCGGACACCGGGCCGTCGTCGAGTTGAACGCGCTCATGCGCCACGTGCCACAGGCGGTGCCGCCGATGCCGGGGCGCCGGGCGCTGTGGGGCGCGGCCTCGGGCCTGGGGCTGCTGATCTGCCTGGCGTGCGGGGCCACCGGCATCAGCGAGACCGTGTCCGGGTCGGACGGGGAACCACCGGACGTGTACAAGGCGTTGGGGCTGTTCTCATGGACGGCGGTGGCGCTGCTCTGGTCCGTTCCCGGGCTGGTGCGGGCCTTCGGGCACCGCGCCCCGAGCCGGCCACCGATGCCGGCGATCCCGCCCGCGGGCTGGGCCCCGCTGGGGATGCCGGCGCCGCCGCCGGACAGTCACGAGGGGCGCACGCGGCGCCTCTACGCGAGCTACCGGAGCCCGGCTGAGCCGTTCGCGCTGAGCCGGCTCAGCGAGCGGCTCAGCCGCTGGATAACCAGCCTCTCCCGGAGTGCGGTGCTGGCCCTGAGCGCGTCGCTGACGCTGGTGGGCTGCGGGCTGGCCGTGCTGGCGGCCGTGGTGCCGTGGCAGGCGGACGACTGGCTGATATGGCCGCTGCTGGTGGCGCTGATCGGCTACCTGGTGCTGCTGCTCATGGAGATCACGCACTACGGCACCCGCCCGGGCTACATGGTGCTCTACATGCTGGCGGGGGTGGCGCTGGTCGTCATGTCCTGGCAGGGCCACCAGGACCTGACGCTGCGGGAGCGCGGCGAGTGGGCCACGGCGGAGATCGTCAGCAAGCGGAGCCCGGCACGCGGCAGCACCACGTGCGAGGTCCGGCTGATCGACACGGAGGGCGGGGCGGCCGGGGCGGGCCGGGTGCTGTCCCAACGGCTCAGCAACTGCCGGTCGTTGGCGCCCGGCGACCGCCTGGACCTCTTCTACGACCCGCTCGACCGGGTGCCCCCCGCCCGCGAGGAGCCAACCCTGGCGATGCCCGCCTGGTTCGGCGGCATCGGCGCGACAACGCTGCTGGCGACGACGCTGTTCTCGGTCAGCGGGGGCTATGCGCGTCGCCGCGAGCTGGACCTGCTGACCTGACGGAGCCGGCGTGGGGCGGCGGGGAACCGGCCGCCCGGGGCTCCGCTCCTCCCCTCTCCCCTCCGTCAGGAACGGGCCCAACCCCGGTGTTCTCCCGCTCCTTTCACCCGCCGTCACCACACGACACCGGAGCCCGCCGTCGCGGCATGGCGGCGCCGCGACCCCCGTGGCCAGCGCCGCGCCCCCGCGTGGCGGAGTTGATCGGGGGCGGTCGGGTACGTTCACTCGCGGTGACGTCGATCGATCGGAAAGGAGCGTGGCCGGACATGTCCACGTTGGGACGGTGGGATCGGCGGATCTTCGCGCGGGTGGCGGCGGCCGAGCCGCCGGGGGTGCAGGCGGTGCTGCCCCGGTTGAGCAGGGCCGCCAACCACAGTCGGCTCTGGCTGGCCTCGGCCGCCGGCCTCGCGGCCCTCGGCGGGCGCCCCGGCCGGCGGGCGGCGGCCCGGGGCGTCGCCGCGCTGGCGCTCGCCTCGTTGACCACCAACGTCTTCGTGAAGTACGCCGCCCACCGGGAGCGTCCGTTGATCGACGGGGTCCCGTTGGCGCGGCGGCTGGCGCGGTCGCCGCGCACCAGTTCGTTCCCCTCGGGGCACGCCGCCTCGGCGGCGGCCTTCGCCACCGGCGTCGCCCTGGAGTCCGGCGCCCTCGGCGCTGCCGTGGCCCCGGTCGCGGCGGCGGTGGCGGCCTCCCGGGTCTATGTCGGGGTGCACTACCCGGCCGACGTGCTGGCGGGCTGCGCCCTGGGCGTGGGCGCGGCGCTGGTCACCCACCGTTGGTGGCCGCGCCGCCCCGCCGACACGACGTTGCTGCACCACGCCGCCCACGCGCCGGCCCTGCCGGAGGGCGAGGGCCTGGTGGTGGTCGTCAACGAGAGCGCCGGGCAGGCCGGTTCGGACGCGGACCGGCTGCGGGAGCTGCTGCCGCAGGCGGAGGTGGTGCAACGCGCGGAGGGCGAGGACCTGTTGACGCTGCTGGACGCCGCCGCCGACCGGGCGGCCGAGCGCGGTGGGGCGCTGGGCGTCTGCGGCGGCGACGGCAGCGTCAACGCGGCGGCGGCCAGGGCCGTGGAGCGGCGGCTGCCGCTGGCGGTCTTCCCGGGCGGTACGTTGAACCACTTCGCGCTGGACATGGGGATACACGCCTTCGAGGACACGGCGGCGGCGCTGGCGGAGGGCCGGGCGATCGCGGTGGACCTGGCGCGGGTGCGTCCGGTCGGGCGGGCGACGGGGCCCACCACCCACTTCGTCAACACGTTCAGCCTGGGCCTGTATCCCGAACTGGTGCGGGCGCGCGAGCGGTTGGAGGACCGGATCGGCAAGTGGCCGTCGGCGGTGGTGTCGATGGCGCGGCTGATGCGCACGGGGCAGCCGATCGAGGTGGAGATCAACGGCCACCGCCAGCGGCTGTGGCTGCTCTTCGCGGGCAACGGCCTCTACTCCCCCGAGGGGTTCGCGCCCGCGCACCGCACCCAGCTCGACGACGGGCTGTTGGACGTGCGGACGGTGCGGGCCGACCGGCGGCTGGCCCGCACCCGGGTGGTGGTCGCCGCGCTCACCGGGACGCTGGGCAACTCGGGCGTCTACGCGGCGGCCCGGCTGCCCCGGCTGCGGCTCTCCGGGCTGCCGGGCGACGCGTCCCTCGCCTACGACGGCGAGGCCGGGCCGGCGCCGAGCGATCTGCTGATCGACAAGCACCCGGCGCCGCTGACCGTCTACCGCCGCGCCTGAGCCACGGCAACGCCAACGGCAACGGCACCTGCGGCGGGCGGTCAGGACTTCAGGTCGAGGGCCATGGTGTCGGCGTCGCCGTCCCTTCCCACCGGGACGAAGCCTCGGGAACGGTAGAGGGCGGCGACCCCGTTGCCGTCCTCGACGCTGAGGCTCAGCCGCGCGAGGCCGCGTTCGCGGGCGGCCGCCACCACGGCGTCCAGCAGCGCCCTGCCCACCCCGCGCCGCCGGTGGGCGGGCAGCACGCCCAGCGTCAACTCCGGCACGTCGGGCGCCACATAGCCGTAGCCGGGGTTGTCGGGGGGCAGCGGCCTGGCCCAGCAGGCGCCGATCCGCTCCCCCGTCGTCGGGTCCTCGGCGATGACCCCGAAGTCGTCGGGGCCCGGCCAACCGGCCACATACTGGGCCGACCTGGGGTCGGCCAGCAGCTGCTCCCGGGTGAACCTGGCCTCCCCGGTCCAGTTGAACGCCTCCAGCAGGATGTCGGCCAGGAAGTCGGCGTCCCGCTCGGTGGCGGGGCGCAGGGTCACGGACGGGCTGGCGTCGGTCATCGACGGCTCCTCACGGATGGGCCGGGGCTCGGCACACCCCGGGAACCCGAGAAGATCAACAGGAGGTGGGGGCCTGGTCAAGCGGGATTCGCCGGGGCGGAGCGGGTTCCCACGGGCGGCGCAGCCGGCTCCCCCGAACGGGGCGGGCGCGGCGCCCGGACCCCTCAGGACCCGGCCGCCGCGTCCGCCGTGGCGGCGGCGTCCCGGTGGTCGCTCGGGGTGATGCCGCGTTCCCGCTTGAACGCGGTGCTCAACGCGAAGGCGCTGCCGTAGCCGACGCGCCGGGCCACCGCCTCCACCGTCAGGTCCGGGTCGAGCAGCAGCTCGGCGGCCAGGTCCAGACGGCGGTCGGTGAGATGGGCCATCGGCGGCCGGCCGACCAGTTCGGTGAAGCGGCGGGCGAGGGCCGCCCGCGAGACGCCGACCTTGGCGGCCAGCGCCGCCACCGTCCAGGGGTGCGCGGGGTGTTCGCGGAGCAGCCGCAGCGCGGGGCCGACCACGGGGTCGCCGTGCGCCCGGTACCAGGCGGGCGGCTCGCTGCTGGGGCGTTCGAACCAGGCGCGCAGCACCGAGATCAGCAGCAGGTCGAGGACCCGGCCCAGCACCACGTTCTGCGCGGGCGCCTCGCGGGTGATCTCGGTGGTCAGCATCGGCAGCAGCGCGCAGTCCCACTCGCGTGGCCCCAGCGAGAGCACCGGCGGGAGGGCGCGCAGCAGGGAGCCGGTCACCTCGCTGGAGAGCGGATAGGTGCCGATCAGCAGCTCGTTGGGGGCGTCGGTCCCGGTGCCCCACGTGCGGGTGCCCAGGTCGAGCGTCTCGCACAGGTCGGTGCCGTCCGGGGCGACGCCGCACCCGCCGGGCAGGATCTCGGCCTGGAGCGGGCTGGCGGGGTCGTCGGCGACCCGGTAGGGCGCGGGGCCGCGCAGCACCGCGACGGAGCCGGCCGTCAACTGCCGTGGCAGGGCGGGCGCCTGGGCCTCCGGGCTCTCGGGGGTTTCCGGGCTCTCGGGGGTTTCGGGGATCAGCCAGGCGGTGCCGCGCACCACGCACAGCACGGTGAGGGGCGCCTGGTCCCGCACCAGCACGGCCCACGGCGGGCTCAGCAGCGCGCGCAGCAGGAACGGGTCGCGCGCCCTGGGGCCTTCGAGGAGGCTGGCCAACGGGTCCATGCCGGACAGCCTAGACGTTCGCTTATGGCCGCGAGCCGGCCAGCCATGTCGCCCGCGCTCGTCGGGCGCTGAAGTAGAGCCATGACAGAACACACCTTCACCGGGCCCCGCACGTTCCCCGACCGGACCGGGACCGAGCAGGCCGAACGCATCGACGCGGAGCGGGTGCTGGTCGTCGGCGGCACCGGCAAGAGCGGGCGGCGGGTCGCCGCGCTGCTGCCCGGCGCCCGGGTCGCCTCCCGGGCGGGCACCCCGCCCTTCGACTGGCGGCAACCCGCCACCTGGCCGGCCGTGTTGGGCGACGCCCGGGCCGTCTACCTCAGCTATCCGTCCGACATCGCCGCCCCCGGCGCCGCCGAGGACCTGGCGGCCTTCGCCGCGCTGGCGGCCCGCAGCGGAGTGCGCCGGCTGGTGCTGCTCTCCGGGCGCGGGATGCCGTGGGCCGCCGCATCCGAGGCGGCGGTCACCGGCTCGGGCCTGGAGTGGACGGTGCTGCGCGGCAGTTGGTTCGCGCAGAACTTCAGCGAGGAGTTTCTCGTCGAGGAGGTGCGCCGGGGCTCGTTCACGCTGCCGGTGCCGGCCACGGCGGCCGAGCCGTTCGTGGACCTCGACGACCTGGCCGAGGTCGCGGTCGCCGCGCTGACCGGGCCCGGGCTCGTCGGGCGGGTGCTGGAGTTGACCGGGCCGC
The DNA here is from genome assembly GCF_003696235.1 of Streptomyces triticirhizae. Classification (GTDB taxonomy): domain Bacteria; phylum Actinomycetota; class Actinomycetes; order Streptomycetales; family Streptomycetaceae; genus Streptomyces; species Streptomyces triticirhizae. The sequence continues at coordinate 9,262 of NZ_RFFJ01000189.1, forward strand.
GCGCGCTGACCATGACGGAGACCGCCGAGGCGCTGGCGGCTGCGATCGGCCGGCCGGTGGCGTTCCGGTCCGTCGCGCCCGCCGCCTACCGGGACGGGCTGGTCGCGCTGGGGCTGCCCGAGGGCGAGGCGGGGCTGTTGACGCACCTGTTCACCGAGGTCTTCGACGGCCGCAACACACCCGTCACGGCCGATGTCCCCGAGGTGCTGGGCCGCCGGGCCCGGGACTTCGCCTCCTACGCGCGGCGCGCGGCGGCGGCCGGCGCCTGGCCGTCGCCGGCCTGAGCCGCGCCGGACGCCGGCGGCCGGGATGAGCGGGCGCGCGGAGGGGACCGGGCTCACGGCGTCGGCGAAGGCAGCGGCGGCGGCGCGTCGAAGAGCGCCAACTCCTCGGGCGTCGGCGTCTCGAACCGCGTCGCCCAGTGCTCGAACTCCTCCGGCGGAATGACGAAGGTGTGCCGGTCGGGGGCCGCGTTGCGGGCCGCGAGGCGGCGGCGCAGCTCGGGCAGGGGCGGGTCCAGCAGGCAGAGCACCACCCGCGCCCCGAGGGCCCTGGCCTCGTTCCGGTACCGGTCGCGCTCCTCGCGGGACCACAGGCCCCAGTCGAGCACCACGTCCGCGCCCAGCCGCAGCACCCGGGTCGCCACCTGCCACTGGAGCGCCTCCACGGCCGCCCGCCGGACGTGCGACTCCGCGTCCGGCACGCCGGGTTGGAGGTCACGGAGCCAGTCGTCGGCGGTCAGCCGCAGCGCCGGGCGTTCGCGCTCCAGCCGGCGGGCCAGGGTGGTCTTGCCGGCGGGCCATAGGGTGGTCTTGCCGGCGGCCTGGCGGCCGCACGTCAGAAGGAGCGTGCCGGCGGCCCCAACCGCGCTACCAGACATCGCCGTCCCGCCAGTCGCACACCAACTCGGCGGTCAGGTCGATCGCGGCCCGGGGCAGCGGCAGCACGAAGACGCCGTCGTCGTCCTCCTCGGTGCGGGCGATGCCCAGCGGGGTGAGCGCCCAGGTCAGGCCCTGCCAGCGGCGCCAGCCCCTGGCCGCGTAGAAGTCGAGGGCCTCCTCGGTGGCGGACAGGGCGCCCAGCTCGTAGCCGCCCCTGATCACCCGCTCCAACTCGGCCATCATCGCCGCGCCATGGCCCCGCCCCCTGCGGTCGGCGCGCACCACCACGCCCTCCACATAGCCGGTGCGAAGGGCGCGACCGCCGTGTAGCACGCGCCGTTGCACCACCGAGGCGTGACCGATCAACTCCGCGCCCTCCCAGACCAGCGCGTGCACCCCGCCCAGCGCGTGCTCCCAGTCCTGGTCGGTCATGTCGCCGCCGAAGACCGTGTCGAGCAGGGCTCTGGCGGCGGCCAGCGTGCCGGAGTCGAGGTCGGCCGTGTGGGCGATCCGCAGCTCGGTCATGTGTGCCATCCTCGCAGCCACCACCGGTATCGCGGCAGGTCGCCGGGGGCGGGCGTGCTCCTCGGCGGCCGGGCCGGCGCGGTGGCGGCGCCGTGTCGGTTCGGGTCCCGGCTGTGGGTGGTGGGGCCGGTGTGCCCGGTGGAGCCATTGTGGATCAACGGACGGGCCGGGTGAAGGGCGCCTTCGCGCCCGGGAACACGGCGCCCGCCCCTCCCGCGCGCCCCCTTCTCACGGCCGCCCCCGCGCCCCGGCCCGTTCTCTCACACCGCGCCCCGGCGCCCGCTGAGATCAGCGTTGCGCCGGGGAAACGGAGGCGATGCGGTCGGGTAACAGCCGCCCCGATACTGAGAGACATGAGTGAGACAACCCGGGTGGTGATCGTCGGGGGCGGGATGGCCGGCGCGCGGCTGGCCCGCACGCTGGGCGCGGCCCGGGCGCTCGCCGTGACGGTGGTGGCGCAGGAGCAGCACCCGGCATACAACCGGGTGCTGCTCGCCGAGGTCGTCGCCGGCCGCTACCCGGCCGAGGTGATCGCCCTGCCGTCGGCGGGGCCGGCCGTCACCTGGCGCGGTGGTCTCTCCGCCACCGTTCTCGACCGGGAACGGCGGCTGGTGCGCTGCGCCGACGGCACCGAACTCCCCTACGACGTCCTGGTGTTGGCGACCGGCAGCGAGCCGGTCGCGGCCCCGCCCACCGAGCCGGAGGGCGGTCGGGGCGGCCAACCGCCCGCCGGCGTCCACCCGTTGCGCACCCTGGACGACGCGCACGCGGTGGCCGGGGCGGCCGGGCCCGGCGTGCGGGCCGTGGTGGTGGGCGGCG
>NZ_RFFJ01000019.1 GCF_003696235.1 Streptomyces triticirhizae
ACCCCGGGCAACCCGACAGCTTCACCCCTCTGACCTGCGATCCCTCGAATGCAGACCCGCTGACCAGCACCCCCATAGACATCGCCCAGATCGACAAGATCTTCTGGGAGACCAAGAAGGCCTGACCCGGTCCTCCCGCCCATCCGACCGGCGTTTCCCCCGGTCATGGGCCGCACCACCCCCGCACCCGGGCCGTCCGGGGCGCCGAGCACGGCGTTCCCGGACGGCCCGGGTGCGGTCGGCCGCCGCCCGCTGGGCCGGTGAGCAGCGGGCTGCCGTCCAGCACGTCGGTCCCGTAGCGGGCGGCGACCCGTTCGACCAGCTCGTCCAGGAGGAGGTCCCGGAAGACCGGAGCCGCCTCGTTGTGCCGCGGCCCGGCCTGACGGGTCCGCTCGACCAGCCGCGCGCACGCCTCGTGCGGAACGGTCAACGGCTGCCGGTCCACGACGAGTCGGCAACCCTCGTCCGGCGGCCGCCCGCGGTCCTCGACGGCGGCCGCCAGCACCTCCGCCATGGCCAGCCGCCCCCTGGTCTCCGCGCTCGCCGCCGGCCCGGCACCCCGGGCGGTCACCCCGGCGAAGAGCCGGTCTACGGTGGCCAGCAGCACGCCGGTCTCGCCCAGGGAGGGCAGCACCTCCCCGATGTAGGAGAGGAACGTCGCCGTCGGCCCGACCACCAACACCCCACTCCTGGCGAGCCGTTCGCGCCGGGTGTGGAGCAGGTAGGCGGCCCGGTGCGGCGCCACCGCCGTCTTGCCGGTGCCGGGGCCGCCCCGCACCACCAGCACGCCGGCGTGGTGCGCGCGGATCACCTCGTCCTGCTCGGCCTGGATGGTGGGCACGATGTCGCTCATCCGGTCGGTCCTGGCGACGGTGAGCGCCTCCAGCAGCGCGGCGTCCCCGTTGACCTCGGAGGTGCCGCCGGAGAAGTCCTCGTCCCAGATTCCGATCACCCGCCGCCCCCGCGACCGAATGTGCCGCCGCCTTCTCACCCGCTCCGGGTGGAGAGCGGTCGCCACATAGAACGGGCGGGCCGCCGGCGCCCGCCAGTCGATCAGCAGCGGGGTGAGTTCCCCGTCGTCGGCACGCAGTCCGATCCGGCCCACATAGCGGGTTTCCGCATTCGCGCCCGCCGGCTCTCCCTTCCTCTCCTGGATATCCGCCGCGCCGATTTCGCGTCCGGCCCTCCCTCCGGTGGTGTTCGCCATATCGAGCCGCCCGAAGCACAGGCCGCTGTCCACCGCGTCGAACCGGACGACCCGACGCGCCAACTCGTGTGCGCCCAGGTCGCGTTCGACCAGGCCCTGGTGGGTGAGGCCGGTGCTGGCCAGGGTGGCGTCGAGCGCGGCGACGGCCTCGTTCCGCAGGGGGTCGAGACGGGCGTGCAGCCCGTCCGGACAGGCATGTTCGGCCGCGATCTCCGGACTTTCTCCGCCGTTTGACAAGGCAATCACCTATTCGCCAGAATTCGCTTGGGAGTTGACGTGTGACACCCAATCGAGCACGCCAAACCACGCAATGCAGCGAGGAATTCACCGCACCCGCAAGGTGCGGTTTTCTGGTTGTTCGGCCCCTCCCGCTCGCCCGGTTTTCCGCGCCCCGTGCAACGCCTTCGCAACAGCCCGGGCTCCGCGCCTTCCCCACGCCCGCGACCGCTGCCATGGTCGAGAGGGCCGCCGACCAGCGGCCTGTCGTCAGCCACGGGGGGAAGCCATGACCGCACCACCTGAGCCGAACACGCCCGGCGCACCGCCGCACGTCCCCGCGCCCCTCCCCGACCCCGCGCCCGCACGCGCCTCCCTGGAGCACGGACCCCGGTATCTCGTCGCCGGCGTGCTGCTGTTGATCTTCGGCGGGGGCGTGATCGCCTGGGTGATCACCGGGATCAACGACTCCCCCGTCAGCTCCGCCGACGACCTGTTCCGCGCGCTGGTCGACCCGCTCCGCCCCGTGGACCTGAGGGCGTTGACCCCGTACGAGTGGATGTTCGCCGTCGCCCTGGTCACGGTCGCCGTGCTGGCCCTCTGCCAGCGCCGGGTCGCCAGGGGCGGCGCGCTGGTGCTGGCCTTCCTGCTGCTGGCGCTCTGCCTGCGGCAGGCCGTCGGCGCCCTCGACGACGGCTACCGCGCCGGCTTCGACGCGCCCACCTACGGCCCCTGGACCCTGGCGACCTACGCCGTCGGCCTGCTGATCGCGGTCACCGTGCTGATCCTGCTGCTCCCCGCCCGCGAAGCCGCCCGCGAACCGGCCGGCCAGCTCCCGCCCCACCCGGGCGAACACCCCGGCGGCCCCCGCCCGTTGGGCACCCTCGGCGTCCTCGGCGGCGGCCTGCTGATCGCGCTGGCCCTGGCCGACCTCGCCTGGACGCTGGACAACCAGCGGCTGGCCGCCGAGTACGACCTCAAGTCCTGGGGCGAGTACTTCCGGGACCTGGTCGACCCGTCGCTCTTCCACTCGCCCACGTCCCTGACCAGCGGCATCTACTTCCACGAGGCGGCGCTGGCGATCTCCATGCTGGTCGTCGGGGTGCTGGCCTGCCTGGGCAGGCCGGTGGCCAGGGGCGCCGGCCTCACGCTGCTGGCCATGGCCGCCTACCTGGAGTACCGCGCCGTGGCCCTCTCCTTCCGGATCGGCGACTGGAGCGCGTACCTCGACTCGACCCGGGGCACGCTGATGCTGCTCACCATGCTGCTCTCGGTGCCGGCCCTGCTGATCGCGATCCTCGGCCTGGGATTCGCCGGTTCGGCCCGCGCGCCCCGCCGCCGGCCGACCCCGGCCTGGCCGCACCCGGGCCCGCCGCCGTTCCCCCGCTGAACCCGACCGGCCGCCACCGCCCGCCGTCGAGGAGCCGACTCCCGCCCAACGGGCGGCCCCACCTAGGCTGGTGGCATGTCGCAGACCCTGCCGCCGGCCGTCCAGTCGATGACCCTGCTCGCCGCCGCCGTTCTCGTCCACGACCGCGCCACGAACCGGGTGCTGCTGCTGCGACGTGGCCCCAGGGCCAAGTTCGCGCCCGGCCAGTGGGACCTGCCGGTCGGCAAGTGCGACCCCGGCGAGCCCGTGGCGACCGCCGCCGTGCGGGAGCTGCGGGAGGAGACCGGCCTGGTCGTCGAGGAGTCCTCGCTGCGGGTCGCCCATGTGCTGCACGCGGCGCGCGGGGTCGGGGCGCCCAACGGCTTCCTCACGGTGATCTTCCTGACCGACACCTGGCGCGGCGAGGCCCGCAACGTCGAACCGGACAAGCACTCCGAGGTGCGCTGGGTCGACGTCAACGCCCTCCCGGAGAACGTGGTGTTCGGCTCCGACCGTGTGATCGACCGCTGCCTGGCCGACGAGGTGGGACTCACCCAGCTCGGGTGGGCGTGACACGACGGCCGAACGGGGCAGTACGATCAACGACCACCGCGCGGTGACCACGCACAACATCTGTCGCCGACAGGGGATTTGACGCGGCCTCACCGGGCACACTACGCACCGAGCGCACTACGATGAGTAATACCGCTGAGGTGGTCAGGCCGGTCGGTCGCGTCCCCGGGCCAGGCGACAGCGCGCGGTGGATCGCGGTAGCGTCGCAGGGCGGCCAGGGCACCGACCGGTGCCAGGGAGCGTCTACGAACTGTGAGTCTCTGTGGAGGTGAGGGTGTCCCCATTCCCAGGTGAGCCCGGATCGCAGGACTTCGTCGAAGTCCGGCTGCCGGCCGCCAGCGCCTATCTGTCGGTGCTGCGCACGGCCACGGCCGGGCTCGCCGCGCGGCTGGACTTCACCCTCGACGAGATCGAGGACCTCCGCATCGCGGTCGACGAAGCCTGCGCGATCCTGCTCCAACAGGCCATCCCCGGAAGCGTGCTCGACTGCGTCTTCACGCTGGTCGGCGACGCGCTCCGGGTGACGGTCTCGGCCCCGACCACCGAGGGCCACGCCCCGGAGCGGGACACGTTCGCCTGGACGGTCCTCACCGCGCTCGCCGGCGAGGTCGAATCGGCCGTCGCCGAGGACAGGACGGTCAGCATCAGCCTGCACAAGAAGCGCGGCGCCGCCCCCGGAACGCCGTGACCGGCGCCGAGGGGCCGCCACGGGACGAGGGGGCCGAGGTGAACGAGGTGGAGCAGACAGCGCGCACGGCGGCACAGCCGGCCGGCGCCAGCATTCCCGGGCAGAGCGATCCGGTGGACCCGGTGGCACCGGCGAGCCGACCCGAGCGCGCCGAGCCGCAGCCGCGACGCAGGGTCGCTCCCGACCCGCAGGACCGGAGCGCGGCCCGTGGCCTCTTCGTCGAGCTGCGCAACCTGCCCGAAGGCTCGGCCGAGCGCGCCGAGTTGCGCGACACCCTGGTGCGGATGCACCTGCCGCTGGTCGAGCACCTGGCCCGCCGCTTCCGGAACCGGGGCGAGCCGCTGGACGACCTGACGCAGGTCGCCACCATCGGCCTGATCAAGTCCGTGGACCGCTTCGACCCCGAGCGCGGCGTGGAGTTCTCCACCTATGCCACGCCCACGGTGGTCGGCGAGATCAAGCGCCACTTCCGGGACAAGGGCTGGGCGGTGCGGGTCCCGCGCCGGCTCCAGGAGTTGCGTCTCTCGCTGAGCCAGGCCACCGCCGAGCTGTCCCAACAGCACGGCCGCGCGCCCACGGTGCACGAGTTGGCCCAGCGACTGAACATCTCCGAGGAGGACGTGCTGGAGGGGCTGGAGTCGGCCAACGCCTACAGCACGCTCTCGCTGGACGTCCCCGACACGGACGACGAGTCGCCGGCCGTCGCCGACACCCTGGGCGCCGAGGACGACGCCCTGGAGGGCGTGGAGTACCGGGAGTCCCTCAAGCCGCTGCTGGAGCAACTCCCGCCCCGCGAGAAGAAGATCCTGCTGCTGCGCTTCTTCGGCAACATGACCCAGTCGCAGATCGCCCAGGAGGTCGGCATCTCCCAGATGCACGTCTCCCGGCTCCTGGCCCGCACCCTGGCCCAACTCCGGGAGAAGCTCCTCGTCGAGGAGTGAGCCCAACGCCGCGCGCCCCACGCGCACCCGCCCCCGCTCCGCCCCCTCAGGCGGAGCGCGGCCCCACCCCCAGCGCCTCGGTCGCCGTCGGGCTGAGCACACAGCCGAGCACCAACAGCGCGGAGGCGGCCAGCGGCAACGCGGCCGCGACCCAGCCGCCCCCGCTCCCCAGCAGCGTGAACGCGACCGGCAGCGCCAACAGCTGCGCCATCACCCCTGGCCCCCGGCTCCACCGCCGCAGCCGCCACAGCCCGTGCCCGGCGACCAGCGGCAGCACCGCCAGCGCCACCAGCGTCACCGCGCCCGCGACCGCCTGCGCGGGATCGCCCGGGTCCCCGGTCAGCGCCAACACCAGGATCACCAGCCCCACCCCGACCAGCACCGCGCCCTGGGCCGCGCACACCACGGCGGCCACCGCCACCCTGCGCGGCCGCGCGGCGTCCTTCCCTGCCGCGGCCATCTCCCCGTCCGTCCCCCCGGGGCTCCGCGCGCTCTTCTCGCTCACCCGGCCAGGGTATAAGGCACCGCCGACACCTCCCCCGCCCCGACCTGGGTACCCTGCACCCATGCGCGCACTTCTCGTGGTCAACCCCGTCGCCACCACCACCAGTGCGCGCACCAGGGACGTGATCAGCCACGCGCTCGCCAGCGACGTCAAGCTCGACGTCGCCGCCACCGAGTACCGGGGCCACGCCCGCCGGCTGGCCCGCCGGGCCGCCGAGGCCGGCACCGACGTGGTGATCGCCCTGGGCGGCGACGGCACGGTCAACGAGGTGGTCAACGGGCTGCTGCACGACGGCCCCGACCGGGACGGCCACCTGCCCCGGCTGGCCGTCGTGCCCGGCGGCTCCACCAACGTCTTCGCGCGCGCCCTCGGCCTCCCCAACGACGCGGTGGAGGCCACCGGCGCGCTCCTCGACGCCCTGCACGCGGGCTCCGAGCGCGCCATCGGCCTGGGCCTGGCCACCGGGACCCCGGGCACCCAGGACGCCGAGGTGCCGAGCCGCTGGTTCACGTTCTGCGCCGGATACGGCTTCGACGCCGGGGTGATCGGCCGGGTCGAGGGCCAGCGCGAGCGCGGCAAACGCTCCACCCACGCGCTCTACGTCCGCCAGGCGATGCGGCACTTCCTCGGCGACCGCCAACGCACCCACGGCACCATCTCGTTGACGCGGCCGGGCCAAGACCCGGTCGAGGGGCTGGTGTTGTCGATAGTCTGCAACACCGCGCCCTGGACGTTCCTGGGCAACAAGCCGATGTACGCGGCCCCCCGGGCCTCCTTCGACACCGCGCTCGACGTGCTCGGCCTCTCCCGCCTCTCCTCCGCCGCCGTCACCCGCTACGGCACCCAACTCCTGCGCTCCAGCCCGGACCGAGGGCCACATGGCCGACATGTGGTGTCGTTGCATGACGAAACGGAGTTCACCTTGCAATCGCAGGTGCCACTGCCGTTTCAGCTTGATGGTGACCACCTCGGACTGCGAAACAGCGTCTCCTTCACAGGCGTGCGCCGTGCACTGCGTGTGATTGTGTGAGCGGAACCGCCAAAAGTCCTTGTAGTCGAACGTTTAGCGCAGACTCCACCCAAGGGAATTAGGGTTGTGAGCTAGGCGACACCAAGGATTCAAAAAAAACTTCACGGAAGGGGTTGTATCCGTCGCCGAGGTTTGCGAACCTCTTCATGGCGATCGGGACGGCCAAACCTCTGGCCCCCTTGAGAGTCCGAATCCTTCCTCCTCATCCTCCGGGATCGCAGTGAGGTCCTCACCCAGAGTGACGTCCAGCGGCACTCATTGCTTCGTGAGGGGATTCGTGAAAGCGTTCACATTCACAAGCAATGTAACTGCAACGTGCAGGAGATGGAGCAGACATGGACTGGCGTCACAGCGCCGTTTGCCGCGAGGAAGACCCCGAGCTGTTCTTCCCCATCGGCAACACCGGTCCCGCGCTGCTGCAGATCGAGGAAGCCAAGGCCGTCTGCCGCCGCTGCCCCGTGATGGAGCAGTGCTTGCAGTGGGCTCTGGAGTCCGGTCAGGACTCCGGCGTGTGGGGCGGCATGAGCGAGGACGAGCGCCGTGCGATGAAGCGTCGCGCCGCTCGCAACCGGGCGCGTAAGGCCACCGCCTGACAGGCTCGCCGCCACCACCTTCGCTGCCCCGAGCCGCAGCACCCGCACCGCCCACGGTGCATATCGCGTAGGACGTGATGAGCCCCGGCACCCGGCCGAACACCGGCCAGGACGCCGGGGCTTAGTGCTGCCCGGCGGACTCGCCAGGACGCGGGCTGACGCCGCGTCAACGAGGCGACGCCCGCCTCACCCGTCAGCGCTTCTCCGGTTCCAGCGGCAGGTCCAGCACCACCCGGGTGCCGCCGCCGTCGGACGGCAGCATGTCGAAGCGCCCGCCCAACTCCCCCTCCACCAGGGTGCGCACGATCTGGAGGCCGAGGTTCCCGTCGCCGCGCGGGTCGAAGCCGGCGGGCAGGCCGCGCCCGTCGTCCTCCACCGTGACCAGCAGCCGGCTGGGGCCGCGTGGCGCGTCGGTGCGCGCCGCCACCACGTCGATGGCGCCCCGCTCGCCGGGGCCGAAGCCGTGTTCCAGGGCGTTCTGGAGGACCTCGGTGAGCACCATGGACAGCGGCGTCGCGGTCTCCGCGTCCAGGATGCCGAAGCGGCCGGTGCGCCGGCCCACCACCCTTCCCTCCGGGGAGAGTTCGGCGACCATGGTGATCACCCGGTCCGCGATCTCGTCGAACTCCACGCGCTCGTCGAGGTTCTGGGAGAGCGTCTCGTGCACGATGGCGATCGAGCCGACCCGGCGCACCGCCTCCTCCAGCGCGGCCCTGGCGCTGGAGTCCCCGGCGGCGCCGATCCGGCGCGCCTGGAGGCGCAGCAGCGCGGCCACCGTCTGGAGGTTGTTCTTCACCCGGTGGTGGATCTCCCGGATGGTGGCGTCCTTGGTGATCAACTCGCGCTCCCGCCGGCGCAACTCCGTCACATCGCGCAGGAGTATCAACGACCCGATGCGCTCGCCCTTGGGCTTGAGCGGGATCGCCCGGAGCTGGATCACGCAGTCGGCGCCCTCGATCTCGGCCTCCCTGGGCGCCCAGCCGCTGGCCAGCTTCACCAGGGACTCGTCCACCGGCCCTCGGGTGGGCGCCAGTTCGGCGGTGGTCGGCCCCAGCGGGAGACCCACCAGATCCGTGGCCAGGCCCAGGCGGTGGTACGCGGAGAGGGCGTTGGGGCTGGCGTACTGCACCACGCCATCGGCGTCCAGCCGGATGAAGCCGTCGCCGACGCGGGGCGCCCGGTCCATCCCCACCTGCTGCCCGGGGAACGGGAAGGCACCTCCGGCGATCATCTGCGCCAGGTCGGACGCGCTCTGGAGATAGGTGAGTTCGAGCCGGCTGGGGGTCCGCACGGTCAGCAGGTTGGTGTTGCGGGCGATCACCCCGAGCACCCGGCCCTCCCGACGGACCGGGATCGACTCCACCCGCACCGGCACCTCCTCGCGCCACTCCGGGTCGCCCTCGCGCACGATCCGGCCCTCGTCCAGCGCCACGTCCAGCAGCGGCCGCCGGCCCCGGGGGACGAGGTGGCCGACCATGTCGTCCTGGTACGAGGTGGGGCCGGTGTTGGGCCGCATCTGGGCGACGGAGACATAGCGGGTGCCGTCCTCGGTCGGCAGCCACAGCACCAGGTCGGCGAAGGACAGGTCGGACAGGAGCTGCCACTCGGAGACCAGGAGGTGGAGCCACTCCAGGTCTCCGGTCCCCAGGGCGGTGTGCTGACGTACGAGGTCGTTCATGGAGGGCACACCCGGAGCTTACCGGCGTACGCCTTGAGACGGTTCCGATGCGCCTTGTGATCAACTTGTGACGGGGAACGGCGAAACGGGGCAGGAAGTCCGTTCAGAGCATGGACACATGGGAGGCGGCCGGTCCAGAATGAGGTAACCGTTGACTTCTGCTCTCCCCGCACAGGAGAGCAGAGCGGGGCCCGGCGCTTTCTGCCCTGACGGCGCCCCGGGCCCATATCGCTCCGGGCTGCGGTGCCAAGAGGGTTGAGGGTCCCTCTTCGGTGCCGCGGCCCGTGGGTGGTTCCCCGCCGAGGTCCGGTTCACCTCTCCCGCTCGGCGTCCTCCTGCGGCAGTTCCCGGGGCCAGGCGCTCATCGCCAGCTCCGCCACGGCGGTCAACTCCTCGACGTCCGCGCCGTCCCGTGCCTGCTGGCTCATCCCCTGCATCACGACGCCCGTGTACCGGGCGAGGGCGTCGGCGTCCACGCTCGCCGGGAGCACGCCCGAGGCGATGTCCATCCTGATCCGGCCGCGGAAGGCGCGCAGGTTCCCCTCGCGCACGACGCGCAGCTCCTCGGCCACCTCGCGCACGGACTCCTGGTAGTTGGTGACCGCCGAGACGATCAGGCAGCCCGTGGGGCGGCCCGGCGTGGTGTACTCCACGGCCGCCTCGCGCAGCACCCGGCCGACGGCCGCGCGGGCGGTGGGCTCCTCGGCCATGGCCCGGCCGACGAAGGAGCCGTAGCGCTCCACGTAGTGCGCCACGACCTGCTCGAAGAGCGTGCGCTTGTCCCCGAAGGCGGCGTAGAGGCTGGGCGCCCCGATGCCCATGGCGGCGGTCAGGTCGGAGATCGAGGTGGCCTCGTAGCCGTGCTGCCAGAAGGCGCGCGTGGCCTGCTCCAGCGCGGCGTCGCGGTCAAAGGAACGGGGGCGTCCACGCGATCGGGTGACCATGCCGCCAATTCTATAGCGCTCGTTCGAGAAATGGTGCTACGGTTCTTTCTGTAACGAGCACTAGTCAATTCGCCCGGGGCGTCGATACCGGGGCGATCTCAGGGGAAGAGGTGCGCCTCATGGGCACGCTGAAGGGCAGGACGGCGCTGGTCACCGGGGGCAGCCGGGGCATCGGGCGGGGCATCGCCGAGCGGCTGGCGCGCGAGGGCGCCCGGGTCGCGGTGCACTACGGGGAGCGCGACGCGGCGGCGAAGGAGACGGTCGCCGCCATCGAGGCGGCCGGCGGCAGCGCCTTCGCCATCGGGGCGAGGCTGGGCGAGCCGGGGGACGCGGAGGCGCTGTGGGCGGCCTTCGACGAGCGGGCCGACGGCCTGGACATCCTGGTGAACAACGCGGGCGTCGGCGACGGCGGCGGAGGGATCGCGGCGACGACGGCCGAGGAGTTCGACCGCGTCCAGGCGGTCAACGTCCGGGCCCCGTTCTTCGTGATCCAGCACGGGCTCTCGCGGCTGCGGGACGGCGGCCGGATCGTCAACCTCTCCTCCGGGCTCGCCCGGCGGCCCGGCATGATGCCGGACCTGGTCGCCTACTCGATGACCAAGGCCGCCATCGAGGCTCTGACGGCGGCTCTGGCCGGGGAGTTGGGCCCGCGCGGGATCACGGTCAACGCGGTCTCCCCCGGCATCGTCGACACGGAGATGAACGCACGGCTGGAGCTGTCCGACCCCGAGCGGAGGGCGGCGATCGCGAGCATGTCGCCGCTCGGCGAGGTGGGGACGCCGGCGCACATAGCCGACGTGGTCGCCTTCCTCGCCTCGGCCGACTCCCGCTGGGTCACCGGCCAGTCCATCGACGCCACCGGGGGTGCTCTGCTCTGAGTCCGGCGCCCCGGCTAGCGCGTCTCGGTGACCTTGGCCAACGCGCGGGGGACGTCGGGGTCCTGGCCCCGGGCGCGGGTCACCTCGTAGGCGAGGAGCTGGAGCGGGATGATCTCCAGGATCGGCGCCAGCTCCTCGTCCAGGTCGTCGGTGGGCAGGGCGAAGCCCGCCGAGGCCCCGGCCAGGGCACGCTCGGGGCCGACGACCATCAGGTCGGCTCCCCGGTCGGTGAGCCGGTCGAGCACCGGGCGCAGGGCGTCGCCGCCCCTGCCCCCGGTGACGATGGCGATCACCGGGAAGACGTTGTCCACCATGGCCAGCGGGCCGTGGAGCAGGTCGGCGCCCGAGTAGGCCAGGGCCGGCACATAGCTGGTCTCCATCAGCTTCAACGCCGCCTCCCTGGCGGTGGGGTAGCCGTAGCCGCGCGAGGTGAGGACCATGCGTTCGGCGAAGCGGTAGCGGGCGGCCAGTTGGCGGATCTCGTCCCGGCGGGCCAGGACGCGCTCGGCCAGGTCGGGCAGAGGCCGGGCGGCGGCGGTGCCGTCGCCGCCGCCCAGGGCGACGACAAAGAGATAGAGCGCCAACAGCTCGGCGGTGTAGGTCTTGGTGGCGGGCAGCGCGCGCTCGGGCCCGGCCAGCACGTCGATGGCGTACTCGCTGGCCCTGGCCAGCGGGGACTCCGGGTTGTTGGTGACGGCGAGGGTGATCGCGCCGCCCTCGCGGGCGGCGGTGGTGGAGGCCACCAGGTCGGGCGAGCCGCCTGACTGGCTGACGGCGATCACCAGGCAGTCGCGCAGGTCGGGCTTGGCCTCGTAGGCGGTGGTGGTGGACATGGAGGTGAGACCACAGGGCAGTCCCAGGCGGACTTCCAGCAGGTACTTGGCGTAGAGCGCGGCGTTGTCTGAGGTGCCGCGCCCGGTCAGCAGGACGAAGCGCGGTTGACGCTCCGCGATCTGCCGCGCGACGTCGGCGACGCGCGGGGCCCCCTGCTCCAACAGGCGGCGCAGCACGGCGGGTTGCTCGGTCATCTCGGCGAACATCAGCCGGCCTGGCTCGGTGGCGGACATCGGGGCTTCTCCCAGCCGGAAGGGTGCGGACGAGGACATCGGACGGACAGGGCGCGCGCCGCCGGGGCGGCGCGCGCGTCACACGAAGGGGAACGCGAGGAGGGGCCGTGGGACACGGCGACGGAACGGGCCGGCCGGCCGACTCAGTCGGCGCGGCGGCCGGTGAGGGCCTCGGCGGCGGCCTGGGCACAGACCCGGGCGGCGCCGTAGGTGGCCAGATGCGTGCCGCCCACGGGCGGGGCGTGCGGCACGCCCATCTCCACCACGACGGACTCCGGCCTGGCCGCGAGGAGTTCGGCGACGGTCTCGGCCATCCAGGCGTGGCGGTGGCGGTCCCTGACGACGACGACCAGGTGCCGCTCCCCCGCCGCCGCCAGCACCTGGCGGGCGAGCCCGGCGGGGCCCGCGCGTTCGGCGTCGGCGCCGGCGTGGCCGCTGACGGTGGTGCCGGGGAGCAGCCGGGCCAGTTCGGCGCCGGGGCCCCAGGGAGTCTCCTCGCCCACGGCGATGTTGGCCGCAGGGCTGAGGGTGACCACATGGGCCGGCCCGGTCAGGGGTTGGAGCGGGGCGTCGTCGGGACGGCTGACGCGCACCGCGCGGCGGGCGGCGGTCAGCCCGATCCCGGTGCCATCGGCGCCGGCCGGGTCGGCCGCGCCCCGTTCCCGTTCGGCGGCGGTCCAGCGGCCCAGGGCCCGCACCCGCTCCGCCGCCTCGTGGAGCCGTTCCTCGGGGAGTTCGCCGGAGCGCACGGCCCGCACCAGGGCGTCGCGGAGCCGCAGCACCTCGGCCTCGTCGGAGGGGGTGCCGCCGATGCAGAGCGCGTCGGCGCCGGCAGCGACGGCCAGGACGCAGCCCTGTTCCAGGCCGTAGGTCTCGGCCACCGCCCGCATCTCGATGGCGTCGGAGTAGATCAGCCCGTCGAAGCCGAGGCCGCCCTCGGCGGCCGGGGCGCGCAGCAGACCGGTCAGCACGGCGGGGCTGAGGGTGCCGGGCCGGTCGGGGTCGAGCGCGGGCACCACGATGTGGGCGCTCATCACGCACCGGGTGCCGGCGGCTATCGCGGCCCTGAAGGGCGCCAACTCCCGCTCGTGGAGCGTCTCCAGGTCGATGTCGATGCGTGGGAGCGCGTGGTGGGAGTCCACGTTGGTGTTGCCGTGTCCGGGGAAGTGCTTGACGCAGGCGGCCACGCCTGCGGACTGGAGCCCCTCCACATAGGCGACGGTGTGCCGGGCGACGAGGTCGGGTTCCTCGCCGAAGGAGCGGACCCCGATCACGGGGTTCTCCGGGTCGGAGTTGATGTCGGCGGACGGCGCCCAGTTGACGTTGACCCCGCAGGCGGCGAGCCGGCGGCCGATCTCGGCCGCGACCGCGCGGGTCAACTCCGGGTCGTCGACGCTGCCGAGCGCGTGGTTGCCGGGGACCGAGGACCCGCCGTGCACGTCGAGGCGGGTGACGTCGCCGCCCTCCTCGTCGACGGCCACCAACACGTCGGGCCTTGCCTGCCGCAGATGCCCGGTCAGCTCGGCGAGTTGCTCGGTGGAGACCACGTTCCTGCCGAAGAGCCCGACGCCGGTCATCCCGTTCTCCAGCTGGGCCAGCAGCCAGTCGGGCGCCCGGTGGGTGCCGGCGAAGGTGGGTTGCAGAACGGCCAGCGCGTCCCGGGTGACGGTGTCGGAGTCGGGTACCACGGTGGTCATGGCGCGTTATCCCTTCACGGCCCCGGCGGAGAGCCCGCCGGTGGCCCGTCGCTGGAGAAGGAGGAAGACGATCAGCACGGGGATGGTGACCAGGGTGGAGGCGGCCATGGTGGCGCCCCAGTCGTTGCCGAAGTTCGTCTGGAACTGCGTCAGCCAGAGCGGGAGGGTGGCGGCGTCGGGCGACTTGTTGAGGACCAGCACCATGGCGTACTCGTTCCACGCCGCGATGAAGCCGAAGAGCGAGGTGGCCATCAGCCCCGGGCCCAGCAGCGGGAAGATCACCCGCAGGAACGCCTGGCGCCGGTTACAGCCGTCGAGCATCGCCGACTCCTCCAGTTCCTTGGGCACCGCCGCGATGAAGCCGCGCAGCGTCCAGATGGTGAAGGGCAGGGACATCACGAAGTAGATCAGCGTCAGGGTCAGGAGGCTGTTGAGCATCTCGGCGTCCCTGGCGTTCAGATAGACGACGATGATCAGGATCTCCCAGGGCGCCATCTGCGCCATCATCACCGCGATCACCATGCCCCTGCGGCCCTTGAACTCCAGCCGGGCGATGGCGTAGCTGGCGGCCAGCGCGACGGCGAGCGCCAGCAGCACGGCCCCGACGGTGACGACGACGCTGTTGGTCACATAGGTCCAGAACAGCTCGACCCCGGTGGCCGTCGAGTAGTGCTCGAAGGTCGGCGTGAAGAAGAAGACGGGTTCCTTGGTGAGCACCTGGGAGTTGCTCTTGAAGGAGGTGCTGACCATCCAGTAGACGGGGAAGATGAACAGCGCGGACAGCACCAGGGCCGTGCCGTTGAGCCAGACCTTCCTCATGAGTTCTCCTTCTCCTGCTTGAGGATCAGCCGGAAGTAGAAGGACATGGCGATCAGCAGGATCACCAGCGTCAGCACCGAGATCGCGGCGGCCATGCCGTACTGGTTCTGCCCCATGCCCTCGACGTAGGCCATCACCGGGAGGGTCTCGGACTGGCGGTCGGGCCCGCCGGCGTTCATCGCGTAGATCTGCGCGAACGCCTTGAAGACCCAGATGATCTCCAGGAACGTGGTGATCATGAAGAAGGGCCGCATGATCGGCATCAGGATGGACCAGAAGATCCGCTGCGAGGAGGCCCCGTCGCACCGGGCGGCCTCCCAGATCTCGCCGCTGACGGTGGTCAGCCCCGCGTAGAGGTTGAGGGCGACGAACGGGACCGAGGTCCAGACGATCAGCAGGGTGACGATGGCCAGCGTGGACATGCCGCTGCCGAACCAGTTGTGCTGGTCGTAGCCGGAGAAGCCGAGGGTGCGCATCACCCAGTTGGCGAGGCCGAACTGGGTGTCGAAGAGCCACCGGAAGACCGTGGTGCTGGGGATCACCGGCATCGCCCAGGCCGCCACCAGGGAGATGGCCAGCACCAGCCGCATCTTCTTGCCGAGGGCGTTGAGCAGCAGCCCCAGCAGCGTTCCGAGGACCATGATCAGGACCACGTTGGCGGCCATGAAGAAGAAGGTGCGGACCAGGGAGTCCCAGAAACGTTCGTTCTCCAGGACCGCCTTGTAGTTGTCGAGCCCGGTCCACTCCGTGGTCCGGGAGATCAGCTGCCGGCGGCCGAACTCCTGGAACGAGATGAGCACGTTCCGGGCCAGGGCGTAGCCGAGGACCGCCAGCAGGGCGAACACGGCGGGTGCCAGCAGCAGGTACGGCACCAGGCCCGAGGGCACCCGCCGGCGCGGTGGCCGCCGGCCCTCGCCTGGTCCCCGGCTCCCCTTCACCGGGGGCGGTGGTGCCGGTGCTTCCTCGATGTGCACGGTCATGCGCGTCTTCCCTCGGGTGGCGAACAAGGGCGAGGGGGTGCCGTCGCCGGTGACGGCGGCACCCCCTGGGGGGGCTGGCTACTCGCGGTTGATCCGCTCGGTGATCTCCGCGTCGGCCTCCTCGGCGGCGGACTGGTAGTCCTGGCCGTTGATGGCCTTGGTCATGAGTTCCTTGATCGGGTTGGGATCGGTCTCGACGTTGGCCCATCCGGTGGTCAGCGGCGGCAGGTAGCCGACGTCGGCGGAGGCCACCATCGCCTCGGCGAAGCTGCCCTCCTCCGGGGTGGCGGTGACGTCCGTGCGGTTGGGAACGACGCCGCCGTTGTTGGCGTCGACGTACTTCTGCGCCCACTCCTGGGAGGTGGCCATGCGCAGCCACTCGTCGGCCATCTCGGGGTTGCCCGCGCGCTCGTTGATCGCGAGGTTGGAGCCGCCGAGGAAGACGTGGCCCAACTGGTCGGGGGTCTTGCCGGGGATCGGGAAGTAGCCGAGGTCGGCCTCGCCACCCTGCTCCTCGATCGCGGCGATGGCGCCCGCCGCCTCCCAGCCGAGGCCGACCCACGAGGCGACCTCGCCGTTCGGCACGACCTCGGTGGACTGCTGCGGCTCGGCCTCGTCGATCTCGGCGGGGGCGCTGGAGAAGGACTGGAGTTCGGCGTAGAACTCCATGCCGGCCTGCGCCTCGGGGGTGGCCAGCGCGCCGGCCCAGCCGTCGCCGTCCTCCACGGCGAAGCTGCCGCCCTCGTCCGCGACGAACCCGCCCATCACGTAGTAGCTCTGGCCTGGCAGGTAGATCGGTTCGGCATCGGTGTTCTCCTGGATGGTCTCCAGCGCGGTGATCCACTCGTCGCGCGTGGTGGGCACCTCGGCGCCGGCCTCCTCCCAGATGCTCCTGTCATAGATCACCACGCGGTTCGCCCCGTACCACGGCACCGCGTAGAGCGTGTCGTCCACCTGGGCGGACTCCAACATGGCCTCGTTCCACGGCTCGTCGGCGAGGTCGCCCAGGTCGGCGAGGCCACCGGTGTTGGCGTAGCCGACCGTCTGGGTGTTGCCGATCTCCAGCACGTCGACGGTGCCGTCCTCGGAGAGCGCGGTGGTCACCCGGTCCTGGATGCCGTCCCACTGCTGGATCTCGACGTTGACGGTGACGCCGTGCTCCTCCTCGAAAGCGGCGTTCAGCTCCTCCAACCACGCGTCGGGGGCGGAGCCGTCCATCAGCCAGACGGTGATGGCGCCGGAATCGCCGCCACCCCCGCCGTCGTCGCCCGAGCCGCAGGCGGCGACCGTGGCCGCCATGGTGGCCACGCCGATAGCAGCGATCAGCTTGCGCTTCACGTCACCCTCCTTCTCGTGCCGGCACCCGTCCACATGGTGGTGGCGCGGGGCGGCCGTCGCGTTAGTGGTGTAGACAAGAGGTTTAGACCAGTTGCACGGGAGCCTGGACCAGACCAGGAAGGGTGTCAAGAGCCCACGAGCCGCCGGGCGGGTCCGTTACCGGACCGACATCTGCCCTGGGGCGGCGGCCCGGCGCGGCCCGTGCCACGATGTCAGCTGCGATCTTTCGGAGGAGCCGGTGACGGCAGAACACAACGAGTCGGAGGGGTGGGACATGGCCAGCGAATCGGGTGCCGCCGACGCCGCCGACCGGGTTCGCACGGCCCGCGTCCCCAAGTACTACCGTCTCAAGCGCCATCTTCAGCAGATGACCGAGACCATGCCACCCGGCACTCCGGTGCCGCCGGAACGGTCGTTGGCGAGCGAGTTCGACACCTCCAGAACCACCGTGCGTCAGGCGCTCCAGGAGCTGGTGGTGGAGGGCCGACTGGAACGCATCCAGGGCAAGGGCACCTTCGTCGCCAAGCCCAAGGTCTCGCAGACCCTTCAACTCACCTCCTACACGGAGGATATGCGCGCCCAGGGCCTGGAGCCCACCTCTCAGCTGCTGGAGATCGGCTACATCAACGCGGACGAGCGGCTCAGCCGGCTGCTCGACCTGCCGGAGGGCGGACGGGTCCTGCGGATCGAGCGGCTGCGGCTGGCCAGCGGCGAGCCGATGGCCATAGAGACCACCCACCTGTCCCACGAGCGCTTCCCCGCGCTGCGCCGCAGCCTGGTCCGTTACGCCTCGCTCTACACCGCGCTGGCCGAGGTCTACCAGGTCCATCTGGCGCACGCCGAGGAGACCATCGAGACCTCGCTGGCCAATCCGCGCGAGGCCGGGCTGCTGGGCACGGACGTCGGGCTGCCGATGCTGATGCTCTCGCGGCACTCCCGGGACACCGAGGGTGAGCCGGTCGAGTGGGTGCGTTCCGTCTACCGGGGCGACCGCTACAAGTTCGTGGCCAACCTGGAGCGCCCGCACCCCTCCTGACCGGTGGTGACTCCGCCGGCGCGTGCGCCGGGCGCGCACGCCCCATGGTCAAGGCGGCTCCGGTGGCCTAGATTCCCGGGGCAGTCAATGAGGACCAGCCGGCAGACACGGGAGCAAAACGTGCAACTCCTAGGTCAGGCGCGCCAGGCGCGAACGCGTTCGATCATCATCTGGACCGCCGTCTCCGTCATCGGGGCCATCGGCTGGGCCATGTTGGCCCTCTCCCGAGGAGAGGACGTCTCGGCGGCGTGGATGGTGGCGGCCGCGCTCGGCTCCTACGCCATCGGGTACCGCTTCTACTCCCGTTTCATCCTCCGCCGGGTGCTGCGCGCCGACCACACCAGGGCCACCCCGGCCGAGCGCCTTGAGGACGGGCTCGACTACCAGCCGACCGACCGGCGGGTCCTGCTCGGCCACCACTTCGCCGGGATCTCCGGCGCCGGGCCGCTGGTCGGCCCGGTGCTCGCGGCGCAGATGGGCTATCTGCCGGGAACGATCTGGATCATCGTCGGCGTGATCTTCGCCGGGGCCGTCCAGGACATGGTGGTGCTCTTCTTCTCCACCCGCAGGGACGGCAAGAGCCTGGGGCAGATCGCCCGCGAGGAGATCGGCCCGGTGGGCGGCGTGGCCGGGGTGCTGGCCATCTTCAGCATCATGATCATCCTGCTGGCGGTGCTGGCGCTGGTCGTGGTGCAGGCGCTCGCCGAGTCGCCCTGGGGCACGTTCTCCGTCGGCATGACCATCCCGATCGCCCTCTTCATGGGCGTCTACCTGCGCTACCTGCGGCCCGGCCGGGTCTCCGAGGTCACCGCCGTGGGCGTGGGGCTGCTGCTGTTCGTGATCGTCGCCGGCCGCTGGGTGGCCAACTCGGGCCTGGCCGACACCTTCACGCTCGCGCCGCGCACCCTGGTGATCTGGCTGGTGATCTACGGCTTCGCCGCCTCGGTGCTGCCGGTCTGGCTGCTGCTGGTGCCGCGCGACTACCTGTCGACGTTCATGAAGATCGGCACCATCGGGCTGTTGGCGCTGGCGCTGGTCGTGACGCTGCCGACGCTGAGGATGGAGGCGGTCACCGACTTCGCGAGCAACGGCGAGGGCCCGGTCTTCGCCGGCTCGCTCTTCCCGTTCGTCTTCATCACCATCGCCTGTGGCGCGCTCTCCGGCTTCCACGCGCTGATCTCCTCGGGCACCACGCCCAAGATGATCCAGAAGGAGACCCAGGTGCGCAGCATCGGCTACGGCGCGATGCTGATGGAGTCCTCGGTCGCGGTGATGGCGATCACCGCCGCCTGTGTGCTGGACCCGGGCGTCTACTTCGCGATGAACGCGCCGCCGGCGGTGATCGGAGACACCGTTCAGGCGGCGTCCGAGACGATCAGCTCCTGGGGCTTCGTGGTCACGCCCGAGCAACTCAGCGCCGCCGCCGAGTCGGTGGAGGAGGGCTCGCTGCTGTCCAGGACCGGGGGCGCGCCCACGTTGGCGCTGGGGCTGGCCGCGATCCTCTCGGAGATCCTCGGCGGCGACACGATGATGAGCTTCTGGTACCACTTCGCGATCATGTTCGAGGCGCTCTTCATCCTGACCGCGATCGACGCCGGCACCCGCGTCGGCCGGTTCATCCTCCAGGACGCGCTGGCGAGCACCCACCCGAGGATGGCCAGGTTCCGCGCCACGGGCTGGCTGCCCGGCGTCGCGCTGACCAGCGCCGTGGTGGTGTGCCTGTGGGGCTGGCTGCTGTGGGTCGGCGTCAACGACCCACTGGGCGGCATCAACACGCTCTATCCGATCTTCGGCATCTCCAACCAGCTGCTCGGCGCGCTCGCGCTGGGCCTGTGCACGGTGCTGCTGATCAAGTCCGGCCGGCTGAAGTACGCCTGGGTCACCGCCGTGCCGATGGCCTGGGTGGCCACGGTCACCCTCACCGCCAGCTGGCAGAAGGTCTTCTCCGGCGACCCCACCGTCGGCTTCCTGGCCCGCCGCGACCAGTACCAGGACGGCATCGACGCCGGCCAACTCCTGCCGGGTGCCCAGGACATGGGCGACATGCGGACCATCGTCAACAACGCGACGC
Source organism: Streptomyces triticirhizae (assembly GCF_003696235.1). Lineage (GTDB taxonomy): Bacteria > Actinomycetota > Actinomycetes > Streptomycetales > Streptomycetaceae > Streptomyces > Streptomyces triticirhizae. The sequence continues at coordinate 19,631 of NZ_RFFJ01000019.1, forward strand.
TGGACGCGGCGCTCAGCGCCGTGCTGGCACTGCTGGTGATCATCGTGTTCCTCGACGCGTTCCGGGTGGCGCTCAGGGCGATCCGCACGCCCGACGAGGTGCGGCTGCACGAGGCGCCCTATGTGGCCTCCCGGCTGATCGCCCCCGCCCAGCTGATCGCCACCCGGGAGGAGAAGGCCGAACTGGCGCGGGCCGGGCTCGGGCCCGGCGGCGGGATTCCGCGACAGCGCGACGACGCCGGCGACGGGACGTCCGTCACCGCCGAGAAGGGCGAGCGGGAGTGAACGCGCTGACCGCGCCGCGCCGGGCGCTGGCCTGGCTGCGCTGGTATGTCACCGAACTCACCGGCGAGAACGCCTACCAGCGGTACCGGGAGCGGGCCGAGGCCGCCGACCCCGGCGCCCCGCTGCTCAGCCGGCGCGAGTTCGAGAAGCGGCGCACCGACCGCCGGTACGCCGACCCGACCTCCCACCACGGCTGCTGCTGACCACGCCGCACATCTCGGCCCCCGGCCCCCGAAACGCGGGACCGCCGGGGGCTGAGGTGTGCGAACCAACGGCCCTCGCCTAGCGTTTCTGTCTGGTGAGAACCGTCGCGGGGGCTTCCGCGCGCGGGCGGCGGGCTGAGGAGGGGCATGGCGACCATCGAGCGGGACCGGGCCGGCGAGGCCGAGGCACCGCCGGCCGAGCCGCGCCGCCGGCTGCCCGGGTCGCGCGACCCCTATCCGCTGGCCGGCGTGCTCTTCGCGCTCTACACGGTGCTCTCCGTGGGGCGTTACCGCGACCTGCGGACCCGCTCCTGGGACCTGGGCATATTCGAGCAGGCCGTCGCCTCCTACGCGCGGCTGCGCGAGCCGGTGGCCGACCTCAAGGGGCCCGGATTCCTCATCCTGGGCGACCACTTCAGCCCGGTCACCGCGCTGCTGGCCCCGTTCTACCGGGTCTTCCCCAGCCCGGTGACGCTGCTGGTGGCGCAGGCGGCGCTGTTCGCGCTGGCGGCGGTGCCGGTGACCCGGGTCGGCATCGCGCTGCTCGGCCGGGCGCGCGGGCTGACGGTCGGGGTGGTCTTCGGGCTCTCCTGGGGCGTGCAGCAGGCCGTTGACTTCGACTTCCACGAGATCTGCTTCGCGGTGCCGCTGATCGCCCTCGCGCTGGAGGCGCTGCTGCTGGGGCGGTGGCGGGCCGCGTTGGCGTGGGCGCTGCCGCTGGTGCTGGTCAAGGAGGACCTCGGGCTGACCACGGCCGCCATCGCGCTGGTGGTGGCGCTGCGGTCACGCGACCGCGATCCGGGGGCGGCGCGGGCGGCCTGCGCGGTGGCGGTGGGCGGGGCGGCGCTGTGCGCGCTGACGCTGCTGGTGCTGATCCCCGCGTTCAACAACGCCGGGGACTACGACTACTGGACCAAGCTCAGCGAGGAGGGCGGCGGGGGCGGCCCGTTGGGCGCGCTGCTGGACGGGATCGGCGAGAAGGCCAGGACGCTGCTGTGGCTGCTGCTGCCGACCAGCGGGCTGCTGGCGCTGCGCTCCCCGCTGCTGCTGGTGGCGCTGCCGACGCTGGGCTGGCGGTTCGTCTCCCACGAGCCGCACTACTGGGGCACCGACTTCCACTACAGCGCGGTCCTGATGCCCGTTGTGGTCCTGGCGCTGGTGGACGCGTTGGCCAACTCCGGGCGTTCGCACCGGCGTTGGCTGCGGGACTACGCCCGCTTCCTGCCGGCCGGGCTGCTCGGGGCGACGCTGGCGCTGAGCCCCTCGCTGCCGGTGGCGCAGCTGACCGAGGCGGAGACCTGGCGCCCCGGCGAGGTGGCCAGGGAGGCGGAACGGGTGCTCGCGGCCGTCCCCGACGACGCCGAGGTGGCGGCCAACGTCCGCCCGATCGCGCGACTCACCGGCCGTTGCCGGGTGTTCTGGGTCGGAGACCCCCATGTGCCCGCCCCCGACTACCTGGCCTACCACGGCCCCGGCATGTCCCCCACGGGCATGGTGGAGCGCGCCGCCCAGCTGTACCCCGAGGCGGAGTACGCGGTCGTCGAGCACGGCGCCGGCTACTTCGTGCTGCGCCGGGAGTGACGTGGCAGCGCCCCCGGACGCGACCCGGAACGCGACACGCCCCGGCGCCGTGGCGCGGGTTTCCTGACGCGGAACGCGTCGCAACCGCACACGCCCGGGAGGCGTCCCCGGTGCCCAGAGGGCCCCGGAGCCCCGTGGGCGTTCGCAGGTGAACGCGCCACGCGACGAGACGGAGAACACAACATATGGGGCTGCTCGTTGGGAGTGGCACAAGATGTATGCTCGACCTCGCTGTCGCCGCAGGGGAATCCGGTGGGAATCCGGAGCTGTCCCGCAACGGTGTGTCATGGCCTGCTTTGCTTTCGCCCTGACGAGTCCGAATGCCTGCCGACGGCTGATCACGTCCAAGCCCCGTGGGCTGGGCCGAGGGACGCGGTGCGGTTGAGCCATGCCTGGCACAGCCCTGCCCGCTCGTCACTCGCGCCCAGACTCGCGGAGCGCACCGCGTCCCGAGGGAGAGCACCGAGTGACCATCGCACCCGCCGCCCCCGCAGAGCCGGCCTCAGCGGCGTTGCCCCGCCTCCTGGCCGACCTCACCGCCGACCTTCCGGCCGCCGACCCCGCGCGGGTCGCCGCCGCCGTCGAGCGGGGCCGCCATCCGGGTTCCGACGAGGCCGAGTTGCGGGAGTTGGCCATCGAGGCGGCGGCCGGGTTGATCGCCGAGGAGCCCGCCTACTCGCGGCTCGCCGCCCGGCTGCTCACCCTCGCGATCCGCGAGGAGGCCGCCGGGCAGGGCGCGGTCACGTTCGCCGAGTCCATCGCCGTGGGCCACCGCGAGGGGCTGATCGGCGACTCCACGGCGGACTTCGTCCGCGTCCACGCCGAGGAGTTGAACGCGCTGCTGGCCCGCACCGTGGCCGAGGGCGCCGACGACCGCTTCGAGTACTTCGGGCTGCGCACCGTCCAGTCGCGCTATCTGCTGCGCCACCCCGTCAGCCGGCGGGTGATCGAGACCCCGCAGCACTTCCTGCTGCGGGTGGCCTGCGGTCTGGCCCCGGACGACTCGGCCGACGCGCTGGCGCAGGTCGCCGAGCTGTACCGGCTGACCAGCTCGCTGGCCTATCTGCCGTCCTCGCCCACGCTCTTCAACTCCGGCACCCGGCACCCCCAGATGTCCTCGTGCTATCTGCTGGACTCGCCCGCCGACGAGCTGGACTCGATCTACGAGCGCTACCACCAGATCGCCCGGCTCTCCAAGCACGCCGGTGGCATCGGACTCTCCTACAGCCGGGTGCGGGCCCGGGGTTCGCTGATCCGGGGAACCAACGGCAAGTCCAACGGCATCGTGCCGTTCCTGCGCACCCTGGACTCCTCCGTGGCCGCCGTCAACCAGGGCGGCCGTCGCAAGGGCGCGGCCTGCGTCTACCTGGAGACCTGGCACGCGGACATCGAGGAGTTCCTCGAACTCCGCGACAACACCGGCGAGGAGGCCAGGCGCACCCACAACCTGAACCTCGCGCACTGGATTCCGGACGAGTTCATGCGTCGGGTGGACGCGGACGCCGACTGGTCGCTCTTCTCGCCGGTGGACGTGCCGGAGTTGACCGACCTGTGGGGCGAGGAGTTCGACGCCGCCTACCGGGAGGCCGAGGCCCGTGGCCTGGCCCAGCGCACGGTGCCGGCGCGCCAGCTCTACGCCCGGATGATGCGCACCCTGGCGCAGACCGGCAACGGCTGGATGACGTTCAAGGACGCCGCCAACCGCACCGCCAACCAGACCGCCAGGCCCGGCAACGTGGTGCACAGCTCGAACCTGTGCACCGAGATCCTGGAGGTCACCGACGACGGCCAGACCGCCGTCTGCAACCTGGGCAGCGTCAACCTCGCCGCGCACCTGGGCGAGAACGGCGCGATGGACTGGGAGCGGCTGGACGCCACCGTGCGGACCGCCGTGCTCTTCCTGGACCGGGTGGTGGACATCAACTTCTACCCGACCGGGCAGGCCGAGGCGTCCAACTCCCGCTGGCGGCCGGTGGGTCTGGGCGTGATGGGCCTTCAGGACGTGTTCTTCCGGCTGGGCCTGCCGTTCGACTCGGCGGCGGCCCGCGAGCTGTCCACCCGGATCGCGGAGCGGGTGATGCTGGCCGCCTACGAGACCTCCGCCGAGCTGGCGGAGCGGCACGGCCCGCACGCCGCGTGGGAGGACACCCGCACCGCACGGGGCGTGCTGCACCCCGACCACTTCGAGGGCGTCGCGCACGCCTGGCCGGAGCGCTGGGAGGCGCTGCGCGCCCGCATCGGCCGGGTCGGGATGCGGAACTCGCTGCTGCTGGCCATCGCGCCGACCGCCACCATCGCCTCGATCGCCGGCGTCTACGAGTGCATCGAGCCGCAGGTCTCCAACCTGTTCAAGCGGGAGACCCTCAGCGGCGAGTTCCTCCAGGTGAACACCTATCTGGTCGCCGAGTTGAAGCGTCTCGGCCGCTGGGACGAGGCGACCCGGCAGGCGCTGCGCGCGGCCAACGGCTCCGTGCGGGACGTGCCCGGGCTGCCCGAGACGGTGCGGGAGCTGTACCGCACGGCCTGGGAGATCCCGCAGCGTTCCCTGATCGACATGGCGGCCGACCGCACCCCGTACCTGGACCAGAGCCAGTCGTTGAACCTGTTCATGGCGTCGCCGACCATCGGCAAGCTCAGCTCGATGTACGCCTACGCCTGGAAGCGCGGCCTGAAGACCACCTACTACCTGAGGTCGCGGCCCGCGACCCGGATCGCCGCCTCCGCGCGGTCCAGCGCGGCGGCCGTGCCCGTTCCCTCTCCCGCCCCGGCCACCACCCCCGTGGCCGTCTCCGTCAACGAAGACCTGTCCGTCCCCGAGCAGGCCGTCGCCTGCTCCCTGGAGAACCCCGAGTCCTGCGAGGCCTGCCAGTGAGCGTCCCCACCCAGAACACCCCGTCGACCGACACCCCCGACGCGGGTGCCGCCGACCAGAAGAACCTGCTCGACCCCGGCTTCGAGCTGACCCTGCGGCCGATGCGCTACCCGCAGTTCTACGAGCGCTACCGGGACGCCATCAAGAACACCTGGACCGTGGAGGAGGTCGACCTCCACTCCGACGTGGCGGACCTGGCCAAGCTGTCGCCGGGTGAACAGCACCTGATCGGGCGGCTGGTGGCGTTCTTCGCGACCGGCGACTCGATCGTGGCCAACAACCTGGTGCTCACCCTCTACAAGCACATCAACTCCCCCGAGGCGCGGCTGTACCTGTCCCGGCAGCTCTTCGAGGAGGCGGTGCACGTCCAGTTCTATCTGACGCTGCTGGACACCTATCTGCCCGACCCGGACGAGCGGGCCGCCGCGTTCGCCGCCGTCGAGAACATCCCGTCGATCCGGGAGAAGGCCGAGTTCTGCTTCCGCTGGATGGACTCCGTCGAGGACATCCAGCGCCTGGAGAGCAAGGCGGACCGGCGGCGGTTCCTGCTCAACCTGATCTGCTTCGCCGCCTGCATCGAGGGGCTGTTCTTCTACGGGGCGTTCGCCTACGTGTACTGGTTCCGTTCCCGTGGCCTGCTGCACGGCCTGGCCACCGGCACCAACTGGGTGTTCCGGGACGAGAGTATGCACATGGAGTTCGCGTTCTCGGTGGTGGACACCGTCCGCCGGGAGGAGCCCGACCTCTTCGACGAGGAGCTGGGCGGGCAGGTCACCGAGATGCTCCGCGAGGCGGTCGAGGCCGAGTTGCAGTTCGCGCGCGACCTGTGCGGGGACGGGCTGCCGGGGATGAACACCGCCTCCATGCGCGAGTACCTGGAGTGCGTGGCCGACCAGCGGCTGGTGCGGCTGGGGCTGAAGCCGATCTACGGCTCGCGGAACCCGTTCGCCTTCATGGAGTTGCAGGACGTCCAGGAGCTGACGAACTTCTTCGAGCGGCGGCCCTCGGCCTACCAGGTCGCCGTGGAGGGCAACGTCTCCTTCGACGACGACTTCTGAGGACGGTCGCTTCCGAGGACGGCCTCTGACGGAGGTCTCCCCGGACCCGGGCGGCCGGCGCGCTCTCGCGCCGGCCGCCCGGCCGTGTGCTCAGGTGCTCGCGGGTGACACCGCGGGGCCGTTGCTCAGATGCCGCAGCTGGGGGCCGACCAGTAGCGGCTGCTCATGCTGCCGAGGTGGGCGTGGTCGTTGTGACCGGGGTAGCCCGGGCCCAGGATCTCGTTGAAGCCGTGGTAGCGGGCCTGCTGCACGATCTGGCAGAAGGTCGGCGAGCCGACCAGGTCGATGCCGCGGCCGTAGAGGTGGTTGCTGTTGGCGGCGCCGCCGACCGCGCTGTTGCAGGCGTAGGAACGGAAGCCGCTGCTCGTGTTGAGCGGGCGGTCACCGAGCGCGTGGCGCAGGGCCTGGAGCTTCCACATCTGCTGGAGCGCGTTGGCCCGTGCCGCCGATGCGCTGACCGCACCACCTGACCAGTCCGAGTTGCAGCGGTTCATCTCGGCGTAGGTGAAGTTGACCGGGGTGCAGTCGTTGTCCTGGAGGTCGTAGATCTTGCCGAAGGTCTGCGGCCCGGCGATGCCGTCGGCCGACAGGCCGTAGGCCTGCTGGAAGCGGGTGACGGCGGCGGCGGTGGCCGGGCCGTACTGCCCGTCGATCGCCAACACCGCGCCGTAGCCCGGGTAGCCGGCGACGCGGATCTGGAGCTGACGGACGTCCTCGCCGCTGCTGCCCTGGCTGAGGGTGCGGTTCCAGGTGTAACAGCCGTCCGCCTGCGCCGTTCCGGCCGTGGCGACCGTACCGACCAGGGCCGCTGATGCGACCATGACAACAGTGAGCAAGACTCTCACGAAACGTCTGAACATGGTGCCTCCGAGAGGGGAAAGGGAGGGACGCAACGAGAGTGCCCGAGGTTGTCAACGCGCGTCAACTCCCCCCGGAACGCCAGTGGTTGAGCCCACTGGCGCTCGGGGAAAGGGTTCGCCTGGTCAGTCCTCGTTGGGAACGGTCTCGTAACGCGGCGTTCCCTCGGCCATCATCTTCAGCGCGTTCCTCCGGTCCCGCTTGGAGAGCCGGTCGATGTAGAGCCGGCCGTAGAGGTGGTCCGTCTCGTGCTGGAGGCAGCGGGCGAAGTACCCGGTGCCGCGCACCAGGATGGGCCGGCCCTCGGCGTCCTGGCCGCGCACCACCGCGTAGTCGGGGCGCGCCAGCTCGGCGTAGGCGGTGGGCACCGAGAGGCAGCCCTCGTTGTTGTCGTCCAACACCCGCCGCTCGGCGGGCAGTTCCTCAAGGACCGGGTTGCAGACCACGCCCACGTGGCGCACGCCCTCGTCGTCCTCACAGTCGTAGACGAAGACCTTGAGGTCGACGCCGATCTGGTTGGCGGCCAGGCCGACGCCCTCGGCGGCGCGCTGGCTGGCGAACATGTCGTCGACCAGCGCGGCCAGCTTCTCGTCGAACTCCGTGACGTCCCGGCACTCCCGGTGCAGCATCGGGTGCCCCACCACCGTGATGGGCCGGACCGTGCCGCGCTCCCGGTGCGCCTTCTCCCGCTCCCCGGCGTCCTGGGTGTCGTCGATGAACTCGCGCTCGTCGGTCTCTTGCTCCGCCATGGTCCGCCGTTCGCCTCTCGGTGCCGCTCGCGGGGCGGTCCCCGCACTGCCGGGACAAGCTTACGGCGCCCCGCCCCGTGCTCCCCCGCCCCCCGGAACCGTCCGCGCAAGGCCCCCGGATGGCCCCCGGAACGCCCCCAACGGGCGGGTTCAGCAGACCTCTTCGAGGTCCCGCCAGGCGCGCGCGTCGGGCCGGTCGCGGACCCAACCGTCCAACAGCCCGCGCACCAGACCGCTGGGCGCGGCGATCCCGCACTCCCGCTCCGGCGACCAGAGGGCGCCCGCCCCGGTGTGGCCCAACGGGCCGGGGCGGCCGGGCACGCTGTGGTCGTGCGGGTCGTGCTGGGCCAGCCCGTCGCCCTCCTCGCTGGGCATCCGGCTCTCCGAACAGGACCGGCACAGCAGCCGCACCGAGGACGACCAGTCCTCGGCGGCGTAGCCGGCGTCGGAGGCCAGCCGCTCCAGGGCGTTCCGGTCCTCCTCGGTGGCCGCCTCGATCAGCACCACCCAGGTCGGGACGGCCGAGGGGGCCCACAGCTCGATCTCGTCGAAGACCGGGAAGACGGCCGAGCCGCCGGCGACGGCCGTGGTCCGCTCACCGCGCGGGACGCCGTCGTGGAGCACCACCTCGCCCCAGCGGCGGCCCGAGGACGGCAGCGGGATGTTGCGCACCTCGATCCTGGCCGGATCGAGGCGGCGGCCCCACACCACCTCGGCCTCGCCCTCGGGCGAGAGCCGCACGGCCGCGCCGCCCAACTCCATGCCCAACGGCTCGTCCGCGACGGAGGACGCCTTCGGCACCGGCAGCCCGTACGCCTGCCAGGCGCGCCGGGCCAACGGCCAGTCCTGGAGGGCGGTCGCGGCGATGCCCACGTTCCACCAGTCGGGAGCGCCGGCGTCCTTCTCCAACAGGGCGACGGCGCGCAGCCCGGCGGAGCGCGCCTGCTCCCAGTCGTGCCGGAACTTGTGCAGCAGCGCGAGGTTGAACCAGGACTCCGACAGCCACGGCTCCAGGTCAGCGGCGCGGGTCAGCAGCGCGTCCGCGTCCTCGTAGCGGCCGTCGTCGATGAGGGTGAAAGCCCGGTTGGTGGCCAGCCGCCAGTCCGTGGACGGGCGCTGCCGCACCCTGCCGAAGATCCTCACGGTGTCCCGCCTGATTCCCGCCTCGTAGCGTGCACTTCACAGTTCTCCTGTCCGTCCCGAACCGCATCCAACCATGGGGCGACAGGTGCCTGCTCACAGCATGGGTCAGCCGAGGGCCGCGCGCGAGACGGCGGAAGAGCGCGGAAGACCAGGGGGGTGACGGGGCGCGTGCGCGGCGGCGCCCCCGGCGCGAAACGAAGACGACCGCCCGGAGCGCGCGGTCACGCGCTCCGGGCGGTCGACGCGTCGTCGCCGGACGTCAGCGGTCGGCCTGCTGGCGGTCCTCGCCCGAGCCGACCCGGCCGCAGTCCTCTTCCCTGATCGCGTCGATCCGCTCAAGGACCTTGGCACGGAGGTCGGCCGGCACCTCGTCCTGGCCGCAGCAGCGCTTGACCAGCTTCTTGACCGCCTGCTCCAGACCGTACTTCTCCAGACACGGAGAGCACTCGTCGATGTGCTGGCGCATCTTGTCGCTGTCCCGGTCGGGCATCTCGTGGTCGAGGTACTCGTAGAGGTGGTCCAGGACCTCAGAGCAGTCCGTGGCGCGCGGCTCCTCGCCGGTCATGACTCCGAACCCTTCTGCTGCGCCCCGGCCGGGACCAGGCCGCGCTCCCGCGCGTAGTCCTCCAGCATGTCGCGCAGCTGACGCCGACCACGGTGCAACCGGGACATCACCGTGCCGATGGGGGTACCCATGATGTCGGCGATCTCCTTGTACGCAAAGCCCTCGACGTCCGCGAGGTAGACCGCTATCCGGAACTCCTCGGGGATGGCCTGGAGGGCCTGCTTCACGTCGGAGTCGGGGAGGTGGTCGAGGGCCTGGGACTCGGCGGACCGCAGGCCGGTCGACATGTGCGACTCGGCCCTGGCCAACTGCCAGTCCTCGATGTCCTCGGCCGCGCTGCGCTGTGGCTCCCGCTGCTTCTTGCGGTAGGAGTTGATGAAGGTGTTCGTGAGGATGCGGTACATCCACGCCTTGAGGTTGGTGCCCCGGCGGAACTGGTGGAACGAGCCGTACGCCTTGGCGTAGGTCTCCTGGACGAGGTCCTCCGCGTCGGCCGGGTTGCGGGTCATCCGCAGCGCCGCCGAGTACATCTGGTCCAGGTAGCCGAGGGCGTCGCGCTCGAACCGCGCGTTCCGCTCGGCCTCGGTCTCCTCGGCCCTCTCCGTCTCCTCGAACACGCCGTCGTCGGTGCCGGTGACCGGACCCACCTCCCTTGGGTAGCCGCGAAACCCGAAGGCGGGCTCGCTCGACTGGGAGGATAGACGACGAACCGGTCGTTCCGCCGATGTGGAGGCACCCTCGGCGGCGAGCCGCAGCGTCGCCCAGTCCACCTCGCTGGCGCGCGGGGTGCGCTGCTCGGCGGGACGTGACGGGCAGGCGATGGAACCCATCTGGCGGTCTCCCTCTCTCGCCCCCGGGCGAGTCATGGGTGGTTGACGCGGTCGCCGGGCTCAACACCGAACCGCCCCGGGGTATTCCGGGCCGCCTCAGAACAGGGTGACCTCCTCGGGGCTCGGCAGCTCGGCCACCAGCTCAGGGCCGTTGTTCCGCACGTTGCTCACGCCGGTGGAGACCGGATAGGCGCGGAAGGTGCCGGCCGGGGGCGGGGCCAGCAGGGGGCGTATCGCCTCGGGCTCGCGGCGGGCCGGGTCGAGCCAGGCGTCCCAGCGGTCGGGCGGCAGGGCCAGCGGCATCCTGGGGTGGATGTCGGCCAGGGTGCGCGGCCCCTCGTCCGCTTCGGCGCGGCCGGGGAGCGGGGTGACCTCGGCCTCGGTGGTCACCACCGTGCAGGTGGCCCACCAGGCGGAGGGGTGGTCGTCGGGCAGCGTCGTGTCCCGCCAGAACTCGTAGAGCCCGGCGAGCGCCATCACCGAGCCGTCGACCGGCGTGACGAAGTACGGCTGCTTGCGGGGGCGCTTGCGCTTGCCCTTCTCCTCCTCCGCGCGCTCGGCGTCACCGGTGACCCACTCGTAGTAGCCGTCGGCGGGGAGCAGGCAGCGCCGGGCGGCGAACGGGCGGCGGTAGGACGGCTTCTCGTGCACGGTCTCCGCCCTGGCGTTGATCATCCGGGCCCCGCCCTCGGGGGACTTGGCCCAGGAGGGGACCAGGCCCCAGCGCAGCTTCCGCAGCTGGCGCACCGGCTCGGGGCCGCGCTCCTTCACCGGGCGCTCCAGGACCGCGTAGACCTCCTTGGTGGGCGCCACGTTCCAGTCGGCCGGCAGGGGCTCCCCCGGGTCCACCAGCGCCACGTCGAAAAGTCCGGCGAGATCCTCGGGCCGTCGGCTCGCCGCATACCGTCCACACATGGCGCCCAAGGGTAGCGGCGGGGTCTGACAACGGCCCCGGACCGCCGCCGGGAGGCCCGCGCGACGTTCACACAACGGCGGTGCGCGAAGGAACAGTTGATGACTCATGGGGCTCGCGTGGCCGTTCCGTCACCATCCCGTGGGCGCGCTTCCACGGCGCTAAGGTGTTCGAAACCCCCACCGGTCCATCGCAACGAAACGGGGACCCATGGACTACTGCGAGACGTGCCGCCGCCATATCAACGGCGCGCTGATCTGCCCCGGCTGCGGGGAGTTGGTGTCCTGGCCGGGGGCCGGCACGGACACGGACCAGGGTGACCCGACCCCGCGCCACGGCGTCCCCGCCGTCGGCCGGCACGAGCAGCGGCACGAGCGCCAGCACGAGCACCGGCACGGACACGGGCACCGCCACGAGGAACGGCACACCGCCGCCCTCCCCGTCGTCGCCGACGCCCGGGACGGACAGGACGACCACGACGGCTACGGCGACCCGGACGACGACCGCCCGCGCGGCCGCTCGGGCCGGCGCGCCAGCCACGCGGCGGGCGGCCGGGGCCGACGCCGCTATCTGCTCGCCGGGCTGCTGGGCGTCGTGGTGCTGGGCGTAGCGGTGGCCGAGGTCGGCGAGGTGGTGCTGCCCACCAGCGACTCGGCCGAGGACCGCGAGGCCGAGGCGGCCGAGGCCCCCGCCTCGCCCGACGGCGAGACGGCCGACCCCTCCAGCCCCGCGCCCGAGCCGACCGAGACCTCGCCCGAGGCCACCACCGAGTCCTCCGCCTCAGAGCCCACGGCGGAGGAGGACGCCGAGGCGTCGGCCGAGGCCGAGGCCGAGGCGACCACCGAGGAGCCGCCCACGGCCGAGCACGGCGGGACCGTTCAGCCGACGCCGAGCCCCGACTCCTCCGACGCGTCGCCGCCGTCCGAGCCCGCCGACCCCGGCGACCCGTCGCAGCCGGGCAGCCCCGACCCCACCCCGCCGCCCGGCGACGAGGACGGCTCCAACGGAGGCGGTGACGGAGGCGGTGGCGGTGGCGGTGGTGGCCGCGAGGACGACGACACCTGCGTGCTCTTCTGGTGCTGGTGACCCCGCGCCGCTGACCAACCGGCGCCTGGCGCCCGCCCGTTGACCAACCGGCGCCGACCCGTTGAGCGACTGACGGCCGGTGCGCGCCCGTTGAGCCGGCCGGTCGGCCCGGGCGCCGGAGAGGCGACCATGCCGAGGGCCCTGGTGCGCTCTCACCAGGGCCCTCGGTGGTGCGTGGAACCGGCGGGAGGCCGGGGTCGTGCGCGACCCCGTTCCCGCCGCCTTCACTCCCGCACAGAGGCTACGCCTCCGGGCGGGTGACTATGCCTCTCGACTGACTCTCGACTGCCTCACGGCTGCCTCACGGTCGCCTCGCTCCTACGCCTCTTCGCCGAAGAGGTTGGTGTAGGTCGCCAAGGCGATCGCGATGTCGGCCTGCGCCCAGAAGCGGTGGTAGGTGAACGTCGGCGCGTCCCCACCGTTCAGGTACGCCTCCACCTGCGGCCAGTTGGGGTCGTCGTGGTAGAAGGAGCGGAGCGAGTCGAAGGTCGCGCCGGGCTCGATCACGTCGCCGTTGGGCATGGTGCCGCTGAAGCCCGCCGGGATGTAGACCTCGTCGCCGAAGCGGCCGTAGTCCTCGCGGACCTCCTCGGTGGCCACGCCGATGTCGTCGGAGTTGGCCAGCAGCGCGTCCAGCAGGCCGGCGGCGGTCTCCTGGGCGGCCGTGTCACCGGTCGCCGCGGCGTAGAACGAGAGCGCGTTGGCCAACGACCCGGCCACGCCCACGTCCTGCGAGTGCGCCGTGACCTCGACGTGCAGGTTGGCGTTGTCGCCGGGGTTGTCCGGGTCCCAGGTGTCCGGCTGGCCGGACCACGAGAGCGTGGACGGGATCGCGAAGTCGGCGCCGTTGCCCACGGTCACCTCGGGCAGCACCCAGGCGACCCACTTGTCGAGCACCGCGCCGGCGGCGGCGTCGCCCGACTCGTAGTAGTACTCGGCCAGGCGCTGCATGGACCACGCCTGCATCCCGAACCACTGGTTGGACGGCGGGTCGTGGTAGACCGGGTCCTCGTCGTACCACATGCCGTAGAAGGTGGAGGTGCCGGCCGGGGGCTGGCCGTAGGCGCCGTCCCAGCTGTTGTTGGCGCCACCGGCGATGCCGCCCTCGGCGGACTGGAGCCAGGTGTAGAACTCCACCATCCGGTCCAGGCTCTGGCCCCAGTCCTGGCCCGCGCTCGGCGAGTCGGGGACCAGCGCGTCGTCCGTGGAAAGGGCGTACGCGGCCAGCGGGTTCTGGTATCCGAAGTGGTTGAAGCTGGAGCCGATCCGCCAGGCCCAGCCGGCGGAGGAGTCCAGCGCGCCGCCCCAGGCGTAGTACCAGGACATCAGGTACTGCGAGCTGTTCTTGCCGTTGCCGGCGGGGCAGGTGGTCGGGCCGACGCAGTCGCCGACCTGCTTGAAGTACTTGTCGTACATCGAGTACCGCAGGTAGTCGCCCATCTGGGCGGCCTTCTCCACGGTCTCCGCGACCGCCGCCGCGTTGCCCTGCTCGGAGGCCCACTGGTTGGCCCAGTAGGCGGCCTGCACCGCGCGGGCGTCGGCGTCCGGCGCGTTGGTGTAACGCCACTGCTGGGCGTACTGCGCGTCGTCCGTGAACAGGTCCAGGTAGCCGTTCTCGCCACCGAAGCTGAAGTCGTCACAGGACGGGTGCGGCACGGTCTCCCACACCGACTCCTGCGGACCGCGCTGGAAGGTGTTGATGAACGACGGCCCCTCGGCGTTGCCGCCGCACGGGTCGCCCGGGGTGTTGCCGTAGCCGTAGACGTTGTCCACGTCCTGGAGCCAGTGCATCCCGTAGATGTCGTCCGTGCCGTAGGTCGACGACAGCTCGTTGGCCAACGGGTCCTGCCCGACGGGGACGTTGCCGTCCAGCGCCGCCGGGTAGTTGGAGGGGTCGTTCGACTCCGGCGCGTAGGTCGCCGGGGACGAGGGGTCGTAGAAGCTGTTGGTGGGCTGATCCTCCGACCCGGGGATCATGTACTCCTCCATCAGCTCCCAGGCGTCGTTGAACGGCTCCCAGTCACCGGTGACCTGGCCGTACTGCGCCTCCAGCCAGATCAGATAGGAGTACGCCTCGGACGTGGTCTCGTGACCGTGGTCCGGGGCCTCGACGATCAGCGTCTCGACCGAGTGGTACGGAATCCCCTCGGGGGAGAAGTACCCGTTGGCCGGGTCCTTGATCTTGGCGTACAGCTCAAGGAACTCGTCCTCGTACTGCTGCACGCCGATGCCGCCGTCGGCCGTCGGGCTGGCGCTGCCACTGCCGGCCAGGGTCAGACCCAGGGGCAGGGACAGGGCCACGGCTCCGGCGACCCACAGGCGGCGGCTCTTCTTGCGTGATCTCGCTCTTGTTGAAGTCCCGATGGGAGATCCACGTTGGATTCGCATCGAACCTCCTCGCGGCTCGGCGATGGGAGAACGTGCTTGTCTGCGTGACGTGCACAGGCCAGTGGGAGCGCTCCCAAGAATCCGAGCATTGCCTGAACACGTCAACCCCTCGGACAAATCCCATGCTTAAGCGGCAGGTCAGCGATGAATTCTTGAACGACCCCTTGGCGCGGAGGGGTCAGTTGCCCTACGGTCCCTTCAACCAGTGGGAGCGGTCCCAAGCCGTGAGAGGCGTCGAGAGCAGACGTCAGACGAACCGGAGCCGCTTCCGAACGCACCCCATGTCCCCCACCACCCCCACCAGCTCCCAGGAGAGTTCGGCCACCGTTCCGGCCCGTTTCCACGCGGGCCGGGGCCACCAGGGGCTCCCCGAGTCCCCCGGCCGGCTTCACCCAACGACGCGTGGGCGTGTGACGGGAACGGGTTCGGCGGTGCCGCCTCAGGCTCGTCCGGGCTCTGTCCTCGTCGTCACGGCACGGGTCCGGTGAGCCCACCGGTTCGCCCTTCCTTGCTTGACGCACGACGGCCCCAACTCGCACGTCCGTTGGGCCGACGCAACCATCTGGAGGAAGTACCGCAATGAGCCGCACCAACCCCCCACGGCACCGAGGCAGGAAGCGGACCGCGCTCGTCGCGGGCGCCCTGCTGGGCGCCGGCGTGATGACGCTGAGCACCCTCAGCATGGCCAACGCCAACGAGGACGCCCAGCCGCTCGCACGCGTCGACAACCCCTACGAGGGCGCCGGCGTCTACGTGAACCCCGACTGGTCGGCCAACGCGGCCTCGGAGCCGGGCGGCGAGGCCATCGCCGACCAGCCCACCGGGGTCTGGCTGGACCGGATCGCCGCGATCGACGGCGGCTCGGCCGGCAACAGCACCGGTCTGCGCGAGCACCTCGACAATGCGCTGGTCCAGGCCGAGGGGCACGAGAACTTCGTGTTCCAGGTCGTGATCTACAACCTGCCGGGCCGCGACTGCGCCGCGCTCGCCTCCAACGGCGAGCTGGGCCCCGACGAACTCGACCGCTACCAGTCGGAGTTCATCGACCCGATCGCCGAGATCCTCGGCGACCCGGCCTACGCCGACCTGCGGATCGTGACGGTCATCGAGATCGACTCGCTCCCGAACCTGATCACCAACGTCAGCCCGCGCGAGACCGCGACGCCCGAGTGTGACGAGATGCTGGCCAACGGCAACTACGTCAACGGCGTCGCGTACGCGCTGGAGCAGCTGGGCGCGATCGAGAACGTCTACAACTACATCGACGCCGGCCACTACGGCTGGATCGGGTGGGACGACAACTTCGGTGCCTCGGCCCAGCTGTTCGCGGAGGCGGCCACCACCGGCGGCGCCTCGGTGGACGACGTGCACGGCTTCATCGTCAACACGGCCAACTACGGCCCGACGGTCGAGCCGTACTACAGCATCGACGACACGATCAACGGCACTCCGGTGCGCGAGAGCGACTGGGTGGACTGGAACCGCTACATCGACAACCAGTCCTTCGCCCAGGCGTTCCGCCAGGAGCTGGTCTCCCAGGGCTTCAACTCGGACATCGGGATGTTGATCGACACCTCCCGCAGCGGTTGGGGCGGCCCGGACCGTCCGACCGGTCCCGGTCCCCAGACCGACGTGAACGCGTATGTCGAGGGCAGCCGGGTCGACCGGCGCATCCAGGCCGGCAACTGGTGCAACCAGGCCGGCGCCGGCCTCGGTGAGCGGCCGGAGGCCTCGCCCGCCCCGGGCATCGACGCCTACGTCTGGATCAAGCCCCCGGGTGAGTCCGACGGCTCCAGCGAGGAGATCCCGAACGACGAGGGCAAGGGCTTCGACCGGATGTGCGACCCCACCTACGAGGGGAACCCGCGCAACGGCAACAACCCGTCGGGCGCCCTGCCGAACGCCCCGATCTCCGGGCACTGGTTCTCCGCGCAGTTCCAGGAGCTGCTGGCCAACGCCTACCCCCCGCTGTGATCGACCCGTCGATCACCGTGTGACCCATGCCCCGCCGGCCGGGTGACCTGCCCGGCCGGCGGGGTGCCGGTGGCGCACACCATGGGAACCCCCCACGTACCGGCCCCCGTTGCCCTCGCGGCACCGGGGGCTCGGTGCGTTCGGCGGGGCCGGCGCGCGTTCACGGGTTGAAGGCGGGACCGGCGCGGCCGCCGGCGCCGAGCCGCCCGGCTCAGGGGGCCGGCAACGGCCAGAGCCTGGCGCCGAACTGGGTCACGGTGACCAGCGTCCCGCCGTCGGGCGAGAGGGCCACGCCGCCGTCGGCGCAGCCGAAGGGTATCTCCACCAGGGTCCGCCCCGAGCCCCCGTCCCAGACCGCGCCCCAGCCGTGGCTGCCGGGGAAGTACGCCCGGGGACCCGCCGCCGACCAGACCAGCTGGCCGTCGGGCTGGTCGTGCATGGGCAGGTCCCGCACCGCCGTGACCGGCGGCACGGCCGCCTCGCCCGGGTCCCCGTCGAGCGCGAGCCGCCAGAGCCCGGCGTGGCCACGCTGGGTGGCGCCGGCGACGGCCAACGTCCGCCCGTCGGGCGCGAAGGCGAGCCCCGTGACCTGCCGCAGGCCGGCGGGCGCCGCGACGGAAAGGGCGGGGCCGCCGACCTCGCGCACCACCACCCGGCTCGTGGCGTCCCTGACGCCGAAGGCGACCCGCTCGCCGGTGGCGTCCAGCGCCGCCATGTCGATCCGGGCGCCCCGCCAGGAGACCGTCTGGGTGGCGGACTCCGCGAAGGACAGCAGCGGCTTGCCGTTGGAGACGTCCAACACCACGACGCGTCCGGTGACATGGGCCGCCAGCGCGACCCGGGAGCCGTCGGCGCTGAAGGCGATGCGCAGCCGCTCCTCCTCGTCCCAGGCGACCGGGGGCAGGGTGTAGACCCAGCGGGTCGCTCCGCTGGCCACCTCGTCCAGCGCCAGCGCGGACTCGTCGCCGAGCAGGCCCCTGGCCAGCACGTCCCCCGAGGGGGAGAACGCCAGGTCGGAGAGGTAGGAGGAGCCGTCGACCTCGGGCAGCAGGCCGGTCTCCGGCGGCGTCTGGCCGGGCGGGGACCCGGCCGGCCAGCGGCAGAGCACCTGCGGGCGGCCGACGGAGTCCCGGTCCAGCTTGGCGCAGAAGGCCAGGGCCCGCGCCCCGTCCGCCACCGCGGCGACCCGCACCGACCAGTGTGAGCAGGGCAGTTCGGCCGGCTGGTCGCCGCCGGCGGCGGCCGGCCCGGCGAGCGCCGGCGGCAGCCCGGTGAGCAACACCAGGCCGGGCGCCGGCTCCTCGGCGGGCACCGGCTCGTCGGGGCGTTCGAGGCCGGCGAGGAACCAGACGTCGATGTCCTCCTGGACCACGACCAGGGCCCGGCCGTCGGAGGTGAACGCGCCGACGGCGGCGGCCGGGTCGGCCCACAGGGTGCGGCCCTCGCCGTCGAAGAGCAGGGAGCCGAAGTCGGCACCCACGAAGGCGAACGGCCCCTCCGCCGTCCAGCAGGACCGCGCGGTGATCGCGGCCGACGGCGAGTCGGCGTCCAGGCCCTCGGTGAACTCGCCGGGCCGCAGCAGGGGTTGGCCGGTCAGCACGGTCCGCCCGCCGTCCCGGCGCAGGGTGAACCTGCGGCCGGCCGGCCGCGCCGTCGTCGCCAGGCCGGCGCGCTCGGGAACGCCGCCGACCGCGCCGCCCACCACGAACAGCTCGTCGCCGTCCGGCGCCAGGGCCAGCGCGCCGATCGAGCTGAGCCCGGTGTCGGCGACGGCCAGCACGCGCCCCTCGGGCACGGATCGCAGCACCACCCGGCCGGCGGGGCCGGTGTGGGCCAGCAGCTCGCCGGTGGCGTCGAGGGCGACCGGGCCGAAGGCGTCCTCCCCCTCGGGGACCCGCAACAGGACCTCTCCCGTGTGACTGGCGAGCACGGCCACCACGTCGGAACTGCCGGTGCCGACGGCCAGCCGGCGCCCGTCGGCCGAGAAGCCGAAGCGCACCAGGTCGTCCATGCTGACCTCGACGTCCTCCGCGTCGAACGCCAACTCCTCGGCGTCCGCCAACTCCTCGGCGTCCGCCGCCTCTTCGGCGGCGTGCGGCCTGACCCGCCACAGCGGCTCGCCGGTCGCCGCCGACCAGGCCCGCCAGGCGCCCTCCACCGCGGCGACCACGATCGCGCCGTCCGGGGAGAGTTGCAGGTCGTAGGACTCGTCGTGGGTCCCGGAACCGTCGAGGTACCAGACGAGCGGGGCGTCCCTGGTGGTCTCCCAGCGGACGATGTCCCCGCCGTTGTGGTGCCACTCGGCGGCGGCGGCCAGGGCCAGCCAGCGCAGCCCAGCGGGCGCGGCCACCGCGCTGGCGCCGTTGTAGAAGTACGCCGTGCGGGCCTCCCTGGGGTCGGCCGACGGCGGCGGCGGGTCGGCGTCCACCGGGCCGGTCCCCCACGGGTGCCCCGTCGCGTGCCCGGTCGGGCGTTCCGCGCCGTGCCCATCCCGCACGACGTCCCGCTCGACGTCCCCGTTCCCCTCGACGTCCCGGTCCTCCGCCCAGTCCTCGGCCACCGGGTAGGGGACGGTGCCCGTCTCCACGTGGTCGAGCCGGCCCAACGCCCGGGTGCCGGCGAGGGCGTGGTGCGGGCGGACGTCCCCCGAGGTCCACTGCGCCCACCACCGGTCGGGCATCGGCCGGTGGGCCGCCGGCCAGCGCAGCGCCGCCGGGCGGATCGCCGCGAGCCGCTCGGGCGTCATGCGCTCCAGCTGGCGGCAGATCTCCCACCAGCCTTCCTCGCTGGGCCGCGCGGCCAGCAGCGCCCGCGCGACGGCCTCGGGAGAGGCGCCCGAAGTGCCCTGCGGGGACGGGGACTTCGGGCGTTCACGGTCGGGGCCCCGGGTCGGGTCGAGAGGGGCGGGGGCCCCGGGTCCTGGGGGGTCGGAGGGGTTCATGACGTCCGTCCTGGGTTCGGCGGGCGGTCAGCTCTCGGGGGTGGATCTCGGGCGGTTCGGCTCTCGGACGATCAGCTCTGGGGCGGTCGGGGCTCGGGGGTCGGGTCGAGGACGGGCCGCGCGGGCCCGGTGTCAGCCGAGGTCATGGCCACGCACCTCGGCCGGGGAGGCCACCACCAGGGCGCGGCCGTCGGGGGTCAGGGCCCAGGCGGTGGAGCGGCCCAGGTCGGAGACGGAGCACAGCGGCTCCCCCGCCGCCAGGTCCCACACCGTGACGGTGCGGTCGGCGCGCAGGGCCGCCCTGGGGCCCGCCGCCCCCCAGGCCGGACGCGCCGTCTGCTGGGCGGCCTCGGCGGGCAGCGCGGCCAGGCGACGGCGCTCCACCACCGCGTCGGCTGGCTGCCGGGCCGGGTCGAGAAAGACCGCCTGCGCGGTGCCGCCGGCCGTGCCCAGCACGACCAGCAGCGCGCCGTTGGGCGCGAAGGCCAGCCCGGCGCACCAGTCGAGACCGGTGGGCAGCACGCTCAACGCGCCGCTGTCCGGGGACAGTACGGCGATGCCGCCGTCGGGGGCCCGCTCGTAGGGGCGGCAGAGTCGGAACGCGAGCCGGGAGCCCTCGCCGTCGACCGCGATCGCCTCGCTGCCGCCCACCCGGGGCGGCTCGGCGGCCCCGTCGACCAGCCGGGACCCGTCGGCCGCCGACCAGGCCAGCACGGAACGGCTGGACTGGTCGCAGCCGGCGACCACCCGCCCGTCGCCGCTGACGGCGAGCCGCAGGCCGCCGCACTCGCTGAAGCCCGCGTAGACCGGCCGGCTGAGCGAGCGCCGCCAGCGCTCGACGGGCCGGGGCCGCAGCGCGAAGTGCGCGACCTGGCCGAGCTGTTGCTCCTCGGAGCCGCCGAGCGAGACGGTCAGCGCGGCGTCGTCCGAGCTGAAGACCATGTCCCGCACCACGGCCCCCTGGGGGCGCCGGGCCATGGGCAGGCGTAACGGCGGAGCGTCCTCGCCGGGGGCGAGCACCAACAGCTCGGCGAGGCCGGGGAACCAGGGCGCGGCCGTGGCCACGGCGACCCGGGTGAGGCCGGACGTGGCCGCGACGGCCGTGACCCGCTGCGCGGCGGCGGGACGCCCGGGCAGCGGCCGGCGAAGATCGAGATCGCCGGGCGCACAGAGTGGTCGAACAGCCATGCAAGGGACCATAGACCGAGGCACCGACAGCGGATGCCACCTTGCACAACCTTCTGGCAACGGAAGGCCCCTCGGGCATGGCCGATAAGCACTCCCGTGGGAGCGCTTTCACGCGCACTGCGGCGCCGGGATGTGGCCAGCGCAACACCGCGCCGACGGACGCGGGACGCCGCGAGGGCGCCCGCCGGCGCCCACCGGCGTCCTGAGGTTCGGGCCTCGCCCCGCCGGCGGGGCGAGGCCCGAACCTCAGGACGAGGCCCGGCGCACCAGCTCCGTGGGCAGCACCAGCCGGGGGCGGTCGGGGCCCGAGTCGCCGATCTCCGCGAGCAACGCCCTGGTCATCGCCCGGCCCATGCCCTCCATCGGCTGCCGCACGCTGGTGAGCGCCGGGTCCATGTGCCGGGCCAGCGCGGAGTCGTCGAAGCCGACCAGCGCCACGTCCCCGGGCACGGACCGGCCCAGCTCCCGCAGCGCACGGCGGGCCCCGATGGCCATCAGGTCGGAGGCGCAGAAGACCGCGTCCAACTCCGGTCGCCGCTTGATCAGTTTGTGCATGGCCGCATGACCGCTCTCCTCCGAGAAGTCGCCCTTGGCGATCAGGTCCTCGTCAGGCTCCCGGCCGGCGGCGCGCAGCGCCTCCTTGTAGCCGTCGACCCGGCAGCGGGCCACATACATGTCGGAGGGGCCCGTGATGGTGGCCACCGTGGAACGCCCACGGCCCAGCAGGTGCTCCACGGCCAACTGCGCGCCGCCGACGTTGTCACAGTCCACGTGGGGAACCATCTCGTCCGAGGAACGACGCCCGTTCATGACCACGGGGATGCCCATTTCAGCCAACTGGTCAGGCATCGGATCGTCTCCATGGACCGAGACCAGCAGCACGCCGTCCACGCGGTGGCTGGCCGCGTACTGCGAGAAGCGCTGCCGCTCCTTCGGGGTGCGGATGAGCGTGAGCAGCAGCTGGATGTCGGTGTCCGCCAACTCCGCGCTGACGCCCCGGATGATGCCCGAGAAGTACGGCTCGGCGAAGAGCCGGGTCTCGGCCTCGGGGACCACGAGGGCGATCGCGTCCGAGCGGTTGGCGGCCAGCGCCCTGGCCGCGCGGTGCGGCACATAGCCCAGATCGGCGATGGCCTGTTGAACGGCCGCGCGCGTGCGTTCGCTGACCCGGGGCGAGCCGTTGATGACACGGGAAACCGTGCCCCGCCCCACGCCGGCGCGAGCGGCGACCTGCTCCAGGGTTGGTCTTCCGTCGCGCCCCATGCCGCGCCTTGTCACTGCCATCGGTTCCTCCCGTTTGCGCCCCAGAGTCCAACTACATCACGGATACCGAAGCGACCTGTTCTATGACTTGACACTTGCCGAGGGCTCAGGAAGCCTTCAACCCATCACAGCTGGGAGCGCTCCCACGCGACGAGAACCCTACAGAACCCGTACGTTCCGAGCCCAGGCCCATCCCCCACAGCCGCACCACTGGCCGGGAAGGCAACGTCATGTGTGCGCCAGGAGGACAATCCGTCATGCGCGATAGAGCACGCACTTTTCACCGGCCCAACCGCAGAACCACCCGGGTCCTCGCCCTCGGGGTAGCCGCCACCCTTGCCACGGGCGTCCTCGCGGGTTGCGGCAGCGACGACGAGGAGGGCGGCGGCGACGGCAACGTCGAGATCAGCATCGGCGTCTTCGGCCAGTTCGGCTTCGAGGAGGCCGGCCTGTACGACGAGTACATGGAGCTGAACCCGAACGTCACCATCACGCAGGACTCCATCACCGAGAACGGCGACTACATCGCCCAGCTGCGCACCCGCCTCGCGCAGAACAGCGGTCTGATGGACATCCAGGCCATCGAGGTCGGCAACATCGCCGAGATGACCGGCGACCTCAACAACCGCTGGGTCGACTTCAACGAGTACGAGGACGTGGACACCAGCCACTTCCTTCCCTGGAAGCTTGACCAGGCCACCACCGAGGACGGCCGGGTGATCGGGCTCGGCACGGACATCGGTCCGACCGGCATCTGCTACCGCACGGACTACTTCGAGGAGGCCGGGCTTCCGACCGACCGCGAGGAGGTCAGCGCGCTCTTCGCCGACTGGCAGTCCTACCTCGACGTCGGCGAGCAGTTCCTCGCCAACGGGCCGGCCGACGTGGCCTACCTCGACTCCGCCGGCGGCATGTTCAACGCCGTCGTCTCCGGCTACGAGGAGCGGTACTACAGCGCGGACGGCGAGGTGAACTACCAGGAGAGCGAGGCCGTCCAGACCGCCTGGGACCTCTCCGTGCAGGCCGCCGAGGGCGAACTGACCGACCGTCAGCAGCAGTTCAGCGACGAGTGGAACACCGCCTTCGCCAACGGCGCCTTCGCCACCGTGGCCTCCTGCCCGGCCTGGATGCTCGGCTACATCCAGTCCGAGGCCGGCGAGAACGGCCAGGGCGCCTGGGACGTCGCCCAGTCCCCCTCGCCCTCCAACTGGGGCGGCTCCTTCATCGGCGTCCCCGAGGCCAGTGACAACAAGGAAGAAGCCGTCAAGCTGGCCGCCTGGCTGACCGCCCCCGAGCAGCAGGCCAAGCTCTTCACCGAGCGTGGCAGCTTCCCGAGTTCGGCGGCGGCCCACGAGCTGCCCGAGGTGCTCGAAGCCACCCACGAGTACTTCCAGGACGCGCCCATCGGGCAGATCTTCACCGAGGCGGCGGCCGAGATCCCGAGTTCGGTGATCGGCCCGCAGGACCAGGTGATCCAGCAGGGCATCACCGACGGCCTGGCCGCGCTGGAGCAGCAGGGCATCTCCGGGGACGAGGCCTGGGACAGCGTCGTGAGCCAGCTGGACAACGCACTCGCGGAATGACCGGGACAGGTAGATGACAACTGACCACGCCTCGGCCGCGCCCTCCGTCACCTCGGGGGGCGCGGCCCCGCGCCACGATTCCGGCAAGGCCGACGGCCCTCCCTCCCAGGAGCGGAAGCGGACCGAGCGCCGCTCCCGCTGGTATCGATGGGACCTGAAGTACAGCCCCTACGCCTTCATCTCCCCCTTCTTCCTCTTCTTCGCCGCCTTTGGGCTCTTCCCCCTCCTTTACACCGGGTGGGCGGCGATGCACCAGGTGTCGATGACCAACCCGAACGAGATGGAGTGGGTCGGCTTCGACAACTTCTCGCGGCTCTGGGACGACGAGTTCTTCTGGAACGCGCTCCGCAACACGTTCACCATCGGCCTCATCTCCACGGTCCCGCAGCTGCTGATGGCGCTGGGCCTGGCGCACATCCTCAACTACCGGATGCGCGGCAGCATGATGTTCCGGGTGGCGATGCTCACGCCGTACGCCACCTCGGTGGCGGCGGCCACGCTGGTCTTCGCCATGCTCTACGGCCGCGACTACGGCATGATCAACTGGGCGCTCGACCTGGTCGGCATCGACCCGGTGAGCTGGGAGGCGGGGACCTGGTCCTCGCAGTTCGCGGTCTCCTCGATCGTGATCTGGCGGTGGACGGGCTACAACACCCTGATCTATCTGGCCGCGATGCAGGCGGTGCCCAACGACCTCTACGAGTCGGCGTCCCTGGACGGCGCCTCGCGGTGGCAGCAGTTCCGCCATGTGACCATCCCGGCGCTGCGGCCCACCATCCTCTTCACCGTGGTGATCTCCACCATCGGCGCCACCCAACTCTTCGGTGAGGCCTACCTGTTGGCGGGCAGCGAGAACGGTGGCTCGCAGAGTCAGTACCAGACCCTGGGCCTCTACATGTACGAGACCGGCTGGTTCAACCTGCACCTCGGCCGGGCGGCGGCCATCGCCTGGACGATGTTCCTGCTGCTGATCGTCATCGGCATTCTCTACTGGGTGCTCACCCGGCTGGTGGGCAAGAGCAACGGCGAGGAGGCGTGATGGCGACAGCACCTGTCATCGCCCCGAACACGCGGGAGACGACGGACCCGCCGCCCCGGGGAGGAAGCCGCCGCAGGCGGGCCGGGAGGGCCGGCCGGGCCGGGGGCCACCTGCGCGCCGGCTGGCTGACCTATCTCATCCTCACCGTCTTCACGGTCGGCTCGCTCTTCCCGCTGCTGTGGTCGGCGATCGCGGCCTCGCACACCAACTCCCGGCTGGCGGAGACGACTCCGCCGTTCTGGTTCGGCGGGCGGCTGTTCACCAACCTGGAGGCGGCCTGGACCGACGCCAACATGGGCACGGCCATGATCAACACGATCTTCGTGGCCGGGACCGTGACCATCTCCACCGTGCTGTTCGCCACGCTCGCCGGCTTCGCCTTCGCCAAGCTGAGGTTCCGCGCGAAGAACCTGCTCCTCCTGCTGGTCATCGGCACCATGATGGTGCCGCCCCAACTCACCGTGGTCCCGCTGTTCATGGCGATCGCCAAGCTGGAGTGGACCAACCAGCTCCAGGCCGTGATCCTGCCGACCATGGTCAGCGCCTTCGGCGTCTTCTTCATGCGCCAGTACCTGGTGCAGGCGCTGCCGACGGAGCTGATCGAGGCGGCCAGGGTGGACGGGGCCAACAGCCTCCGGGTGGTCTGGCACGTGGTCTTCCCGGCGGCCCGACCGGCGATGGCCGTGCTGGGAATGCTGACCTTCGTGGCGGCCTGGAACGAGTTCTTCTGGCCAATCATCGCCCTGACCCAACAGAACCCGACGGTGCAGGTCGCGCTGACCGGGCTGGGGCAGGGCTACGTACCCGACCGTGGCGTGATCATGGCGGGCGCCTTCCTGGGCACACTGCCTCTGCTCATCGCCTTCGTGCTGTTCGGCAGGCAGATCGTCGGCGGCATCATGCACGGCGCACTCAAGGGCTGAGCACCCCGCCGGTCCGGCTTCGATACCCTCTCTACGAGCAAGAATGGGAGCGCTTCCATGACTGAAAAGCAACCACGGGTCTTCCCGGCCGACTTTCTGTGGGGATCGGCGACCGCCTCCTACCAGATCGAGGGCGCGGCGAGCGAGGACGGCCGTACTCCGTCCATCTGGGACACCTTCTGCCGGACCCCCGGCAAGGTCTTCCAGGGCGACAACGGCGACGTGGCCTGCGACCACTACCACCGCTGGTCCGACGACCTCGACCTGATGTCCGAACTCGGCCTCCAGGCCTACCGCTTCTCGGTGTCCTGGTCCCGGGTCCAGCCCACCGGGCGCGGCCCCGCCGTCCAGCGCGGGCTGGACTTCTACCGGGCCCTGGCCGACGGGCTGCTGGAGCGGAACATCACCCCGGCCATCACCCTCTACCACTGGGACCTGCCCCAGGAGTTGGAGGACGCCGGCGGCTGGCCGGCCAGGGAGACCGCCGAGCGCTTCGCCGAGTACGCGCATCTCGTCGCCACGGCGCTGGGCGACCGGGTCAGGCTGTGGACCACGCTGAACGAGCCCTTCTGCAGCGCGTTCCTCGGCTACGGCTCCGGGGTGCACGCCCCGGGGCGGACCGAGCCCGAGTCGGTGCTGAAGGCGGCCCACCACCTCAACCTCGCGCACGGGCTCGGCGTTCAGGCGCTGCGCACGGTGCTGCCGGCCGAGGCGCAGATCGGCATCACCTTCAACCCCGGGGTGATCAGGTCCCACACCGAGTCCCCGGAGGACCAGGACGCCGCGCGCCGCATCGACGCGCTGCACACCCGGATCTTCACCGACCCGGTGCTGCACGGCGCCTACCCCGGGGACCTGAAGGAGGACACCGCGCACGTCAGCGACTGGTCCTTCGTGCGGGACGGCGACGAGGCCGAGATCCACCAGCAGATCGACTTCCTCGGGCTCAACTACTACACGCCGACCGTGGTCTCCGCGCCGGTGGAGGGCAGGGAGGCGCCGCGCAACGACGGGCACGGCGCCTCCGACCACTCGCCCTGGGTGGGCTCGGAGAGCGTCGAGTTCCACCTGGCGCCGGGCGAACGCACCGACATGGGCTGGGTCATCGACCCGACCGGGCTGGTGCAGCTGCTGAGGCGCTTCGGCGAGGAACGCCCCGACCTGCCGCTCTACATCACGGAGAACGGCGCCGCGTTCGACGACAAGGTCGACGCCAGCGGGGCCGTCCACGACCCGGACCGCATCAGCTACCTCCACGGCCACCTGGACGCGGTGCACCAGGCGATCGCCGAGGGCGTGGACGTGCGCGGCTACTTCCTGTGGTCCCTGATGGACAACTTCGAGTGGGCGTACGGCTACAGCAAACGCTTCGGCGTCGTGCACGTGGACTTCGAGACGCTGCGGCGCACCCCGAAGGCCAGCGCGCGCTGGTACGCGGGAGTGGTCGGCTCCGGGCAACTGCCCGCCGCCGGCTGACCCCGGGCGGCCGGCGCCGCCACGCTCCCCCCGCCCTACCCGGAAGCCCTCCCGCAGCACCCCGCCGCACCGGGCGAGCCATCGCCCCAGGCGGGCGCCGAGGGAGGGAGGGCGGGGGAGACAGGCCCCCGGTCCGGAACCGCGCCCGGCGCGGCCGGGCCGGGGGCGTCCGCGTCCGGCCTCGGGGAACATAGGTACAGCGGTTATCGGTGAGAACGATCATGGCCGTCCAGCGCAGTGATCCACTTCGCCGCTGGGGTTCGGTGAAGCGCCTCCGGGCCCGGTCCGGGGCTGGCCGCGGTCCGGCTCGTGCCGGTGGAATCCTTTGAGCGATGAGCGGGCCGAGGCGTACGGGACGTTCGCCGAGGAGCCGACGAGGCCCGAGCTGGAGCGGTTCTTCTTCCTGGACGACGTGGACCGGGACCTGATCGCCCTGCGGCGGACGGAGCATCACCGGCTCGGGTTCGCGCTCCAGATGTGCGCGGTTCGGTACGCGCCCCGGACGCGTCGGAGCTGGATGAAGACGAGACTGGCGCGGAATGAATCCGGCGCGCCGTTGCCTGTGGCCAGGGACAGACTCGCTCGGTCGGTCACAGGAAGGCGCCGCCGGAGACTCGACGCGCTGGGCGGTCATCCAGCGCGGGCCGTCGGACGCCAGTGTGGCGATGGCGTCGCCGATCTCCTCGGGTTCGCCGACACGGCCAAGCGCGGTCTGCCCGGCCAGCCCCTGGCGCATACGGGCGTCATCCCGCATGGCACCGCCGTTGAAGTCGGTGGCGGTCGGCCCCGGGGCAAGGGAGTTGACCCGGATATCTCGGGGGCCGAGTTCTGCGGCCAGAGTGCGGCTCAGGGCCTCGACGGCGGCCTTCCGAAGCTGGCATTCGTACGCCGCCGCCGCTCGACGGCGGCCAGGGCCTTCCCGCAGTGCCGGCCCAGCGCAAGGCCCGCCGCGAGTACGAGAACAGGGCCAGCGCACTCGCGCCCTGACCATGATCGTTCTCACTGATAACCGCTGCACCGCTGTTCCCCGAGGCCGGCGTCCACGAGCCAGCCAGCTCCCGTGACGCGCCGCCCGACTCACCCGATCGAGGCCCCACACGCTCATCCCCACCCCTTGTCACACTCGAAGTCTCCGTTCGAGCACACACTGTGACACGAGGGTCTGACAACGGCCCCTGATCAGGGGAAAGTTCCCTCCGGCGGGGACGGCGACGGCCGGGCCGTGGCGTCCGTGACCACGGCCGCGCCGCCGGTGAAGTCCGCGAGTTCCCGCCCGGTCAACAGCCGCGCCGGAAACGGGTCGCCGGCGGCCCTGCGGGTCAACTCGGCGACCGGCAGCGGGTGGTCGGCCGCGCAGAGCACGCCGTTGCCGAAGCGCCGGCCGCGCAGCACGGCCGGCTCGGCCATCAGACAGACCTCGGGGAACCGGGCCCGCAGGGTGGCGACCTGCCCCCGCAGATGCGCGAGCGGCGGCCCGTCCGTGCAGTTGACGGCGTACCAGCCGCCGACGGCCAGCGCTCCCCTGACCGCGTCGAGGAACTCCAGGCTGGCGCAGTGGGCCGGGGTCCTGGCGTCGGCGAAGACGTCGGTGATGACCAGGTCGGCCCAGCCGGGCGGGACCCTGGACAGCGCCTGCCTGGCGTCGAGGGCGCGCACCCGCACCCGCGCGCCGTCCGGAAGCGGCAGGTGCCGGCGCACGAGGGCGGTCAGCGGGGCGTCCGGCTCGGCCACCTGCTGGCTGGAGCGCGGCCTGGTCACGGCCACATAGCGCGCCAGGGTGAGCGCCCCGCCGCCGAGGTGCAGCACCCGCACGGGGCGTCCGGCGGGGGCCATCAGATCGACGAGGTGCCCCAGCCTGCGCTGGTACTCGAAGGTGAGCCGCGTCGGATCGGCCAGGTCCACGTGCGACTGGGGAGCGCCGTCCAACAGCAGCTCCCAGGCGTCCGCC
The DNA here is from genome assembly GCF_003696235.1 of Streptomyces triticirhizae. GTDB lineage: Bacteria > Actinomycetota > Actinomycetes > Streptomycetales > Streptomycetaceae > Streptomyces > Streptomyces triticirhizae. The sequence continues at coordinate 48,496 of NZ_RFFJ01000019.1, forward strand.
CGATCCGGGTCCGGCACCAGCTGGGCGACCCCGCCCTCGACCGTCTCGGTCACCTGTCCCCGGTCGGCCGCCCGCCGCGCTCGTCTGCCCGCCACCCTCCCAGTCTCCCCCGGGCGCGGCGCCGTGGCGCACCCGGGGCACGGGCGGCGTGCGCGGGCGGCGCGCGGAGACGGCGTGCGCTGGGCGGCACGCGCGCC
>NZ_RFFJ01000190.1 GCF_003696235.1 Streptomyces triticirhizae
GGGCGCCGCGCGCCCGGCGCGTGCCTCGGTCGTGCGCCCGGCGTGCGCGGCGGCCGCGCGCTCGGCGCGCTCCCCGGTGGTCAACGGGACCTTGCGCGCCGGGTCGCGCGCCGGTTGGCGGCCTTGACCGCGTCCAGCAGCTCGCCCCGGTTCATCCCGGAGCGGCCCGGCACGTCCAGCCGCTTGGCCATCTCGTACAGGTGCGCCTTGGTGTCCCGCTCGTCCACGCCCTGCGCGCCGCGCCCGCCGAACTGGCGGGGCCGCGCCGAACGCGGATCGGACGGCGCCTTCCGGCCGCGCTCCTTGCGCTCCCAGTGGTCGCCGACCTTCTCGTGGGTGTGCTTGAGCGCGGCGTACGCCACCCGGTGGGCCCGCTGACCCTCGCCGTACTCCGTGACCGCGTTGTCGTGCGCGGCGATCCAGGTGCGCTGGGCCCCGGCGGGGGAGCGTTCCAGCGTCGCGGGAAGTTCCTTCCGTCCCGGCATGATCACTTCACCTCCTGCGATCCGCTGCCTGCGGGTGGCGCGGTGGGGCGCCACCCGCACGGGCCGCCCCCGAGTACCCGCCTCCCGGCGCCGGAAACCGGCGGGCCCGGCGGAGCCGGTCGCGCCGGGGCTGGGCCGGCGGGTGGACCGGGGGGCCCGGACCGCCCGGGGCGCCGCCCTCCGGGACCAACTGCGCGCGGCACGCGCCGGCGCCTGAGCCACGCGCGCGGCGCGCGGCGCCCCGGCGCGCCTCCGCCACGAGGTCCACGACGCTGAACGCGTCGAGCCGCACGACCAGTTGGCTGGCACGCACCCACCGCAGCCGGGCGTCCCCGTAGGGAACGCCGGCCGGGCCCGCCCCGACGGGCAGCGGGAACCCGGGCCGGTACAGCGCACCCCACACCCCGGCCGGGCGGAAGTCCCGCACGCGCAGGGCGACATAACCTCGGGCGAGGTAGGGGCAGAGCCGGACCGCCGACGCGGCGCAGGGCAGACACAGTGGCGGATGGGTGGTCTCCAGGCCCGGCGGCCAGTTGTCCGGGTTGTCTGGGTTATCCGGGTCCTCGCCCAGAAGCCAGAGCACGCCATCCGCGTTCTCGTCGGCCGCGCCGCCGCAGACCTGACACAGCGGCCGGCGCATCGCGCGGCGCTGCCGCAACCCGTGGACCTTCCCGAACTCCGGCCGCCCCAGCCCCGGTCGCGAGGCGATCCGCGACCACAACACCCCGTGCCCGTCCCGGTCCTGAAGTACCTCGTCCGCGTAGGCGATGCCCCCGGCCCGCCCCACGACAACGGTCCGCTCCTCCCGCTCCCCGCTCCACTGGGCGATATAGGGAACGACATCGGGCCGGGGCAGCGCCCCCAACGGCGGGCGGCTGGTTTTGCCCGAGGTCACGCCGCCTCCTCGCGGAGGAGTCAGCAACGGGTGATCCTGTGGCACTGTCGAAGTGCGGGAAGTCCTCATGCGTCCGAGGTTTGCCGGCCAGTGGGGACGAATCTCCCCATTTGCGCTGCCGGTTGGGGCTCCTGGGCGGTACGGTTCGGAAGCGCCCAAACGTCCCTTGGAGATGTCTTGAACAGTTCCTTGCGTACTGCTATGGCTGACGCCGGGCTCTCACCTCGCCAGCTGGCCATGCGGGTAGGAGTCTCCGGGAAGACGGTCGAACGGTGGATCGCCGACGACGGCTTGATCCCGCACGCACGAAACCGAGAGGACGCCGCTGCGGCGTTGGGAGTTGAGGCGGAGATGCTGTGGCCCAGGGCCGTGAGGAACAACGTCAAGACGGGGACGGACCGGGAGATCGTCCGCAGCTATCCCTACCGTTCGGCCTGTCCCTCCTCCGTCTGGGGGGAGTTGACCGAGGCGGCCACCGAGGACATCATCCTGGCCGGGTACACCAACTACTTCCTGTGGCTGGACCAGCCCGCCTATGTGGACACCCTGCGGCGCAAGGCCGAGGCGGGGTGTCGCGTGCGGTTCCTGATCGGCGATCCGGAGGGGGAGGTGACGCGGCAACGGGAGGCGGTCGAGGACGTGGCGCTTTCGGTGTCCACCCGGATCAGGATCACGCTGGAGCACCTGGCGAAACTGGGTGAAGTCCCGGGCGTCGAGGCCCGTTTCTCCGCCGCCTCGGACGCGACGAACCACGTCTCGCTCTCCGTCTTCCGGTTCGACCGCGACGCGTTGGTCACCCCGCACCTGGCCCGGGGCGTCGGCCACGACTCGCCGATGCTGCACCTGCGGCGTCGGGAGGAACGCGGCCTGTTCGACCGGTTCGCCGACCACGTCGAGGAGCTGTGGGAACGGGGCCGGAGGGTCTGAGCGGCCGACCGTCGGGCCTGCTCAGCAGGTGCGTCCAGATGCGAGGGGACGCATCCCGTGGCATCTTCTGGGCATGTCTAACATCGCGATCAGCGCGGCTGGTTCCCAACTGGGCGCTCTCGTGCGGCGTGCCGCCCATGGCCGCGAGACCATCGCTCTTACCGATCACGGGCATGTCGCGGCCCTCCTGGTCTCACCGCAACTGCTGGAGGATCTCGAGGATTCCCTCGCGATCCTCCAGTACGAGCTGCGCGAGGCGCGGGGGGAGAGGGGTGGGCGCGCGTCCATGGCTGTGGTGCGGGCCATGCTCGAAGCGGGCGGCGACGAGCGCGATACGAGCTTGAGTTCGAGCCCAACGCGCTGAACGCCGCCGCTCGTTTCCCGCTGGTGGTCCCGCACCTGGGTCGTGCCGGCTAGCCGGCACGACCCAGGTGGGTCAACGGCTCACACCGTCCAGGTGTACGTCGCGACCGCCCCCGCCGGGAGGCTCGCGTTGAGCGAGGCCCCGTCCTCCGTGATCGAGAAGTCCCGCTGCTGGCCGGACGCGTTGACCACATAGGCCACCCGCGTCCCGTCCGGGTTCTCGAAGACGACGTTCTGGAGCCCGCCCGGCCCCTCGCTGGAGGACTCCAGCCGCGTGGCGCCCGGGTCGAGGAACTTGGTCAGGTGGCCCAGCACATAGAACTCGGCGTTCCGCGTCACCTGGTCGCCGGCGATCTCCACGACGCCGTTGCACCGGTTGTCGCAGTGGCCCTGGTGCGGGCCGCCGTTGGCGTCGAGGGCGAGGTTCCAGGTGATGACGGTCTCGCCGCCGTGCCGCATGTTCCGCACCACCAGGTTCTCGGCCTGCCAGCGCAGCGTGTCAGCGAAGGTCTGAGCCCCGTTCTCGCTGTCGGTGCCCGAGCACTCGGTGAAGAACACCCGCTCGCCGGCCGCGACCAGCTCGCCCTGGGCCTCCGGCTGCCCGCCGTAGCAGTGGAACGCGGCGCCCGCGACCCGGTCGATGTCGGAGGTGGCGCCCAGCACTTCGAGCGGGTAGCCCGGCTCGTCCCAGTTGTGGTCGTAGGCGAACAGGTTGGTCGGCAGCCCGGCCTCGGTCAGCGCCGCGTCCAACACGCGGAAGAACTCGGCCTGTTCGGCGGCGCTCATCGAGGTGGACGGGTAGCTGGTCGCGAAGAGCGGCTCGTTCTGCGCGGTCAGGTCGGTCAGCTCGATGCCGGCGTCGGCATAGGCCAGCACCGCGTTGACCAGGTAGTCGGCGTAGTCCTCGTAGTGCTCGGGCAGCAGGCTGCCGCCGTTGAGCGAGTTGCCTGACTTCATCCAGGCCGGCGGCGACCAGGGGCTGCCCATCAGCCGGATGTCGGGGTTGCGGTCGAGGGCGTCGTTGAGCACCGGGATGATCTGCTCCCGGTCCCGGTCGATGCTGAACTGGCCCGGGGTGTCCTCGTAGGTGTAGAAGTCCCCGGAGTTGAAGTCGGTGCTGCCCAGCGGCTGGCGCAGGTAGCTCAGCCCGATGCCGTCGCCCTCGCGGGAGAAGAGGGCGTCCAGCAGCGCGTCGCGCTCGCCGCCGGGCAGGCCCTGGATCAGGCTGGCGGACGCCTCGGTCACGGAGGCGCCGGCGCCGCTGAACTCCTGGTGCCGCTGGCCGGCGTTGACCTCGATGTTGGTGCTGGCCGGCTGGCCGTCGAACGACAGCTCGCCCTGGTCGGCGAGCCGGTTCTGGCCGTCGGACGTGGTGAGCCAGGCCCGTGCCGTCGTCGGCGCGGCCTGCGCCGAGGTGCTGGCGACCACGCCGAGCCCGCCGGCCAGCAGGGCGGCGGCGCTCAGGCCCAACAGGCCGACGCGCAGCGGCGAACGGTGCCGGGCGGGGGGTCGTGCGGGATGTGCGGTCATCTGCGGCTCCCTGGTTGTGGGGGACGGGGCCGGATCGCCGGCGGTCGCGAACGGGCGGCGCGGCGGTCCGGAGGTGAACAGGGGTGAACGGGGATGGACTGTGAGGTGCCTCATGGCGCTTGGCGACAGCGAGGATGTAAGCAGACTGACTGACCACTTAGTAAGGCCCGGGAGGAGTTTCGGCGGTTCCGGAACCTCGCGCCGGTTCCGGGACCTGGGGACCCGGCTGACCCGGCCGTAGACTGCGAAGCCCACGGAAAACCGAAGGTAGGAGCGGTTCATGCCCAAAGCACCCCCACGCCCCATGGGTGCCCAGCGGCGGGACGACATCCTGCGCATCGCCATGGAGACCTTCGCGACCCGTGGCTACCACAACGCGTCGCTGGCCGAGATAGCCGAGCGCTCCGGGCTCACCCAGGCCGGCGTCCTGCACCACTTCCGCACCAAGGCCGGCCTGCTGACCGGGGTGTTGGAGCTGCGCGACAAGTCGGACATCGAGGCGCTGGGCGACGGCCGCCCCCGGGGCCTGGGCCTGCTGCGCCACCTGGTGAACACCGCGCGCCTCAACGCCGAACGCGAGGGCATCGTGCGGCTCTACACCGTGCTCTCCGCCGAGAGCGTCACCGAGGGCCACCCGGCGCAGGGCTACTTCCGCAGCCGCTACGCGGGGCTGCGCGAGATGGTGGTCGCCGCGCTGCGGGAGGCGGTGGAGGCGGGGGAGTTGGCGCCGTCGCTCCCCGTGGCGAGTGTGGCCAACGGGATCATCGCCGTGATGGACGGCCTCCAGGTGCAGTGGCTGTTGGAGCCGGCGGCCGTGGACATGGTGGAGACCACCGAGCAGGTGATCACCGCGCTGATCGGGGTCCCGCTGCCGCCCGAGGAGTGAACCGGCCTCGCCCGCACGGAAGATATCGGACGTAGGCCGCCAGAACGGGGCGGCGTGCGTAGTCCAACGCGCCTACTTTGTCCGGCAGGTGGATGAAGTCGGTCCAGCTTGTTTCAAAGGGGTTTCCACCCAGGGAGAAAGTCGTTACCGTCCCTGTGGTGTACCGGTCAATACCGAACAGCGCGGTCGCCCCCCTCATCTGACGGCCGCACCGTTCACCCTGGCGCGGCGGCGCGCGCCTGTGCGACAGCTTCACCCCCACCCCCGTGCGCTCTAACGGAGGAACGCTCGTGCACAGGAGAATCAAGGCCACACTCGCGACCGTGGCGGGCATGACGCTCGCCTCCGCGGGTGTGGTGATCAGCCAACAGTCGGCGACGGCGGCACCGCCGCCGCTGGAGGAGTTCCAACAGGTCGAACTCGCCAAGGGCGAGGCCGAGATGGGCGAGCCGATGTCGCTCGCCGTGCTGCCCGACACCTCGGTGCTCCACACCTCAAGGGACGGCACCCTGAGGATCACCGACGCCAACGGCTCCACCAAGGTCGCCGGCCAGGTCCCCGTCTACAGCAACGACGAGGAGGGCCTCCAGGGCGTCGGGGTCGACCCCGACTTCGAGTCGAACCGCTTCGTCTACCTGTACTACGCGCCCCCGCTCGACACCCCACCCGGTGGCGCGCCGGGCGAGGGCACCCCCGAGGACTTCGCCCCCTACGACGGAGTCAACCGACTCTCCCGCTTCGTCCTCAACGAGGACGGCACGCTCGACAACAGCAGCGAGGTCGAGATCCTCGACGTCGCCGCCAGCCGTGGCGAGTGCTGCCATGTCGGCGGTGACATCGACTTCGACGCCGAGGGGAACCTGTACCTCTCCACCGGCGACGACACCAGCCCCTTCGCCTCCGACGGCTTCACCCCGATCGACGAGCGGGAGAACCGCAACCCGGCCTTCGACGCCCAGCGTTCCGCCGGCAACACCAACGACCTCCGGGGCAAGGTGCTGCGCATCCACGTCGAGGACGACGGCAGCTACACCATCCCCGAGGGCAACCTCTTCGCCGAGGGCACCGAGGGCACCCGCCCCGAGATCTACGCCATGGGCTTCCGCAACCCGTTCCGGATGAGCGTCGACAAGGCGACCGGCACGGTCTACGTGGGCGACTACGGCCCCGACGCCGGCGCCGCCGACCCGAACCGTGGCCCGGCCGGCCTGGTGGAGTTCAACCGGATCACCGAGCCCGGCAACTTCGGCTGGCCCTACTGCGTCGGCGACAACGAGCCGTATGTGGACTACGACTTCGGCAGCGGCACCTCCGGCAGCGCGTTCAACTGCGACGCCCCGGTCAACGACTCGCCCAACAACACGGGCCTGACCGAGCTGCCGCCCGCGCAGCCGGCGTGGATTCCCTACGACGGGAACTCCGTGCCCGAGTTCGGCGGCGGCTCCGAGTCGCCGATGGCGGGCCCGGTCTACAACTACGACCCGGACCTGGAGTCCAACGTCAAGTTCCCCGAGTCGATGGACGGCACCTTCTTCGCCACCGAGTTCGGCCGCCAGTGGATCAAGGCCGTGGAGCAGGACGACAGCGGCAACGTCTCCGGCATCTACGACTTCCTCTGGGAAGGCACCCAGGTGATGGACAGCGCCTTCGGCCCCGATGGCGCGCTCTACGTCCTCGACTACGGCCTGGGCTGGTTCTCCGGCGACGAGAACAGCGCGCTCTACCGCATCGAGTACACCGCCGGCACCCAGTCGCCGGTGGCCAGGGCGGCGGCCGACGTGACCTCGGGCCCGGCACCGCTGGAGGTCAACTTCAGCTCCGAGGGCTCCAACGACCCGGGCGGCGCCGAGCTGAGCTACTCCTGGGACTTCGGTGACGGCGGCACATCAGAGGAGCCCAACCCGACCCACGTCTTCGAGCAGGCCGGCACCTACAGCGTCGAGCTGACGGTCAGCAACCCGTCCGGCGCCACCGGCAACGCCTCCGTCCAGATCGCGGTCGGCAACAGCGCGCCCGAGGTCAACATCATCCTGCCGGGCGACGGCGCGCTGGTCGACTTCGGCGACGCGGTGCCCTTCGAGGTGGAGGTCACCGACGCCGAGGACGAGGAGATCAACTGCGACAACGTGACCGTCACGTTCATCCTCGGCCACGACTCGCACGGCCACCCGCAGACCTCCGCCACCGGCTGCTCCGGCACCCTCCAGACCCAGGCCGACGGGGAACACGACCCCAACGCCAACATCTTCGGGGTGTGGAACGCCGAGTACACCGACTCGGGCGCCGGCGACGCGCCGCCGCTGACCGGCAGCGACCAGGTCGTCAGCCAGACCAAGCAGCGGCAGGCCGAGCACTTCGGCGGGAGCGAGGGCCCCACGGCGATCAGCCTGGGCGGCGCCCACGGCGGCCGCGCGGTTGAGGTCACCGACGGCGGCTGGATCTCCTTCGAGCCGTACCTGCTGAGCAACGCCACGGACTTCACCGCGCGCGTCTCATCGGCGGGCGGCAGCGGCGCCATCGAGGTGCGCGCCGGCGCTCCCGACGGCGAGCTGCTGGGCTCGGTCGAGGTCGGCGACACCGGCGGAGCCGAGACCTATGAGGACGTCAGCACCGCGTTGTCCAACCAGCCGGCCGAGTCCACCACGCTGGTCCTGGTGTTCACGGGGGGCACGTTCAACCTGGACGACTTCACCTTCAGCACCGGAAGTGAGGAGTGAGCGTCATGCCCGACACGACCCGCACCACCCGCACCACCCGGTTGAGGCGAGCCGGCTACCTGCTGGTCGGGGGCGCCCTGTGCGCCACCGCGCTGCCCGCGATGGCGGCGGGCGCCTCCGAGTCGCCCGAGCGCTCCGACCAGGAGGTCGCCGCAGACCCGTTTGACGTCCTGGTCTTCTCCAAGACCGCCGGATTCCGCCACGACTCGATCGAGGCCGGAATCCAGACGATCACGGAGCTGGGCGCGGCCAACGACTTCACGGTGACCGCGACCGAGGACTCGGCCCAGTTCACCGAGGAGAACCTGGCCCAGTACGAGGCCGTGATCTTCCTCTCCACCACGGGCGACGTCCTGGACGATGCCCAACAGACCGCGTTCGAGGGCTACATCGGCAACGGCGGCGGCTATGTCGGCATCCACGCCGCCGCCGACACCGAGTACGACTGGGCCTGGTACGACGGCCTGGCCGGCGCCCTCTTCGACAGCCACCCGCACATCCAGCAGGCCACGATCAACGTCGAGGACCACGACCACCCGGCGACCGCCCACCTGGGCGACACCTGGGAGCGGACCGACGAGTGGTACAACTACCGCACCAACCCCAGGGAAACCGCCCGCGTGCTGGCCTCGCTCGACGAGTCCTCCTACGAGGGCGGCAACATGGAGGGCGACCACCCGATCGCCTGGTGCAAGGAGTACGAGGGCGGCCTCGCCTTCTACACCGGCGGTGGCCACACCATCGAGTCGTTCGCCGAGCCGGAGTTCCAGCAGCACCTGCTGGGCGGCATCCTCTACGCGGCCGGCCAGACCGACGCCGACTGCTCCGTCGACGGCGGCGAGGACCCCGACCCGGACCCGGGCTACACCCAGATCTTCGACGGGACCTCGACCGAGGGGTGGACCCAGGCCGGTCCCGGTGAGTTCGCGCTGGACACCGAGGAAGGCACGCTGACCAGCGTCGGCGGCATGGGCCTGTTCTACTACGAGGCGGCGGAGTACGAGAACTTCTCGCTGGTGCTGGACTGGCGCCAGGAGGGCGACTCCAACTCCGGGATCTTCCTCGGCGCGCCGGCCAGCGACGACCCCTGGGACGCCGTGAACCAGGGCTACGAGATCCAGATCGACGACACCGACGACCCGGACAAGACGACCGGCGCCGTCTACACCTTCCAGTCGGCTGACATCGAGGCCAGGGACGCCGCGCTCAACCCCAACGGGGAGTGGAACACCTACGAGTTGGTGGTCGAGGGCGACAACCTGAAGATCTACCTCAACGACGTCCTGATCAACGACTTCACCAACACCGACCCGGCGCGCACCCTCGCCGGCCACATCGGCATCCAGAACCACGGCGACGCCGACACCGTCCAGTTCCGCGACATCCGCGTCCAGGAGCTGACCCCGGCGAACGACTACACCTCGCTCTTCGACGGGACCTCGACCGAGGGCTGGACCCAGGCCGGTCCCGGTGAGTTCGCGCTGGACACCGAGGAAGGCACGCTGACCAGCGTCGGCGGCATGGGCCTGTTCTACTACGAGGCGGCGGAGTACGAGAACTTCTCGCTGGTGCTGGACTGGCGCCAGGAGGGCGACTCCAACTCCGGGATCTTCCTCGGCGCGCCGGCCAGCGACGACCCCTGGGACGCCGTGAACCAGGGCTACGAGATCCAGATCGACGACACCGACGACCCGGACAAGACGACCGGCGCCGTCTACACCTTCCAGTCGGCTGACATCGAGGCCAGGGACGCCGCGCTCAACCCCAACGGGGAGTGGAACACCTACGAGTTGGTGGTCGAGGGCGACAACCTGAAGATCTACCTCAACGACGTCCTGATCAACGACTTCACCTCGACCGAGGAGGGCCGTAGCCTGGCGGGACACATCGGGCTCCAGAACCACGGCGACGCCGACACCGTGCAGTTCAGGGACGTCCGGATCGCCGAACTCGCCCCCACGACCGACTGATCCGACCACCGATCCAACCCCACCAACCGACCGGTAACCAACGCACAGCGCGACGCACCACCGCACGACCACCGAACTCCGTCCACCGCCGCGAGGGGCGGCGGGGACGGGGGCCGGCCCCTCGCGGGGCCGGAGGGTGAAGGCAGGACGGAGACGCCGAACCCGCCCAGCCGCTCGCCCCGCGCGGTGCCCGGCCACGCCGCACACGTGGCCGGGCACCGCGCCCTCGCCCCTTCCGCAGCTGCACAGAAAGCCGCGTCATGACAACAGAACCCCCAGAACGCGTCGGAGTCTGGCTGATCGGCGCCCGTGGCTCGGTGGCCACCACCACCGTCGCCGGCCGTGCCGCCCTCGCCGCCGGACTGCACCCACCCACCGGACTGGTCACCGCAGGGCCCGCGTTCGCGGGGGCTGGCCTGCCCCCGCTGGAACAGCTGGTGTTCGGGGGCCATGACACCCACCCCACCCCGCTGCCCAAGCGCGCCGAACAGCTCGCCGAGGCCGGGGTGTTGCCGCACGGCCTGCCGCTGGCCGTGGCCGACGACCTGGCGCGCGCCGACGCCGAGATACGCCCCGGCGGGCCGCAGCCCGACGACCCCCGCACGGACGAGGAGCTGGTCTCCGCGTTCGCCGCCGACATCACCGCGTTCGCCGCCCACAACGGCCTGGCCCGCACCGTGGTCGTCCACCTCGCCTCAACCGAGCCGGTGCCCGCGGCCGACGACCCCAGGGCGCCCGCCAGCGCGCTGTACGCGGCCGCCGCCATCGAGGCCGGCTGCGCCTACGTCAACTTCACCCCCGCCACCGGGATGCACGCCCCGGGACTCGCCGAGCGCGCCGCGCGCGCCGGGCTGCCGCACGCCGGGCGCGACGGCAAGACCGGCCAGACCCTGCTGCGGGCCGCGCTCGCGCCGATGTTCGCGCAACGCGAGCTGGCCGTCCGCGCCTGGTCGGGAACGAACCTGCTGGGCGGCGGCGACGGCGCCACCCTCGCCGACCCCAGGGCCGCAGCCGCCAAGAACGCCGGCAAGGCCAGGGCGCTCGCCGACAACCTGGGCGACGAGCCCGAGGGCGAGACCCACATCGACCACGTCCCCGCGCTCGGCGACTGGAAGACCGCCTGGGACCACGTCGCGTTCGACGGCTTCCTCGGCACCCGGATGGTGCTCCAGACCACCTGGCAGGGCTGCGACTCCGCGCTCGCCGCGCCGCTGGTCCTGGACCTGGCCCGACTGCTGGCCCGCGCCCACGCGTTGGGCCTGTCGGGACCCGTGCCCGGGCTCGGCTTCTTCTTCAAGGACCCGGACACGCCGCCGCCCGGCCTCGCCGAGCAGCACCGCGAGCTGCTGGCGCTCGCCGACCGGCTGGCTGGCCGCTCGTGACGGGCGGCAGGGCCCGCGCCTGGCTGGAGCTGGTGCGCGGGCCGGCCGCGCTGACCGTGCCGGGCGACGCCCTCGCCGGCTCGGCCGCCGGCCGGGCGCCGGCCCGCAACACCGCCCTCGCCATGGCCAGTTCGGTCTGCCTCTACTGGTCGGGCATGGCACTGAACGACTGGGCCGACCGCGCCGAGGACGCCCGCGACCGGCCGCACCGCCCGCTGCCCTCGGGCCGCATCGCCCCGGCCGCCGCGCTCGGCGCC
>NZ_RFFJ01000191.1 GCF_003696235.1 Streptomyces triticirhizae
CGGGCCGCCGGCCGCCGGCAGCGGCCCGGGCAGGGCGGTCAGCGGAACGGCGTGCAGCCGCCGCAACAGCGCGCCGGCCTCGCCCCACGGATACCGCTCCGGCGCCGCCGGATCGACCGGCTCCCCGCGCGGCCACCGCGTCACCAGCCGCCCACGCCGCTCCTCGACCCCGCCCAACGGCCGCACCACCAGCCCGTCCAGCGCCGCCGACCGCACCACCCGCAGCCGCGCCCGCAACCCCGCCAGCCCCACGCCCACCGCGTGCGTCTTCACCACCACCCCACCCCGCCGCTCCACCCACCCACCGACGGGACCCTCGACCACGGTCATGCGAGGCATGGTACGAGCGAGGTCTGACAGAACGAGCAGAACAAACGAGCCGACAAACGAAGCAGGGCCCCGCATCCGAGTACACGGATGCGGGGCCCTGCGGTCACGCCGTCAGGGGCGTGATCAGGCGGGAACGATGTTCTCCGCCTGCGGGCCCTTCTGGCCCTGGGTCACGTCGAAGGTCACCTTCTGGCCCTCGTGCAGCTCACGGAAGCCGGAAGCCGAGATGTTCGAGTAGTGGGCGAACACGTCAGCGCCGCCGCCCTCCTGCTCGATGAAGCCGAAGCCCTTTTCGGCGTTGAACCACTTAACGGTGCCTGAAGCCATCCTGCGTCTCCTTAGGGGGCAAACCCGATTCCGCACCTTGCGGGCCGGGGTCGCTGCGTGTTTTCCCCTCCGGAAACACCGGATATGAAAAAAGGTGCCCACCGACCGAAGTCGGGAAGAGCACCTGAAATTCTTGGGAACCACAACTGCAACTTCGTCCACCGTAGCACGCCCCTCCCCCAACCGCGAGATGTGGCGACAAGCCGCCGCCACGAAGCCGCGAAGAAACCGCTCCGGTGCAGGTCAGAACGCTGCCACGCGCCGACACGGATCGTTCGACCTCCGGTGGGTCGCCGACCGGCGCCAGGTCGTCGAACCGGTGGGACGCCCATCGGACGCCACCGTCGGGCGCGGCCGGCGCCTCCGGGTGCGTTCGCTCCCCGACCGCTGCCTTTCGGCCAACTCGCCCCGAGCAAGGGGATTTTGCCCCCCGTAAGGTGCGCGAGGAGGATAATTCGACGGATGTCCGAAGCCATCTGGGTCAAGCTTCTCGACACCCTTCCCGGTGTGCTCTGGGTGGCCTTCGCGGCCACCGTGTACTTCACCCTGCGAAGAACGATCATCGAACGGATGGTCCCCCGGGTGACGGCGTTCCGGGCGATGGGCGTGGAGATCGAACTCGCCAGCCAACTTCTCGATCGCGCTGTCACCGAGAGCGACAGCGCCATCTCGGCGAGCGACCGCAGCACGGCGCTCGGCAGACTGGAACACGCGGCCGAATTCCTCAGGGGCGGCCGGTTGCTCTGGGTCGATGACCATCCGGAGGGCAATCGGGCCCTGATCGACTTCTTCCGCGCGGCCGGCATGACCGTCGATCTCGCGCTGTCGACGGAGGAGGCCGTCCCCTACGCCCGCCGCAGGGCGTACGACATCATCATCAGCGACCTCGACCGGGACGGCGATCCACGGGCGGGCATCAGGATGCTGCGCGATCTGGAGCGCCATGACGTGCACACTCCGGTGCTGATCTACACGGGAAGGTTCGACCCCGAGAGAGGCGTCGACCGCCGCATCTTCGCCGCCACCACCGCCCCGATCGCGCTGGTCCACTACGTCATCGACCTCATGGAACGCGCCCGCCTGGGCTCCCTCTGACCGACAGCCCGGCGCGACCAGCAGCATCAGACCACAGCTACGGGGCGCCGAAGTACGAGGGCCGGGCGAACCACTCGACGATTCCGCACAGTTGTGCCTGACGCGGCACGGTTGCCCCCCTGTTTGGCCCCCCGGGCATGAAAGAGGGCCAATCGCGATCATGCGATTGGCCCTCTGACCTGCGTCGGGGTGGCGGGATTTGAACCCACGACCTCTTCGTCCCGAACGAAGCGCGCTGCCAAGCTGCGCCACACCCCGGTGGAGCGTGGACTACTTTAGCTGACCAGCGGGCGTTCACGAAATCAGGTTGTGGTGGGGGTCAGCGTCAGCAGCGTGGCCTCCGGGGGGCAGGCGAGGCGGACGGGGGTGTAGCGGTTGGTGCCGCAGCCCGCCGAGACGTGGAGGTAGGAGCGGCGGCCCGCCGCCTCGTGGTGGGAGAGGCCCTTGACGCGGTCGGTGTCCAGGTCGCAGTTGGTGACCAGCGCGCCGTAGAAGGGGACGCAGAGCTGCCCGCCGTGGGTGTGGCCCGCGAGGATCAGCGGGTAGCCGTCGGTGGTGAAGGCGTCGAGGACGCGCAGGTAGGGGGCGTGCACCACGGCGAGCGAGAGGTCGGCGTCCGGCTCGGGCCCGCCGGCGACGGCCTCATAGCGGTCGCGCCTGATGTGCGGGTCGTCGAGCCCGGTGAGGGCGATCTCCGCGCCGGCGGCCTTGAGCTGGCCCCGGGTGTTGGTGAGGTTGACCCAGCCCGCCTCGTCGAACGTGTCCCGCAGCAGCCACCACGGGTTGCGGGGAACGTTGCGCGCCGGCGCGTTCCCGTTGAGGCCGTGGCGGCCCGAGGAGCGTTCCGCCAGGTAGCGCGCGGGGTTGCGCAGGCGGGGCGCGTAGTAGTCGTTGGAGCCGAAGACGTACGCCCCCGGGAACTCCAGCAGGGGCCCGAGCGCGTCGAGCACCTCGGGGACGGCCTCGGGGTCGGAGAGGTTGTCGCCCGTGTTGATCACCAGGTCGGGCCGGAGCCCGGCCAGGGACTGGAGCCAGCGGCGCTTCTTGTTCTGCCCCGAGACCATGTGGATGTCCGACACCTGGAGCACCCGCAGCGGCGGCGCCCCCGGCGGCAGCACGGGAACGGTCACCCGACGCAGCCGGAAGGATCTGACCTCGAACCCCGCCGCGTAGGCGACGGTGCCTGCGGCGAGGGCGCTGACGGCGAGGGCGGCGTTCAGGGGAATGCGATATCGCGCGCGCATGGGGCCCATGGTCGCAGAGCCAACGGGGCCCAGGGGCACCGGCTGTCACAATGGTCGGCATGACCACGTTCAAGTCCCGGTTGCAGGGCGATCTGACGGCAGCGATCAAGCAACGCGACGAGCTGCGGTCCGCCACCCTTCGGATGGCGCTGGCAGCGATCACCACCGAGGAGGTGGCGGGCAAGGCCGCCCGCGAACTCTCCGACGACGAGGTCCAGAAGGTGCTCGCGCGCGAGGCCAAGAAGCGCAGGGAGGCGGCCGAGGCGTTCGAGAAGGGCGGCCGCGCGGAGAGCGCGGAGCGGGAACGGGCCGAGGGCGCGGTGTTGGCCGAGTATCTGCCCCAGCCGCTCACGGACGAGGAGTTGTCCGGCCTGGTCGCCGAGGCGGTGGCCGAGGCGCGGAGCCAGGGCGCCGAGGGGCCCAGGGCGATGGGCGCGGTGATGAAGATCGTGCACCCGAAGGTCGCCGGGCGGGCCGAGGGCGGCCGGGTGGCCGCCGCCGTCAAGAAGGCGCTGGCCGGCTGAGGTTGACGCCGCGCGCCGGAACGACGGCGCGCGCCCCGGACCCGGAACGACGGCGCCGCGCGCCGGAACGACGGCGAAGGGCGCCCCCACCGTGTGGCGGGGGCGCCCTTCGCCGTCGCTGTCCCCGGCCGGCGCCGGCGTGGCGGGGGCCGTCAGTTCCGTTGGCCGCCGTTGCCGTCCTGGGGCAGGTCGGGGAGTTCGACGTCGCCCCAGTCGCCCCAGTCGCCGGGGTCAAAGCCCGGGTTGCCGTCGTCGGGCGGGGAGTCCCCGCCGTCGTCGTCCCGGTCGCGATCCCGGTCCCGGTCACGGTCCCGGCCTCGGTCCCGATCCCGGTCCCGGTCGCGGTCCCGGTCGCGCTGGTCCTCGGCCCTGGGGACGTCGACCTGGGTGAAGTTGGTCGCCGGAACGCCCTGGAGCGCGCCCGTCATCGCCTGCCGCCAGATCGGTCCGGCCACGCCGGCGCCGCTGGCGCGCTCGAAGTACCGGCCGCCGATGGTGATGTCCTCCATCGGGGGCAGGCTCTGGTCGCCGCCGACCCGCACCGCCGTGGACAGCTGCGGGGTGTACCCCACGAACCAGACGTTCTTCCGCTCGTCGGTGGTGCCGGTCTTGCCCGCGTTGTCGCGGTCGGTGAGGCCGACGGCCTGGCCGGTGCCGTCCTCGATCACGCCGCGCAGCATCATGTTGATGGTCCTGGCGGTCCGCGCCGACATCACCTGGCCGCACTCGGCCGGCGGCACGCTCAGCTCCTCGCCGTCCGCGTTGGTCACCGCCGTGATGGCGACCGGCTCGCAGTAGGTGCCCTCGTTGGCGAAGGCCGCGTAGGCGCTGGCCATCATCAACGGGGTGGTCTCCTGGCCGCCCAGGGTCACCGAGGGGTTGGCCGCGAGCGGCTCGTCGCTGCCGCGCTCCACGCCCAGGTTCCCCGCCATGGTGATGGTCTCGCAGAGCCCGGCCTGGCGCTCCAGGTGGGCGAAGTAGGTGTTGATGGACTGACCGAGCGCGTCGGTCATGTCCCACTCACCCTCCTCGTCCTCGCGCTCGTTGGTCAGCGTCCACTCCGGCTCCTCGGCCGAACCCAGGGGCTGGTTCTCGCAGTTGCGGAAGTCGGACATCGGCAGGGTGATCTCGTACTCGGTCTCGTAGGTCTGGGCCGGCGAGATCCCCTGCTCCAGCGCGGCGGCGGCGGTGAACGGCTTGAACGTGGAGCCCGGCTGGAAGCCGTAGGTGGTGCCGCCCATGCCGCTGGAGACGTTGAGGTTGATCGAGGTCTGGTTCTCGCCGTAGCCGTAGGGCCGGCTCTGCGCCATGGAGACGATGTGCCCGGTGCCCGGCTCGACCTGGACGACGGCGGCCGTGATCGGCTCGTCCGGGTTGGCGCCGTCCCGCGCGGCCTGGGCGGCGGCGGCCTGGGCCTGGGGGCGGAGCGTGGTCTGGATGGTCATGCCGCCGAGCGCCCACTGGGCCGCGCGCTCCTCGCGGGTCTCGCCGAAGACCGGGTTCGCCAGGAACTCGTGCTGGACGTACTCGCAGAAGAACGCCGCGTCGTTGGGGGCGGTGATGCAGCCGTTCCTGGGCTCGCTGATGTTCAGCCCGAGGTCGGCGGCCATGGCCTCCTCGGCCTCGGCCTCGTCGATGTCCCCGACCTGGAGCATTCGGCTGATCACGGTGTTACGGCGGTCGATCGCGGCCTGTTCGTTCTCGACCGGGTCGTACTGACTCGGTGACTGCACCAGGCCGGCGATGAGCGCGGCCTCGGGGATGGTCAGCTCGGCCGCCGACTTGGAGAAGTACCGCCGGGCGGCGGCCTCGACGCCGTACGCCTGCTGGCCGAAGTACGTGATGTTGAGGTAGTTCTCCAGGATCTGGTCCTTGGACAGCTCCTGTTCGAGCTGGATCGCGTACTTCATCTCGCGGATCTTGCGGCCCAGGCCCGCCGCGCCCGACTGCTGGGTGGCCTCGGCCACCGCCTCCGCGTCGTCGCCCGCCGCCTCGACGAACACGTTCTTCACGTACTGCTGGGTGAGCGTCGAGGCGCCCTCGGCGACGCCGCCCGACTCCAGGTTCCGGTTGAGCGCGCGGAGGATGCCGCGCAGGTCGACGGCGCCGTGCTCGTAGAACCTGGCGTCCTCGATGGCGACGATCGCGTTCCGCACGTGCTCGGACATCTCGTCCAGGGGCACCACGGTGCGGTCGCGGAAGTAGACGTCGGCGATCACGTTGCCGTCGGCGTCCAGGATCGTGGTCTTCTGGCTCAACGGGGGACGCTTCATCATGGCGGGGATCTCGTCGAACCCCTCGGCCGTGCCCCGCGCGGCCAGCCCGATGGCGCCGACCGCCGGCAGGGCGATGCCCGCCAGCACGGCGCCGGCGAGCACGCTGACACCGAGGAACTTGGCCACCTGCTGAGCGGCGCTCAGGCCGCCACCGGCACGCTTCCTACCCATGGGGACCAGCCTACGTTCTCAAACGCCGGACAGGGCCCCGGGTGTTCGCCTAAGCTACTGACGATTCACATAAAGCCCAACGAGTCAAGTTCGGCCTCACTCGAAGGGGTGAGATCGCAAAGAGCCTGTGCTCTGCCGCTCGCCCATCTCCACAACTCGCACGGGTGCTCTGGCCTGCGTCGCCGAACCCTCACCCGGTCGGGTTACTTCCCCCTTCCCATAGTCCGATCGGGCCATTCAAGATTAGGCCCACTGGGGGTGTTGTGGTCTGGCTGCCTTCCGTAACGTCCTCAACTGGCAAGGGCGAATATGCCACTTGCCGCCGTGGGGGAGCCTCGATTCGGGAGAGGACGGCACCGGCATGAGCTGGGTTACCGACTGGAGCGCGCAGGCGGCCTGTCGCGCGACAGATCCGGATGAGTTGTTTGTTCAGGGCGCGGCGCAGAACCGCGCCAAGGTTGTCTGCACCGGCTGCCCGGTGCGTACCGAGTGCCTGGCGGACGCGCTGGACAACCGCGTGGAGTTCGGCGTGTGGGGTGGGATGACGGAGCGCGAGCGGCGTGCGCTGCTGCGCCGGCGCCCGACGGTCACCTCCTGGCGCAGGCTGCTGGAGACGGCGCGCACGGAATACGAGCGGAGTCTGCGCTTCGGCGAGGGCGGGCGTTATCGGGACCCCCTCGACGGGTCGTCCTTCGAGGAGTGGGCCGGGGTGGGATAAAGCGAGCGGTCGGCGCGCGACCTTTTTCTGGATTGTTTGCCTGTGATCGCTTCGCGGCGACACGGTGATGGCATGTGGTGGTCATGGCCGTGGCGCGAGCCGCCCGATGGCGTATGCGTGAACGCACGCCCGGGCGGGGCCGAACCCGCCGGGCGCGGCCGAGGCCGTGGCCGGAACCGCCGTGGCGCGTGGGCCCGTTGAGAGGGCCGTTCCGAGGTGGGTTCGGGGGGCCGTTCCGGGGTGACCGTTGTGACAGGGTTCACAGCGGTCCGTCGTCGTGGCGCGCCGGCCGGCCCAGGGCCTCGCCGATGGCGCGCAGTCCCTCCAGGTCGTGCACATCGCCGGGGAGCGCGGCCACCTCGGCCACCGGCACCTCGGGATGGAGCGCCGTGAAGCGGGCCCGGGTGCGGCTCTCGCGCGCCAACTGGCGCATGTGCTCGGCGTGGACGCGCAGCAGGGCGGCGGCGAGCCGCTCGGTGGCGTCGTCGCGCGCCTCGGCCGTCGGGGAGGAGCCCGTGGGAGAGGGGGCTTCGGGAGAGTGACGGCCGTGCGGTCGGGCCCGCGCGGAGTCGGGGGCGGGAGTGGTCCGCCCCGTTTCTGTCTGCCCGGTCGGATCATCGGCCATGCCGCTCGGGGCAAGATTTTTTCCGTCCCGGCTCTCCAGCGCCTCGGCGGCGGCCAGCGCCCGTTCCGCGCTCAACCCGGCGGCGCCGGAGGCGTGGACGCGGTTGAGCACCAGGCCGGCCAGCGGCATCCGGTCGGCCGCCAGCCGTTCCACGAAGTAGGCGGCCTCGCGCAGCGCGTCCCGCTCGGGCGCCGCCACCACCAGGAACGCGGTGCCCGGCGCCTGGAGCAGCCGGTAGGTGGCGTCGGCGCGGGTGCGGAAGCCGCCGAACATCGTGTCCAGCGCGGCGACGAAGGTCTGCACGTCGCGGACCAGCCCGGCGCCCACCACCCGGTCGATGGTGCCGGTGAACCGGGAGAGCCCGGCCAGGCCCAGGTCCATCACCTTGCGCCCGGCCCGGCCGCCGGCCTTCGCCGGGCCCATCAGCAGCCGGATGAACCGGCCGTCGAGGAACGAGCCGAGACGCTGCGGCGCGTCCAGGAAGTCCAGCGCGGAGCGGCTGGGCGGGGTGTCGACCACGATCAGGTCCCACTCGTCGCGCGCCGCGAGCTGGCCCAGCTTCTCCATCGCCATGTACTCCTGGGTGCCGGCGAAGCCGGTGGAGAGCGACTGGTAGAAGGGGTTCTCCAGGATCGCGCGGGCGCGCTCGGGGTCGGCGTGCGCCTCGACGGTCTCGTCGAAGGTCCGCTTCATGTCCAGCATCATCGCGAACAGCTCGCCGCCGGCCCCGTCCTTCACGCCCGGGACCCGGCGGGGAACGTTGTCCAGCGCGGCCAGGCCCATCGACTGGGCCAGCCTGCGGGCCGGGTCGATCGTCAACACGACGACGCGGCGCCCGCGTTCGGCGGCGCGCAGGCCGAGCGCCGCGGCCGTGGTGGTCTTGCCGACGCCACCTGAGCCGCAGCAGACCACGATGCGGGTGTCGGGCGCGTCCAGGAGCGGGTCGAGGGCCAGCGGTGGCACCTCGGCGACGATGGACTCCCGGTCCCGGGGCTCGGTCATTGGCCCTCCCCTTCTCCCTCGTCGTGCGGGCTCACGCGGTGTGGGCCCTCGTACGACGCGTTCCGGTTCACCACCGGTGCTCCCTCAGGCGGCGCGCCAAGCGGTAGAGGCCGGCCAGGTCGGCGCCGTCGGCGAGCAGCGGAAGTTCCCGCACCGGCAGGCCCAGCGCCGTCAACTCGGCGCGCTGGGCGGCTTCGAGGGACTGCCGCTCGGCGTGCTCGGCGCCGCGCGCGAGCAGCGGGTCGACCAGCCGCGCCGGGGCGGGCAGCCCGGCGGAACGCAGCGCCCCCGCCAGCCGCTCCCGGTCCACCCCGGCCGGGTCGGCCGCGGAGGCGGCGACCTCGGCGACGGGCGGCCGCACCATGTTCACCACCACGGCGCCGACCGGGAGTTCGGCCGCGCGCAGCTCGGCGACGCCGTCCGAGGTCTCCTGGACCGGCATCTCCTCCAGCAGGGTCACCAGGTGAACGGCGGTCTCGGCGGACTTCAGCACCCGCATCACGGCCTGCGCCTGGTGGTGGATCGGGCCCACCTTCGCCAGCCCGGCGACCTCGCTGTTGACGCCGAGGAAGCGGGTGATCCGGCCGGTCGGCGGGGCGTCCATCACCACCGCGTCATAGACGAACTCCCCGTCGGGGCCGCGCCTTCGGGTGGCCTCGCAGACCTTGCCGGTCAGCAGCACGTCGCGCAGCCCGGGGGCGATGGTGGTGGCGAAGTCGATGGCCCCGATCCGACGCAGGGCCCGGCCGGCGCCGCCGAGCTTGTAGAACATCTGGAGGTAGTCGAGGAGCGCCTTCTCGGCGTCGACGGCCAGCGCGAACACCTCGCCGCCGCCGGGCCCGATCGCGATCCTGCGCTCCTCGTACGGCAGCGCCTCGGTCTCGAAGAGCTGGGCGATGCCCTGCCGCCCCTCGACCTCGACGAGCAGGGTCCGCCGCCCCTCCTCGGCCAACGCCAGGGCCAGCGCGGCCGCGACGGTCGTCTTCCCGGTGCCGCCCTTGCCGGAGACCACGTGCAGTCTGCGTTCTGGGGTCACGCTGGCGAGCCTAAGGGAACGGCGTCGGCGGCCGTTTCGCCAGGGCCCGCCGGCCGCCGGCGCCGCCGGTGGCGTGGGCCGGGTGGCCGTCACTGTGCGTGGTGGTGTCGCTGTCAGTGGCGGTGACTAGAGTGGCCGCCATGAAGAAGTGGGAATACGCGACGGTGCCGCTCCTGGTGCACGCCACCAAGCAGATCCTGGACAACTGGGGCGAGGACGGCTGGGAGTTGGTGCAGGTCGTTCCTGGACCGAACGCGGAGCAGCTGGTGGCTTACTTCAAGCGCGAGAAGCCCCAGGGGTGAGCGCGGTGAGCGGAGTGGAGGAGCGGCTGGCGGGGCTCGGGCTGGCGTTGCCGCCGGTCGTGCCGCCGGTGGCCGCCTATGTGCCGGCCGTGGTCAGCGGGGCCTATGTGTACACCTCGGGTCAGGTGCCGCTGGTCGCTGGGGAGCTGCCGGTGGCCGGCAAGGTCGGCGCCGAGGTCACGCAGGAGCAGGCGCGGGACATGGCGCGGGTCTGCGCGCTGAACGCGCTGGCGGCCGTGAAGTCGGTGGCCGGGGACCTGGACCGGGTGGCCAGGGTGGTCAAGGTGCTGGGCTTCGTCGCCTCGGCGCCCGGGTTCACCGGCCAGCCCCAGGTGGTCAACGGCGCCAGCGAGTTGCTGGGCGAGGTCTTCGGCGAGCGGGGCCGGCACGCGCGCAGCGCGGTCGGGGTCGCGGTGCTGCCGCTGGACGCGCCGGTGGAGATCGAGATGCAGGTGGAGTTGGTGGACGGCTGACGGCAGTATTGCCCTGCCGTCCACGGGAGTTGGACGGCACATGGCTGCCGGGTGAGCGGTGGGCGTGGACGGGGCACGGACAGAGCCGGGGTGGACGATGCGTGAGCTGAGGGCCGACGATCCGCGTCGGATCGGGAGGTATCGCGTCATCGGGCGGCTGGGCGCCGGCGGGATGGGCGAGGTCTTCCTCGCCAGGAGCCGGAGCGGCCGTTCGGTCGCGGTCAAGGTGGTCAGCCGCGCGGAGGCCGCCGACCCGGGCTTCCGGGCCAGGTTCGCCCGGGAGGTGCGGGCCGCGCGGCAGGTCGCCGGGCCCGGCACGGTTCCGGTGGTCGACGCCGACCCCGACGCCGAACTCCCCTGGTACGCCTCGGACTACATACCCGGCCCCTCGCTGGCCGCCGCCGTGGACGAGCACGGGCCGCTGCCGATGAGCAGTGTCTGGCGGCTGGCGGCCGACCTCGCCGGGACCCTGGAGGAGATCCACCAACAGGGCCTGGTCCACCGGGACATCAAGCCGCCCAACCTGCTGCTGTCCGCTTCCGGGCCCCGGCTGATCGACTTCGGCATCGCCCGCGCCTCCGCCACCCAGGGCCTCACGGTGACGGGCGCCCGGCTGGGCACCGTCGGCTACATGTCGCCGGAGCAGTGGGCCGGCCAGCGGGTGACCCCGGCCAGCGACCTGTACAGCTACGGGCTGCTGCTGTACTTCGCCGCCACCGGCCAGGACCCGCGCCCCGGCGTGGCGTTGCGGCTTGAGGGGCTGCATCCCGAGTTGGCCCGGCTGATATCGGCCTGCCAGGCGGAGCGGCCGGAGGATCGGCCCGGCGCGGCCGAGGCGCACGCCTGGGCCCGGCGGCTGGACACCACGGCCGACTCCTGGCTGCCCGACTCGGTGCTCACGGCGATCGCCCGCACCTCTGAGCGACTGCTCAACCTCGCCGCCGAGTTGGACGAGGAGGAGCCGTTCACCGAGCCGGGTTCCGGCGACGGCGGGCGGCGGCCGCGCGGCGGGCTGTGGTCGCGGACCACCCGGGCGGCCGGGGGCTGGTGGCGCACGCCCACCAGCCTCGACACCCCGCTGCCGCCGGGCGCCCCCGG
>NZ_RFFJ01000192.1 GCF_003696235.1 Streptomyces triticirhizae
CGCCCGGCGGAGCCGGCGGCGCGGGCCTGGGCGGAGGAGCCGGCGCGCCGGCTGGAGCCCGAGCCGGAGCGCGAGGCGGAAGCGGAGCGCGAGGGCGCGGACGCCGGCGGTGAACCGCGCACCCCGCCGGGGCTGCACGGGGCGACGGCGGTGGGCAGCCGGCAGCGGTTCGCGCCCCGCCGCAAGATCGACAGCCGCTCCTGACGTCGGAGTCGACCGCGCGCCGTTGCCGCTCCTGGATCGTGGTCGTCCGCGGCCTGTGGTGGTGGCTCGCGCAGTTCCTCGCGCCCCTGAGCGCCCACCGGGCCAGGGGGCGCGAGTCCCCTAGCAGCCCCCCGCCGCGTGGGCGGGCGGGCGCGCCGGGGATACTCCCAACGGTGTGAGGTCCTGCACACGTTCGAGTAAAGACCTCATCAAAAAGTTTGTGATAGCGTTCACGAGACCCGGCGTGGAGGCCCAACTGCCGGGCGAAACCCGCTCGTCAACGACGACAGTCCCCAAGCCCGTCGGAGAACGCTTCCATGCAGTCCAACGACGCCCGGATCATCCGAGGCGCCGCTCTCCCCACTGCCACGGTAGGTGTCCTTGCCACCCTGGTCGCCGCGTTGTTGGCCGGGGGCCGGGAGGCCGGCGGGGTCGCGCTCGGCGCCTTCGTGGCCGCCGCCTTCTTCGCCATCGGACTGCTGTCGCTCAACGTCGTGGGCCAGCGCTGGCCCGAGCTGTTCTTCGGTGCCGCCTTCCTGATCTACACCACGCAGATGGGCCTGTTGCTCGTGCTGCTGCTGGTGCTGCGGGACGCCGACTTCCTCGACGGACAGGCGTTCGCCATCGGGGTCCTGGTGGGCGCGGCCGTCTGGCTCGCCGGTCAGGTCCGTGGCCATCTGCGGGTCAAGACGCTGTATGTCGACGTGACCGCCGGGGCGGACCGGACGTCCGAGCCCGCCGACGAGCGGTCCACCGTCACACCGGGCGGTCCGGCATGACCAGCAACGGTGAGCCGGGGGGCTGCATAAGCGCTGTCCTTCCCTGCTGCTATCGTCCGTCGCCGGAGGGCGGCTCACCGGCGAAGCGCGCGGTGCCCGGGACAGCGCCGTGGTCGCGGACCGGCCTCTCCTCCGTCACACCTAGTCCAGTGCCGCTCCGTGGTATGCCGCCACGCCGACACATCGAGGTAGCCGTATCCATGCGTCACGCCGAGGGAGTCTCGCGGTGAGTAATGACCAGGTGCTCGCCTTCGAGACCGACTGCCATCTCTTCAAGGACTGCGGCTTCCCCGCCCCGTCTGAGTGGTCGTTCATCTTCGAACCGCTGTTCACCATCGGTTCGTTCGAGGTCAACAAGCCGATGGCGCTGGTGTTCCTGAGCACCGTCATCATCTGCGGATTCTTCTGGGCCGCGTTCGCCAGGCCCAAGGTCGTGCCGGGCAAGTTCCAGCTGGTGGCCGAGGTCCTCTACGACTTCGTCCGCCGGGGCGTCGCTCGCGAGACCATGGGCAAGAAGGGCGAACCGTATGTCCCGTTGCTGGTCTCGCTGTTCTTCTTCGTCTGGATCATGAACATCTGGGCGATCATCCCGTTCGCCCAGTTCCCGGCGACCTCGATCATCGCCTATCCGGCGGCGCTCGCCCTGATCGTCTGGTGCACGTACATGTACCTGACGTTCAGGACCAACGGCCTGGTCGGCGGCATCAGGAACCTCTGCGTGCCCAGCGGGCTCCCCAAGGGGATCTACGTGATCCTCACGCCCATCGAGTTCATCTCGGCGGTCTTCATCCGGCCGCTGACGCTGACCGTCCGGCTCTTCGCGAACATGTTCGCGGGCCACCTCCTGCTGCTGGTCTTCATCATCGGCACCTGGTACACCCTGGGTACGGTCGTGGGCACGTTCTACTCGGCCACCTCGCTGATCATGACGCTGCTGCTCACGGTCTTCGAGATGTTCATCCAGGCGCTCCAGGCCTACGTGTTCACGGTGCTGACCGCCTCCTACATCTCCCAGGCCCTCGAAGAGGCGCACTGAGAGAGGCCCCAGGGCGACCCGGTCACCCGTGAACGGCGCCCGACGCCACCCAAGAACCGCAACGCACTCCGGTGGACATCCCCCCACCGGGTCACCACAGAGAAGGAATACAACGGACATGTCCGCAGCTCTCGCCGCAGTTGAAGGCAGCGTCAACACCATCGGCTTCGGCC
Organism: Streptomyces triticirhizae; assembly: GCF_003696235.1. Classification (GTDB taxonomy): domain Bacteria; phylum Actinomycetota; class Actinomycetes; order Streptomycetales; family Streptomycetaceae; genus Streptomyces; species Streptomyces triticirhizae. Next base: position 2,193 of record NZ_RFFJ01000192.1, read on the forward strand.
TCGCGGCCATCGGCCCGGGTGTCGGTATCGGCATCATCTTCGGTAACGGTGTCCAGGCCATCGCCCGTCAGCCCGAGGCCACCGCCGTCATCCGGCAGAACATGCTGCTCGGCTTCGCCGTCGTCGAGGCGCTGGCGCTGATGGGCTTCGTGCTCGCCTTCGCCCTCGGCGGCTGACGCAAGCACTCACGCCACTACCGAGGAAGGGTCCACCATGCTGATGCAACTGGCCGCGGAGGAACCGCAGAGCCCTGTGGTGCCGGTGGTGCCTGAGATCGTCATCGGGCTGATCTGCTTCGGTGTCATCTTCTTCGTCTTCTACAAGAAGCTCCTGCCGTCCATCAACAAGGCGCTTGATGAGCGGCGGGAAGCTATCGAAGGCGGCATGGAGAAGGCCGAGGCGACCCAGGCCGAGGCCCGGCAGACGCTGGAAAGCTACAGGGAGCAGCTGTCCGAGGCCCGGCACGAGGCGGCCAGGCTCCGCCAGGAGGCCAAGGAGCAGGGCGCCGCGCTCATCGCCGAGATGCGCGAGGAGGGGCAGCGCCAGCGCGAGGAGATCATCTCCGCCGGCCACGCCCAGATCGAAGCCGACCGCAAGCAGGCCGCCGAGCTGCTCCGCCAGGATGTCGGCAAGCTGGCCGTGGAGCTGGCCGGTCGGCTCGTCGGGGAGTCCCTTGAGGACCACGCCCGGCAGAGCCGCACCATCGACCGCTTCCTCGACGAGCTGGAGGCCAAGGCCGAGACGGCTGGAACCGAGGCCGCCCGATGATGGGAGCGAGCCGCGAGGCGCTGGACGCCGCGCGGGAGCGGCTGGACACGCTGGTGGACAGCACCGGCGTGGACGTCGCCGCGCTGGCCGGCGAGCTGGCCGCCGTCACCGCCCTGCTCGACCGCGAGGTCGCGCTGCGGCGGGTGCTGACCGACCCGGCCCAGGCCGGCGAGGCCAAGGCGGAGCTGGTGGGCAGGCTGCTGGCGAACCAGGTGGGCGGCGAGGCCGTCGACCTGGTGTCGGGCATGGTCCGCTCCCGCTGGTCCGCTTCCCGTGATCTGGTGGACGCGGTCGAGGAGCTGGCCGACATCGCGGACCTGATCGTCGCCGAGCGGGACGGCAGCCTGGACTCGGTGGAGGACGAGCTGTTCCGGTTCAGCCGGATCGTCGCCACCTCGCCCGAGCTGCGCGCCGCGCTCAGCGTCAGGGACCGTGGCGAGCGGGCTCTCGCCGCCCAGAGCGAGCTGGTCCGCCAGCTGCTGGGCGGCCGGGCGCGCGAGGTCACGCTCCGTCTGGTCACCCGTCTCGTGGAACATCCGCGAGGCCGTAGCCTGGACAGTGGGCTCGACGCGCTCAGCGTGCTCGCCGCCGCCCGGCGGAACCGTTCGGTCGCGCAGGTCACCTCGGCGGTCCCGCTCAGCGACGCGCAGCGGGAACGTCTCGGCGCCGCCCTCGGCCGGCTCTATGGCCGACCGGTCCAGCTGAACCTCGACGTGGACCCCTCGGTCCTCGGCGGGATCTCGGTGCGGATCGGGGACGACGTGATCCACGGCACGATCGGTGACCGGCTGGAAGAGGTCACCCGCCGCATGGCGGGCTGACCGCGCGGCGCGGACACCAACTCAACAAGCAGGACCAGCGGCCCGGGTTGGGCCGTAGCGGAAGAACTTACGGGCCCAACAAGGAGAGCAGGGAACCCAGATGGCGGAGCTCACGATCCGGCCGGATGAGATCCGGGACGCACTGGAGAACTTCGTCCAGTCGTACACGCCGGACGCGGCCTCGCGGGAAGAGGTCGGGACGGTCAGCGTTGCCGGTGACGGCATCGCGAAGGTCGAGGGGCTGCCCTCGGCCATGGTGAACGAGCTGCTGGAGTTCGAGGACGGCACCCTCGGCCTCGCCCTCAACCTTGAGGAGCGGGAGATCGGCGTCGTCATCCTCGGTGAGTTCAGCGGCATCGAGGAGGGCCAGTCGGTGCGCCGCACCGGCGAGGTGCTCTCCGTCGGGGTCGGCGACGGCTACCTCGGCCGGGTCGTCGACCCGCTGGGGAACCCGATCGACGGCCTGGGCGAGATCGAGACCACGGGCCGCCGGGCCCTGGAGCTTCAGGCTCCCTCGGTGATGCAGCGCAAGTCGGTGCACGAGCCGATGGAGACCGGCTACAAGGCCGTCGACACCATGACGCCGATCGGCCGTGGCCAGCGTCAGCTGATCATCGGCGACCGGCAGACCGGCAAGACCGCGCTGGCCGTCGACACGATCATCAACCAGCGCGACAACTGGCGCTCCGGCGACCCGTCCAAGCAGGTCCGCTGCGTCTATGTGGCGATCGGCCAGAAGGGCTCCACCATCGCCTCGGTGCGCGGCGCCCTGGAGGAGGCCGGCGCGCTGGAGTACACCACCATCGTGGCGGCCCCGGCCTCCGACCCGGCCGGCTTCAAGTACATCGCGCCCTACACCGGTTCGGCCATCGGCCAGCACTGGATGTATGACGGCAAGCACGTGCTGATCGTCTTCGACGACCTGTCCAAGCAGGCCGACGCCTACCGCGCCGTCTCCCTGCTGCTGCGCCGCCCGCCGGGCCGCGAGGCGTACCCGGGTGACGTCTTCTACCTGCACTCCCGGTTGCTGGAGCGCTGCGCCAAGCTCTCCGACGAGATGGGCGCCGGCTCCATGACCGGGCTGCCGATCGTCGAGACCAAGGCCAACGACGTCTCCGCGTTCATCCCGACCAACGTGATCTCCATCACCGACGGTCAGTGCTTCCTGGAGTCCGACCTGTTCAACGCGGGCCAGCGGCCGGCGCTGAACGTGGGCATCTCGGTCTCCCGGGTCGGTGGCGCCGCCCAGCACCGGGCGATCCGGCAGATCACCGGTTCGCTCCGCGTGGACCTGGCCCAGTTCCGCGAGCTGGAGGCGTTCGCCGCCTTCGGCTCCGACCTGGACGCCTCCTCCAAGGCCCAGCTGGAGCGGGGCCGGCGGATGGTCGAGCTGCTGAAGCAGGAGCAGTACAGCCCGTACTCCACCGAGAACCAGGTCGTCTCCATCTGGGCCGGCACCAACGGTCTGATGGACGACATCCCGGTGGGCGACATCCGCCGCTTCGAGCGGGAGCTGTTGGACTACCTCGGGCGCGAGCACAAGGACCTGATGACCAGCATCCGCGAGGGTCAGAAGATGTCCGACGAGACGGTCGAGGCCGTGCGCGCCGCCGTGCTCCAGTTCAAGCAGCAGTTCGAGACCTCGGACGGCAAGCTGCTGGGCGAGGACTGATCCATGGCTGCCCAGCTGCGCGTATACAAGCGGCGGATCAAGTCGGTCACCGCGACCAAGAAGATCACGCGGGCGATGGAGATGATCGCCGCCTCGCGGATCGTCAAGGCCCAGCGGAAGGTGGCCGCCTCGACCCCGTACGCGGACGAGCTGACCGCCGCCGTCACGGCGGTGGCGCACGGCTCCGACGTCAAGCACCCGTTGACCACCGAGGCCAAGCGGCCCCGGCGGGCGGCCGTTCTGATCATCACCAGCGACCGTGGCCTCGCGGGCGCCTACTCCAGCAACGCCATCAAGGCGGGCGAGCACCTGACCAGCCAGCTGGCGAGCGAGGGCAAGGAGGTGGACACCTACATCGTGGGTCGCAAGGGCGTCTCCTACTACGCCTTCCGGGAGCGGCACGTGACCCGGTCGTGGACGGGGTTCACCGACAACCCGACCTACGCCGACGCCAAGGAGGTCGCCGCCCCGCTGATCGAGGCGATGGAGCGGGACACCGACGAGGGTGGCGTGGACGAGCTGCACATCGCGTTCACGGAGTTCGTGTCGATGATGACGCAGACGCCGGTGGAGCGCCGGCTGCTGCCGCTGAAGCTGGAGCGGACCGCCGAGGAGTCGGCCGAGGTCTTCCAGCGCGACGAGCACACCCACGCGCTCTACGACTTCGAGCCCTCGGCCGAGCAGGTCCTGGACGCGCTGCTGCCGCGCTACGTGGAGAGCCGCATCTACAACGCCCTGCTCCAGTCGGCCGCCTCCAAGCACGCCGCGACCCGGCGGGCGATGAAGTCGGCGACCGACAACGCCGAGGAACTGATCAAGTCGCTGACGCGGCTTGCCAACGCGGCCCGCCAGGCCGATATCACCCAGGAAATCTCTGAGATCGTCGGTGGCTCCAGCGCCTTGGCCGACGCGAGCGCGGGAAGTGAACGCTAACCATGACTACTGCTGCTGAGGCGGCCCCCAAGCAGGACCTGCCGACCGGGCGGGTCGCGCAGGTTCGCGGCCCGGTCGTCGACGTGGAGTTCCCCGTCGACGCGATGCCCGAGATCTACAACGCGTTGACCGTGGACATCGCCGACCCGGCGAACGCGGGCGCCAAGAAGACGCTGACCCTGGAGGTCGCGCAGCACCTGGGCGAGGGCCTGGTGCGCACGATCGCCCTGGAGCCCAACGACGGCCTGGTCCGCCAGGCCGTGGTGACCAACACCGGCGGCGGCATCTCCGTGCCGGTCGGCGACGTCACCAAGGGCCGGGTCTTCAACACCCTGGGCCGCATCCTCAACGAGCCCGAGGCGGAGTCCGAGGTCACCGAGCGCTGGGAGATCCACCGCAAGGCCCCGGCGTTCGACCAGCTTGAGTCGAAGACCGAGATGTTCGAGACCGGCCTGAAGGTCATCGACCTGCTGACCCCGTACGTCAAGGGCGGCAAGATCGGTCTGTTCGGTGGTGCGGGCGTCGGCAAGACCGTCCTCATCCAGGAGATGATCATGCGTGTGGCGAAGCTGCACGAGGGCGTCTCCGTCTTCGCCGGGGTGGGTGAGCGCACCCGTGAGGGCAACGACCTGATCGAGGAGATGGCGGAGTCCGGCGTGCTGCCGCAGACCGCCCTCGTCTTCGGTCAGATGGACGAGCCGCCGGGCACCCGTCTGCGGGTGGCGCTGACCGGTCTGACCATGGCGGAGTACTTCCGCGATGTGCAGAAGCAGGACGTGCTGTTCTTCATCGACAACATCTTCCGCTTCACCCAGGCCGGTTCCGAGGTCTCCACCCTGCTGGGCCGGATGCCGTCGGCGGTGGGCTACCAGCCCAACCTGGCGGACGAGATGGGTGTGCTCCAGGAGCGCATCACCTCGACCCGTGGCCACTCGATCACCTCGATGCAGGCGATCTACGTGCCGGCGGACGACCTGACCGACCCGGCCCCGGCGACCACCTTCGCCCACCTGGACGCCACCACGGTGCTCTCCCGGCCGATCTCGGAGAAGGGCATCTACCCGGCGGTGGACCCGCTGGACTCCACCTCCCGCATCCTGGACCCGCGTTACATCTCGCAGGACCACTACGAGTGCGCCTCGCGCGTCAAGGGCATCCTCCAGAAGTACAAGGACCTCCAGGACATCATCGCCATTCTCGGCATCGACGAGCTGGGCGAGGAGGACAAGCTGGTCGTCAGCCGGGCCCGCCGGATCGAGCGCTTCCTGTCGCAGAACACCCACGCGGCCAAGCAGTTCACCGGCCTCGACGGCTCGGACGTTCCGCTGGACGAGTCCATCGCGGCGTTCAACGCCATCGCCGACGGCGAGTTCGACCACTTCCCTGAGCAGGCGTTCTTCATGTGCGGTGGCCTGGACGACCTGAAGGCCAAGGCCAAGCAGCTGGGCGTCTCCTGACGGCCGCGTGCCGCGCGCCGGTTCGCCGGCCGTGCGGCGCGCACCGTTTCGCCCGGGCCGAACGCGGTCACCCGTGGGGCGGGCCCCCGCCCCACGGGTGTTCGGAGCGGGTAACTATCCTTCGACCAAGCCAGAGACCATCCCCTTGGGACCATCCAGGGATTCCAGGTGAACAGGAGCCATCGTGGCTGAGCTGCACGTCGAGCTGGTCGCCGCCGACCGGAAGGTCTGGGCCGGCGAGGCCAGCCTGGTGATCGCGCGCACCACCGCGGGCGACATCGGCATCATGCCGGGCCACCAGCCGGTGCTCGGCGTGTTGCGTTCCGGCCCGGTGACCATCCGCACCACGGGTGAGACAGGGGAGGGCACGGTGGTCGCCGCCGTCCACGGAGGCTTCCTGTCCTACACGGACGGTAAGCTGTCGCTGCTTGCCGAGGTGGCTGAGCTGGCCGACGAGATCGATGTCGAGCGGGCCCAGCGGTCTCTTGAGCAGGCCCAGGCGGAGACGGACGCCGAGGCTGAGCGCCGGGCGTCGGTCCGCTTGCAGGCCGTGGCGGCGGAGCGCTGAGAGAAGACGGAGCGATCGAGCCCGGGTGAGAGCCGGGACGGACGCACGAGGCGAGGAGGTCGGTCGAGATGGTCCTCGCCTTGACCGTGTTGGGCGTGGCGCTGTTGTTGTTGGTGCTCGGGCTCTTCGCCTTCGGGCTGCGCCGCCGGGTGATCCAACGCTCCGGCGGCACTTTTGACTGTAGCGCCAGGTTCGCGCCGCCCGCGTCGGGCAAGTCGCCGGGCAAGGGGTGGCGGTACGGGGTCGCCCGGTACAACGGGGACCGCGTCGAGTGGTTCCGGGTCTTCTCCTACGCGCCGCGTCCGAGGCAGTCGCTCCACCGGGAGCGGATCGAGGTGCGGGACCGCCGACTGCCGCAGGGCGACGAGGAGTTGGCGCTGCTGCCGGGGGCGGTGGTGCTCAGCTGTCGGCACGACGGGCGCGATGTGGAGCTGGCGATGAGCGAGGACGCGCTCACCGGGTTCCTGGCCTGGCTGGAGGCGGCGCCGCCGGGGCAGCGGGTCAATGTCGCGTGAGGTGTAGCGGGTCTCTTCTCGCTGCTCGTTTCTGGCTTCTGGCTGTTCGTTCGGGGTTCGTTTGGGGCGCGCGTTTCCGGGGTTGTCGTCGCCGGGGCGCGCGTTCGTGTTGTCGGGGCGCCCGTTGTGCTGTCGGTGCTCGCGCCCGCAGGGTGGCACCGGACGCGTTGGTCGTCGGCGCCACCCCGCAGGTGGTGTGAACGGTCTTCAGTGTGTGAACGGTCCTGTGCGGGACTGATCGGGTCCTGGCCTGATCGGTCCTGGAGGGCTCTTGTCAGGCGGCGTTGAGGCCGCTGTCGATGGCGTCCAGCAGGGCGCCGTCCGAGGTGTCGCCGGAGAACTCCCAGAAGAAGGCGCCGCCGAGGCCCTGGCTGTTGGCCCAGGCCATCTTGTCGACGATGGTCTCCGGGGTGTCGTAGCTCCACCACTCGCTGCCGCAGTGGGCGTAGGCGGTGCCCGCCACGGTGCCGGTCGCCGGGCAGGAACCGACGAGCACGTGGTAGTCCTCGATGCCGGCCTCGTAGGTGCCGGGTGCGGCGCCGGTGGCGGTGCCGCCGGGCTCGGCCTGGGTCACGCCGGTCCAGCCGCGTCCGTAGAACCCGACGCCCAGCAGCAGCTTCTCGGCGGGCACGCCCTGGGCGCGGAGCGCTGCGATCGCGTCCTCGCTGGTGAAGCCCTCCTGCGGGATGCCGTCGTAGCTGGTGAGTGGCGAGTGCGGGGCGGTGGGCCCGTCCGCGTCGAAGGCACCGAAGAAGTCGTAGGTCATCACGGCGAGGTAGTCCGCGTACTCGGCGCCGTAGGCGTAGTCGGCGGCGGCTATCTTGCCGCCCTCGGAGGCGTCGGCGGTGATCGCGGCGGTGACCAGCTGGTCGCCGAAGGCGCCCCGGAAGGCCCGCATCATGTCGCCGAAGACCTCGGGTCCCGACTCGTCACAGGTCAGGCCGCAGGCGTTGGGGTACTCCCAGTCGAGGTCGATGCCGTCGAAGACGCCGGCCCAGCGCGGGTCGTTGACCAGGTCGTAGCAGGACTGGGCGAAGGCCTCGGGGTTCTGCATGGCCTCGCCGAAGCCGCCGGACCAGGTCCAGCCGCCGAAGGACCAGAGGACCTTGATGTGGGGGTACTGCTCCTTGAGCTGCCTCAGCTGGTTGAAGTTCCCGCGCAGGGCGCCCGGGTCCCAGGTGTCGGCCTCGCCGCTGACGCTCTCCTCGGCGGTGTAGGCGCGGTCGTAGGCGGCGTAGGAGTCGCCGACCGTACACTCGCCGCCGACCACGTTGCCGAAGCTGTAGTTGATGTGGGTGATCTGCTCGGCGGAGCCGGAGTCCACGATGTCCTTGACGTGGTAGTCGCGGTCGTAGACGCCCCACTCGGTGAAGTAGCCGAGGCGGACCTCGCCGGCGGCGTTGGGCTCGGCGGTGACGATCTCGGCCGCCGGCTCGTCGGCTCCGGCGGGCGCCGTCAGGGCGACCAGGCCGGCGGCGGGGAGGGCGAGGGCGGCGGCGAGGACGGTGATCAGCCGGCGCGCACGACGGGGGCGGCGGTGCTCGGAGGGTGTGGATGATCTCAAGGGGACTCCCTGGTTGGAGAGAGACGGTGTGTGGGTGTGTGGGTGTGTGGGGGTGTGGGGGTGCGGGTGGGTGGGGGGTTGCGTGGTGAGGGTGGGTGTGTGGGGGTGTGGGGGTGTGCCGGGGTGTGACTGGTGTGTGCCGGGTGTGGGGGGACGTCGTCTCCACGCGGGGCGCGCGTTCTCCGGGCGGACTTGCGGTCTCTCAAGGGGTGGGGCGGTCCGGAGAGTTGACCGTGGGGTTGTCATGGCGTGCTCAGCGTGTGCCCGAGAGATTAGAGTGGTCTGGACCACGGGTCAATAGGTCTGTACCAAAGGCGGTGGGGTGCCTCCGGTGGGCGCCTCCGGCGGGTGGCGGCTTGGACGGTGGGTGGCGGCTTGGGCGGTTGGGAGATGGGGGCCGCCGCCGTCTGCGGGTGGGTGCACCGCCGGCGCCCCGGCTCGCGTCCGACCTGGTCGGCTCCTCCGCCCGCGCGGGGGGCCGGGCCGACCGGCGGAGGAACCGCCGAGAAGGCCGAGAAGGCCCCACATCACGTCGCCGGCGCCGGACCGTTCCGCTCGGTGGGCGCGGCGCGCTCGGCGCCCCGCCAGGGCGGGAACCTGTGACGAAGAACGACAGTCCGAACGCGCCGCCCCGCCGCCCCGCCCCTTCGCCTCGCCGCACCGGACGGGCGCCCGCGCCTGCGCCCGCGCCTGCGCCCGCGCCTGCG
>NZ_RFFJ01000193.1 GCF_003696235.1 Streptomyces triticirhizae
GGGCCGTGCGCCCGGGCGGGCGCACGGCGCGGGTGCGCGCGGCCGTGTTGCGCGCCACCGGCGACGCGTTGGTGGAGCACGGCTTCGACCGGCTCGACCTGGGCGAGATCGCCCGTCGGGCCGAGGTCGGCCGCACCACCGTCTACCGCCGGTGGGGGAATCCGACCGGCCTCGTCGTCGACCTCCTCGCCGAGATGGCCGAGACCTCGCTGCCCCGCACCGACACCGGCTCGCTGCTGGAGGACCTGAGGGCCAACGCGCGGCTGGTGCGCCGGACGTTGACCGACCCGCGCCAGGGCCCGCTGTTCCGCGCGGTCATCGCGGCGGCGGCCTGCGACGAGCGGGCGGCCGAGGCGCTGCGTCGCTTCTACCGGGTGCGGGTCGCGGAGTGGGCCCCCTGCGTGGTGGCGGCCGTCGAACGCGGCGAGGCCCCGGCGGGCACCGACGCCGAGGAGGTGATCCGCGCGGTCTCGGCCCCGCTCTACTACCGGCTGCTGGCCAGCGGCGATCCGCTCGACGAGGCGACGGCCGACCGCGCGGCCGCCGCGGCGGTGGCGGCGGCGCGCGCGGGCGTGTACGGAGGGGAGCCGGGGTAGCGCACGGCGCGCGCCGGCGCGCGTGGAGCGCCGCCAACGCCCGGTCGCCCGCCGCGCGTTGAACGCGCGGCCCCGGGTAGTCATGCGTTGTCAGGAGACGCGCGACGGGGGGAAGGCATCATGGCCAAGCGCTTTGTGACCAAGGACGGTCATCGCGTGGGCGTGGGCGATCGGGTCTGGTCGGCGAACCATCTGCCGTGGGTCATCCGCCGGATCGCCCCCATGAGCGGGATGCCGGCCGGAAGCCCGCTCTGGGCCTTCATGGACCGCGATCCGTCCTTTCCGGCGCAGCCCGATCTCGACGACACCCTGTTCATGGCGGAGGAGGACTTCCCGACCTACCTCTACCGATCGCATCCGTCGGACGGCACCTGCGCGTGGGCCGGGTGTCGGCACCGCCCCTGGGGCGCCGTCCGCTGAGTCAACGCGCCGCCGCGCGGAGCAGGTGGAGCTGACCGATCTCGCTGGCGTTCTTGGTCAGTTCGACGGTGACCCAGGCCAACAGGTGGGCGCGCGTGTACCCGGCGTCGGCCGGCCAGGGGAAGGCGGCCGGGGCGGCGAGGTCGGCCTCGTCGACGCCGTCCAGGACGTTCGCCCAGTCCTCACGCAGCGACCGCAGCCAGGCCACGGTGGGTTCCCCGGGCCCCGGCCATCGGACCTCCTCGCGCGCCAGGGGCGTGCGCCCCAGCGCGTGGTCGCGGGCCGTGCTCCACCACCAGCCGAGATGCCAGCTCAGCCAGCCGATCGTGGGCACCGGAACGGGCTCGGGCTCGGTGTCCGCCCAGTCCGGGCGCCAGCCGCCGTCGGCCGTCGGCCGCATCGTCCAGACCAGGGGGCCCGGCTCCCAGAGGTAGTCGTCGGCCGTGAGCCGCTGGAGGTGGTGGTCGAGGAGCGACCAGGCCACATCGCACTGCCAACGGACCTGCTCCACGGGGGAGGTCGTCATGGCGGTCGACTCTGACACGGACCGGCGGCGGGCGCGAGCGCTCTACGGCGGGCACGAGCCTTCCACGGCGGGACCGGTGGCGCCGTCGCGCCCGGAACGTATGCTCCGCGCATGTTCACCACGCGACCCACGCTCCAGGGCACCTTCGGCATGGTTTCCAGCACCCACTGGCTGGCGTCCCAGTCCGCGATGGCGGTGTTGGAGGACGGCGGCAACGCGTTCGACGCGGCGGTGGCCGCCGGTTTCGTTCTCCAGGTGGTCGAGCCGCACCTCAACGGCCCGGGCGGGGACGTGCCGATCATCCTGGCGCCCGCCGGCGGCCGGGTGCGGGTGCTGTGCGGCCAGGGTCCGGCGCCGCGCCGGGCGACCATCGGGCACTACACGGGGCTCGGGTTCGAACTGGTCCCGGGCACCGGGCCGTTGGCGGCGGTCGTGCCGGGCGCCTTCGACGCCTGGCTGACCCTGCTGCGCGACCACGGCACCCTCGGCCTTGGGCGGGTGCTCGACCACGCGATCGGCTACGCGGAGCGCGGGCACCCGGCGGTGGAACGGATCGGGAGCACGGTGGAGTCGGTGCGGGCGCTGTTCGAACGGGAGTGGACCAGCTCGGCGGCCGTCTATCTGCCCGGCGGACGCGCCCCGGCGCCCGGCGCGTTGCTGCGCAACCCGACGCTGGCGGCGACCTGGCGGCGCCTGCTGCGGGAGAGCGCCGCCGAGGGCCGGTCCAGGGAGGCCGAGATCGACGCGGCCCGACGGATCTGGCGGGAGGGCTTCGTCGCCGAGGCGATCGCGGCCCACGCCGCCCGCCCGGCGATGGACTCCTCGGGGGAGCGGCACGCCGGGGTCCTCGACGGGGACGACCTGGCCGGCTGGACCGCCGACTACGAGGAGCCGGTGCGCTACCGCTGGCGGGACTGGACGCTCTGCAAGGTGGGCCCGTGGTGCCAGGGGCCGGTCCTGCTCCAGCAACTGGCCCTGCTGGACGGCGGAACAGACGCCTCCGCCTATGGCACGCCGGATTATGTGCACTCCCTGATCGAGGGGAGCAAGCTTGCGATGGCCGACCGCGAGGCCTGGTACGGGGACGCGGCGCCGGTCCCCTGGGAGACGCTGCTCTCCCCCGCCTACAACGACGAGCGGCGGCGCCTGGTCGGCGAGCGCGCCTCCCTGGAGCTGCGCCCCGGCGCGCCGGAGGGGCGCGCGCCTCGACTCCCGCGCCTGGTCGAGCGGTTGCTGGCCTCCGGGGTCACCTCGGACGGGATGGCCGGGGCGGGCGAGCCCACCGTGGCGCGTGTCGGCGAACCCCCGACGGGCCCCGAGGGGGAGCCCCGGGTCGGCCCGGGCGGGGAGACCACCGGCGACACCTGCCATGTGGACGTGGTGGACCGCTGGGGGAACATGGTCTCGGCGACGCCGAGCGGCGGCTGGCTCCAGTCCAGCCCGGTGATACCGGAGTTGGGTTTCCCGTTGGGGTCCAGGCTCCAGATGACCTGGCTGGAGGAGGGGCTACCGGCCTCGTTGACGCCGGGGCGGCGGCCGCGCAGCACGCTCAGCCCGACGCTGGCGCTCCGCGACGACGAGCCGGTGTTGGCCTTCGGCACCCCGGGCGGCGACCAACAGGACCAGTGGCAGGCGCACTTCTTCCTGGCGGTCGCGCTGCGCGCGCCGGTGCGCGGCGGCCTCGACCTCCAGGGGGCGATCGACGCGCCGAACTGGCACCAGGACGCGTTCCCCAGCTCGTTCTACCCGCGCGGCGGTCAGCCGGGAAGTGTGACCGTGGAGTCCCGGATCGGGGAGCCGGTGATCGCCGAACTCCGGCGCAGGGGACACCGGGTGACGGTGGCCGGGCCCTGGACGGAGGGGCGGCTGTGCGCGGTGGGCCGCGACCCGGAGTCGGGGGTGGTCGCCGGGGCGGCCAATCCCCGAGGGATGCAAGGTTATGCCGTGGGGCGCTGAGCGCCGGCGCACAAGCCGGAGCGCACTATCAATGCACGCCGGGCAGCGCGCAAGGGCCGAAAACGTTCTGTAGCCCGTTGGAAACAAGCCTCGTAACACGGCTTGGATTCAGTACAGGCCATGCCTGATGTGCGCATGATGGAACGCGAGTGGACCGATCGTCTGGCGGCGTTCACCTCGGAGCTGCGGGCCCTGGCCGAGGCTCTGGACCCCTCGGCCGGCTGGTTCGCCGCCTTCGGCCGGCGGAACGGCGGCGAGTTGACGGCCTGGCTGACGGGCGCGGCGCTGCCGCCCTGGGACGCGGTGGCGGACCTGGTGCAGGACCTGGCGGTACTCAGGGGGAGCGTCGAGGCCGAGCGGGTGGCCGGCCGGCTGCGGTCGCGTTACCACGCCGCCGTGGTGGCCAGGGACGCGCTGCCCGGGGGGCGGGAGGCGCTGACCGCGCTGCTGGCCGAGCTGGACCGGGCGGCGGGCGAACTGGAGGGCAGGCTGCGGATGTTGGCGCACGCCGGGGAGTCCGCGCGCAGGGCGGGCCAGGAGGCGGAGGCGGAACGCCTGAGCACGCTGGCCGAGTGGGCGAGGGACGACCAGGAGCGCGTGCTGAACCGTCGCTCCGAGGCGCACGCCCGGCTCGCGGCCATCGATTCACGCCCCTCTCCCCCGCCGGTCGCGGGGGCGGCCGCGCCGACGGCGGAGGCGACCCCGCGGGTCGCGCCGGTCGCGGCGGTCGCGGCGCCCGAGACCGGCGCGCGACGGAAGGGCGGCGCCTCGCAGAAGGGCAGCGCCTCGCAGAAGGGCAGCGCCTCGCAGAAGGGCAGCGCCTCGCAGAAGGGCAGCGCCTCGCAGAAGGGCAGCGCCTCGCAGAAGGGCGAGCAGGGGGCGCCCGCCGCGCCCGCGCGCCGGCGCGACAAGCCGGCGCGTCGGAGGGGCGGCGCGCGCTTCGCGGGCATCGAGCCCGTCGAGCCGGAGGAGGAAGGCCCGGCGTCGGCGACCACCACGGCGTCCCCGCCACCGGCCACCGTTCTCGCCGCGCCCTCGCCGCCGCCCAGCGGCTCCCGGTTCGCCGGCGCCCTGCGCGACCACCGGCCGACCCTGGCGGAGCGGGTGACCGTCGGGGATCTGGAGGAGGCGGCCAGAACCGCCGGCCGGCTGCGCGAGCTGCGGGCCCATGGCCACAGCGGGGCGGCGCACGGCGTGCTGTCCGAGGTCGTCGGCGGCCCGGCGGTCCGACTGCCGCTGCTGCTGGCCGAGTTGGAGCGGGCCGGGCTCGGCTCCGAGAAGACGACGCTGCTGTGGGAGGCGGCCTCGCTGCCGCCGGGCCCGCTGGCGGCGGCGGCCGAGGCCCTGAGCCTCGCCGGGCGCACCGGCGACTGCGGGCAACTGCTGCGGCAGGGCGCGGCCCGGCCGGCCGCCGAGGTGGGTTCGGTCGCCGTGGAACTGCGCGCCTGCGGCCTGGGCGACGAGGCGGTGACGCTGCTGCGGGCGCTGGTCCAGGCCCGCACGGCGGAGGAGGCGGCGCAGGCGGCCAGCCCGGCACCGGATGTGCTGGTGCCGATCCTGCTGGCGGCGGCGCGCGAGGTATCTCCCCGGCACCACTGGGCCGTCACCAGCGAGCTGCGACGCGCCGGCGTGGCGTGATCCACCGGCCCCGGAACGACTGCCCGGGGGCGGGCCCGGCGGGCGGACGCTCCCGTGGTTCGATGGTCGGGTGGACGGACGGGTGGATGAGAAGCTGCTGGTGGAGCGGGTCACGGAGGCGGTCAGGCGGGTCGCGGCGCGGGAGATCCTGCCGCGCTGGCGGCAGTTGGCGTCCCACGAGGTGAGGCAGAAGACGGGCCCGCACGACCTGGTGACGGTGGCCGACCGGGAGGCCGAACGGCACCTGACCGCCGAGCTGACCGAGCTGCTGCCCGGCTCCGTGGTGGTGGGCGAGGAGGCGGTCCACGAGGACCCGACCCTCTATGCGGCGCTGGGCCGCGAGGCGCCGGTGTGGATCGTGGACCCGGTCGACGGGACCCGCCCGTTCGTGCGCGGCGAGGCCGGCTTCTGCACGCTGGTGGCGCTGGCCCACCGGGGCGAGCTGCTGGGCTCGTGGACCCATGCGCCGGCGACCGGGCGACTGGCCCACGCCTGGCGCGGGGCCGGCGCCTGGCTGGACGGCGAACGGCTGACCGCCGGCTCGCCCGACCCCGGAGCGCCGCTGCGGGTGGCCCACTCGCACCCCGACTACACCTCCCCCGCCCAGAAGCGCGCGCTGGCCGCGCTGTGGACCGACGGGGTGGCGCCGCGCCCCTGTGGGGCGGCCGGCCTGGAGTATCTGGCCATCGCGCGCGGCGAGTTGGACGCGCTCGCCTTCACCTGGGAACTCGCCTGGGACCACGCCGCCGGGCTGCTGCTGGTCGAGGAGGCCGGCGGGGCGCAGGCGACCCGGGACGGGAAGCCGTTCCGGCTGGCCGGTGCCAACGCCATGCCGTTCACGGCGGCCAGGGACCAGCCGACGGCCGACCGGCTGGTGGCGCTCTTCCGCGCGGGGCACGGGGCGGGCCGGGCGGAGCCCGAGGAACCGGCCGTCGGCTGACGCCCGCCGGGCGCGGCCCGTGGGAACGGACCGCACCGGGGCCCGCACCGGACCGCGCCCGGCCCGGTCCTTCTCAGTCGACGGGGGCCAGGGGCTGGCTGAACCGGCGGCAGACATGGACCCGTTGGAAGCGGGCCCTCAACTCCTCCTCCCTCTCCAGGGACGCGTGGCTGAAGACCCCGACGGGGCGCAGCCCGGCGCCCGGCCGTTCCACGGCGCGGGCCGGCTCGCCCTCGTCCGCGTAGGCGTCCGCGAAGACGTGCAGATAGTGGTCGCTCTCGACGAAGCCGGTGGCCCGGTACCAGGCCAGGCTCTCGGGCTGGTCCCTGGTCCAGGCGTCCAGGGTGGTGGCGCCGGCGGCGCGGGCCCTGGCGGCGGCCTCGGCCAGCAGGGCCCGGCCGATGCCGCGCCGCTGGTGGTCGGGGTGGACGGCGATGGTCTCGATGGTGGCCAGCGCTCCGTCCACGGCCAGGTCCAGGCAGCCCACCACCACCCCTCCCGAGCCCCGGCCGCCGTCGTCGTCGATGGCGTCGTCGACGACGACCAGCGAGCAGCCGGGCGCGGCCATCGTCGGCTTGGCGGGCAGCACGTTGTCGTAGTACGGGGTGCCCAGGAAGGACAGCACCCGACACCGCAGCCAGGACGCCTCGTCCTCCGGGCGGTAGTCGCGCGGGAAACAATCCATGGGCACCACGGTCCACGACCCGCGCGGCCCGGCAACTGATTATCCGTCTATGCGAGTTGACCTGGACGCGGAGCGTGGTCGGCGGCGGCGTATCCTCGGGGTGCTGGTCCGCCTGTCGCTCACCGTTGAGGGGAGAGCCGTACGTTGCCTGCGTTGCGTGACGTGGTCGTGGTGGGGGCCGGGCCGAACGGGCTGACGGCCGCCGTGGAGCTGGCGCGGCGCGGCATGTCGGTCGCGCTCTTCGAGGCGAAGGAGACCGTCGGCGGGGGCGCGCGGACCGAGGAGCTGACCCTGCCGGGCTTCCGCCACGACCCGTGCTCCGCCGTCCACCCGATGGGCGCGGGATCGCCCGCCTTCAACGCCATGCCGCTGGCGCGGTACGGGCTGGAATGGGTGCAGCCCGAACTGCCGCTGGCGCACCCCTTTCCCGACGGGACCGCCGCCGTGCTCGCCCGGGCGGTCGGCGAGACGGCCGCGAGCCTGGGCCCGCGCGACGCCGCCGCCTACCGGAAGCTGCTGGCGCCGTATCTGGGCCGGTGGGAGACGCTGGTGGGCGACTTCCTGAAGGTGCCCTGGGACGGGATGCCGCGCGACCCGGTGCTGCTGACCCGGTTCGGGCTGACCGGGATGCGGCCGGTGTCCTGGGTGGCCAGGCGGTTCGCCGACGACCGGGCCAGGGCGCTGCTGACCGGCCTGGCCGCCCATGTGATCGCGCCGACCTCCACCCCGGCGACGGGCGCGGTCGCGCTGGTCTTCGCGCTGGCCGCCCACGAGGTGGGCTGGCCGATCGCGCGCGGCGGCTCGCAGTCCATCGCCGACGCGCTCGCCGGCTATCTGCGCGATCTCGGCGGCGAGATCCACACCGGGGTCGAGGTGCGGCGGCTGGACGAGCTGCCGCCGGCCCGCGCCTATGTCTTCGACACCTCGCCCACCGCGCTGGCCAGGATCGCCGGACTGGGCCGCGCCTACCGGAACTTCCGGTACGGGGCCGCCGCGTTCAAGATCGACTACGCGCTGGACGGGCCGGTGCCCTGGACCGCGCCCGAGGCGCGCCGGGCCGGCTCGGTCCACCTCGGCTCCGGCAGCGCGGAGATCGCCCGCGCCCTGGACGACGCGGCACGGCGGGGGCGCGCACCCGAGGTGCCGTTCCTGGTCACCTCGCAGCCGACGCTCTTCGACCCGAGCCGCGCACCCGAGGGCAAGCACGTCTACTGGGCCTACGGCCATGTGCCCAACGGCTGGGAGGGCGACCTGACCGGGGCCGTCGAGCGGCAGATCGAGCGCTTCGCGCCCGGCTTCCGCGATCTGGTGCTGGCCAGGGCCGTCGCCGGGCCCCCCGAACTGGCCCGGCGGAACGCCAACTACGTGGGCGGGGACATCGCGTGTGGCGCGTTCGCCGGGACGCAGACCATGTTCCGGCCGAGGATCGGGCCGCGCCCCTACAGCACCGCGCACCCGGCGGTCTTCCTCTGCTCCTCGGCGACCTGGCCGGCGCCGGGCGTGCACGGGATGTCGGGGCACAACGCGGCCAAGGCCGTCTGGCGCCGGCTGCGCGCGACCAGGCCCTGAGGGCCCGGACGGGCGGCCGGCGCGGCGGGGCCCGTCGCCCGCCCGGGGCCCAACGGGTGTGACGGGCACGGCACTCGGGGACCGTGGTGGTGGACGACGGCGGCGGATAGGGTCCGTGTTCGACCGCAACGACCACAGGGACCTCAGATGACGCAGAGCGGGCGTGTGCTGATCGCCGCCGACAAGTTCAAGGGCTCGCTGACGGCCGCCGAGGTGGCCGAGCACGTCGCGGCCGGCATCCGCCGGGCGCGCCCGGGCACGTCGGTGGTGTCCCTGCCGGTCGCCGACGGCGGGGACGGCACCGTGGACGCGGTGGTCGCCGGCGGCTTCGACCCGGTGGAGGTGGAGGTCACCGGCCCGCTCGGGCTGCCGGTCGCCGCGCGCTTCGCGCTGCGCGGGGAGACCGCCGTGGTGGAGATGGCGCAGGCCTCCGGGCTGGTCCTGCTCCCGCAGCGGACCTTCGCGCCGATGACGGCGACCACCTATGGCACGGGCGAGTTGATCGCCGCCGCGCTGGACGCGGGCGCCTCCCGGGTGATCCTGGGCGTGGGCGGCTCGGCCACCACCGACGGCGGGGCCGGGATGCTGACGGCGCTGGGCGCCACCCTGCTGGACGAGGACGGCGACCCGCTGCCCTGGGGCGGCGGGCCGCTGCGGGAGTTGGCGAGCGCGGACCTGTCGGGGCTCGATCCCCGGCTGAAGGACACCGAGTTCGTCCTCGCCAGCGATGTCGACAACCCGCTCACCGGCCCCACCGGCGCGGCCAGCGTCTACGGCCCCCAGAAGGGCGCCGACCCGCTGGAGGTCGAGGTCCTGGACGGCGCGCTCGCCCACTTCGCCGAGGTGTTGGAGCGCACCGAGGGCGAACGCGTCGCCGAACTGGCCGAGGCCCCCGGCGCCGGGGCGGCCGGCGGCATCGGCTTCGGCGCGCTGCTGGGCCTGAACGCCACCTTCCGGCCGGGCATCGAGGTGCTGCTGGAGGTGCTGGGCTTCGCCGAGGCGCTGGCCGAGGCCGATCTGGTGATCACCGGCGAGGGCTCGCTGGACGAGCAGACGCTGCGCGGCAAGGCGCCCGCCGGCGTGGCCGCCCGGGCCCGCGCCGCCGGCAGGCGGGTGCTCGCGGTCTGCGGCCGGCTGTCCCTGGACGCCGAGACCCTGGCCGAGGCGGGCATCGAGGCCGCCTACCCGCTGACGGCGCTGGAGCCCAACCCGCGCCGCTCCATCGACAACGCGGGCCCGCTGCTGGAGCGCGTCGCCGCCCGCCTCGCCGAGGAGCACCTCGACGGGGCGTCCGCCAGCGGCGGCGCCTGACGGCCCGACGAGGCCCGGCCGGCGTGCCGGGACGGCCGGCCCACGGCCCCCGGCGCCACCGCTTCCGGTGGCGCCGGGTCGCGCCACGCCGCCACCGCTCAGGTCGCGGCGGATATGTGACACCTCCGGTGGTGCCGCAGCTCGGCCAACGCCGTCGCCGGCACCAGCAGGGCGATGGTGCCCGTCCCGCCGGCCACCAGGAGCAGGGGCGGCCAGGGCCGGCCGACGCGGTCCGCCGCGACGGGCCCGGACAGCCCGTGCGGGTCGACCGAGACCTCCAACCGGTCCCGCACCGTGGCCGCTTCGTGCGGGCCGAGGTACATGGTGCGCAGCGCTCGGCCGGTGGAGACCTCGACCAGGTGGTAGCTGCGGCCGGTGGGCCCGTCGTCGAAGCGCCCGTTCCGCTCGATGGTGGACGAGGTGACCTCGACGAGGGTCCGCTCGCCGAACACCGGATGGTAGGCCAGCGGGCCGGCCACCATGATCGTGCCCCAGGCGAGCACCGCCGCCGCCGAGCCCACGACCGGGCCGAGCCGCAGCACGCGCGAGGCCCGCTCCCCCGCACCGCCGAAGCCCGCGCCGAACGGCAGGAGCGCCACGCCCAGCAGCAGGATCACCAGCCAGGACCCCGCGCCGTCGAAGCGCAGTCGCAGCGCCAGCAGCAGCGTCAGCGCCGCCAGCAGCGCGAGCAGCACCAGGGCGCGGGGCGCGGGCAACCGACTGCCGTCGCGTGGGAGTTCGAGCTGGGCGAAGAGCCCGTCGGCGCGCTCCCTGGCCGCCCTGGCCACGGCCAGCTCGACCCCGGGCTCGGGTACCGGCTCGCCTCGCAGCGCCCGCCGCTGGCGGGCGCCCTCCTCCCGGGCCGCCGCCCTCAGCGCCTCGACCGCGACGGCGAGGCTGTCCACCAGATCGTGGTGGAGCGCCTCGAACCGCTCGCGGAACGCCAGCCACTCCCGCGCCGTGCGCAGCTCGGCGCGGCGGGCCGTGCGGAGCGGACCGGGCGGGACCCGGGCCGCGCGCCGCCGCTCCTCGACCACCTCCCTCAGCTGGGCCGCCGACAGCGGCCCCGCCGCCGCACCGAGCCACCCCAACTCCGCGCAGCGCACCGCGAGCTGACGCGCCAGCTCGGCCACCTCGCGCACCCGCGCGCGCCGAGGCTCGTCCACCCGCTGGGCGAGCGCCTCCATCCGGACGGCCACCTCGCCGGCCTGCGAAGACCAGCGCTGCGCCGGCCCGTTGGCCTCCTCGGGCCCGAAGGGCCAGCGGCGCGGCGGCTCCAGACACAGCACGAGGCCGGCCCAGCCGCAGACCCCGAGCGCCCCGCCCAGCGCCGCCGCCATCCACCAGGTGACGCCCGCCGCGACCAGCGCCCCGGCCGCGCCGGCCGCCAGCAGGAGCAGCAGCGGCCCCGCCAGGGCCAGGGCGTCCC
>NZ_RFFJ01000194.1 GCF_003696235.1 Streptomyces triticirhizae
TCTCCGACGAACACCCCCGGACCCGGCGACACCACCCCCCAGGTCATGCCTTCGACAGGGGGCAACAAGTCATACCGGGCCCAGAGGCCAGCGGCCCCATTGCAGGACCACGAAAAACATAACGGGGGGGGGCGTCGTTGCTGCGTCGGCGTCCGTGTCGGCGTCCGTGTCGGCGTCGGCGCGGACGGACGGCGCCGGCGGCGCCGGTGGCGGGTCAGTGGTCACCGCACCATCATGCGCCAACGGCCGGCCCGTCCGAGGGCGGGGCGGCGGGCCGCGTCTCCGGGTCCCGGGGCGTCGCCTGTGCCGGGACGGCGGGCGTCGCCCAGCGGGGCGCGTTGGCGGACCGGTCCAGATGGCTCGCCGGGTCCGGGATGCCGGCGATCTTCCCGAGACCGACCACATAGGGCCGGACGCGTTCCTGGAGGACGCGCAGATCCCGCCGGAACGCGGCGTTCTCCGGCCAGTCCGCCTCGTCGGCGCCCGGGTTCTCCCTCACCCACCTGTCCAGCCGGGGGTGCCAGGCGGCGAGGAACGGGCCGAGTTCGACGTTGAGCATGTCCAGCGCCAGCTGGTAGACCGAGTTGCTCCTCGCCGGCGGCAACGGCGCCGCCTCGGACTCCAGCGGCTCCCGGTAGAGGTCGAACAGGTTCTTCAACGAGGCCACCGCCGCGCCGAGGTTCCCCTCGCCGTCGGCCAGCGGCCGGGTGGCGGCCTGGAAGTACATCCGCTGCGCGGCCTGCCGCATGTCGGTCTTGGTGCGGAACGCCATCTCACTTCCCAGGACCGCGACGCGCACATCGGTCAGGTGGGCGGTTCTGCGGTACAGCTCGACGCCGAGCACCGCCGCGACGCCGATGAGGCAACCCACCACGATCGACAGCCGTTGGCCACCCGTCTGGCTGATCGAGTAGGCCGCGACGCCCACCACCCCGCCCACGATCCCCGCCAGCACGGTGCGCAGCGCCGTCTGTACGACCCGTGCCGAATCCGGCCCCCACCTCGCCACCGCGATCCCCCTCACTCAGCGTCGCCGGGCCGGCGCCCGGGACTCGTCAGGGCATCCTCGCGGATCGCCGTCCCCGCCTCAACACGGCGCGCACGCCCCGGAGTACGCGCCGGAGTGCGAGGCGTTCGGGAACTCCCGGGACCGGCCGCCCGACCTGTGGAGGGAGGCACCTCCGCCCCACCCGCGTATCCCCGCGCCGCCCACCCCGCACGCCCAGGACCAGGAGAGGAAGCGAAGCCGCATGGACGCCTTCGGCCCGGAGACCTACGGCGAGTTGAACGCCGACATCTACGACGACTGGCACGCCGGCCTCGACCCCACCGAGGCGGTGCGGGCGCTCGCCGAGCTGATCGAGGAGGGGCCGGCGGGCCCGGTCCTCGAACTCGCCGTCGGCACCGGCCGGGTGACCCTCCCGCTCGCCGCGACCGGCGTGGACCTGTGGGGGATCGACGCCTCCGAGGCGATGGTCGCCCGGCTGCGCGCCAAGCCGGGCGGGGAGCGCGTTCCGGTCACCATCGGCGACATGGCGGACGTCGCCCCGGACACGGACGTCTCGTTCGCGATGGTCTTCGTCGTGTTCTCCACCTTCTTCTTCCTGGCCAACCAGGACGAGCAGGTCCGCTGCTTCGCCAACGTCGCGCGGCGGCTGCTGCCCGGCGGGCGGTTCGTCCTGGAGTGCCCGATGCCCGACGTCGGCCGCTACGACCGCGACCAGCGGGTCGAGGCGCACCAGGTGGGCCTCGGCCATGTCCGGCTGACCGCCGTGCGCCACGACCCGGTGGAGCAACGCTTCGAGGGCCAGCACGTGTTGATCGCCGAGGGCGGCATCAGGCTGGCGCCCGCGTTCCTCCGCTACGCCTGGCCCAGCGAGCTGGACCTGATGGCCCGCCTCGCCGGGCTGCGGCGCGCGCACCGCTGGGGCGGCTGGCGCCGCGAGCCGTTCCGCGCCGAGGGCAGCTATGTCACCGTCTACGAGAAGCCGGCCGACTGACGCCCGGCGTCGTCGGCGCGGGCCGCCGCCGCACGCGCCGCCAGCCGGCGCCCGGCCAGCAGCGCCAGCGGCGGCAGCACCAGGCACTGCGCGGCGGCGGCCAGCCAGAACGCCGGCAGCGCGCCCGCCCGTTCGAAGAACCCGTAGGCCGCGCCGCCCACCACCCCGCTGAGCAGCGCGCCAAGGCCGACGGCCAGCCGCTGCTGACCGAAGGTCACCGTGACCGAGCGCGCCGAGAGCGCGATCGCCTCCAGGTCGTTCTTCAGGAACAGCACGGCGGTGCCCACGCTCATCGCGGCGGCCCCGGCCGCGACCCCCACCGGCCGGCCCGTGGCGATCGCCGCGAGACCGGCCGCCATGCAGCCGAAGCCGACCGCCATCGCCACCCCGTGGCGGACCGCGCCGACCCAACGGGCCAACAGCGGCTGGAGAACGGCCAGCCCCAGCGAGTAGCCCATCATGATCACGCCATAGCCGGCGGTCGGCAGCCGCCCGGCCGCGAAGACCGAAAGGTACTGGTAGAACTGCATATACAGGTAGTGGGTCACCACCGTGACGGCGAACGGCACCCACGCCAGCCCGTGCAGCACCCGGCGGAACGGCTCGACGTCCGCCCCGCCGCCCTGGCCCTCGTTCCGCAGGCGCAGATGGCCGGCGGCCAGCGCGGCATACAGGACCGTGGTCGCGGTGAACAGCGTGTTCGGCGCGTGCAGGAACAGCGCCCCGACCACCGGCCCGGCCGCGATGCCGAGGTTGCCGGCCGCGTTCCCGAGGGACACCAGGCGCGGGCGCTCCTCGGGCCCGGCCGTCCGCACCAGGTAGGAGCGGTAGGCGGGGGAGTAGAGCGCGCCGGCGCCGCAGCTGAGGAAGAGCGCCACCACGGTCAGCGCGGCGAGCCGCACGCCCGCGAGATAGCTGGCGGCGCCCAGCGCGTAGAGGAAGGTGGCCAGCACCAACGCCCGCCGCAGCCCGACCCGTTCGGCGAACGCGGCGGTGAACGGCGCGCTGGCGAACTGCGTCAGCGTCGCCAGGCCCAGCACCACGCCGACCGTCGCCATGCCGACGCCCAGCCGTTCGCGCAGCAGCACCGCGAGATAGGGATAGACGGCGAAGGTGCCGGTGTTGACGAGGAACCCGCCCACGAGCAGAGCGCGTTGGGCGCCGGAGAGGGCGCCCCGGGGACCTGGGCCCGGGGCGCCCTCGTCGGGGGCGGCGCGGCGGTTCAGTGCGGGTCGGCGGCCGCGCCGGCCGTCGCGTCGGTGGCCGTCTCGTCGCCGGGCGCGGCGCCGTCGCCGGTCGCCGCTCCCGTCCCGCCGGCGGTGCCCGTTCCCGCGCCGGTTCCGTTGGCGCGGGCGCGCAGGCGCAGGACGGTGGCGACCACGGCCAGGGTGAAGACCAGCAGGCCGACCCAGATCACCCACTTCTCCGGCCAGGGCGGGGGCGAGGCCCCGTCCGGCGTGCGTCCGCCGTCCACGCCGGTGACGACGACCAGCACCAGGCCGACGATGGTGGCCACCACCGCCAGCCGCGCGAACACCCGCGCGCTGAACGGCACCGCGTGGTCGCGCCGCGACCGCAGCCGCTCGCCCGGCCGGGCCGGGGATATCAGCCGCCACAACAGCAGCCCGGCGAGCGGGATCTGGAGCACCCACAGCATCGTGCGGAAGCTGCCGTCGTACCACGCCTGGCTGCTGTAGAGCAGGGTGTGCCAGATGCTCATCACATAGACGACGATCACAAAGCGGTGCAGCGCCAGCCAGATCCGCGAGCCGGTCCGGTTCCGCAGATAGAACGCGAGGCCCAGCGGCACCGCCAGATAGAGCGCCAACAGCCCGATGAAGATGGCGACCCGGCCGGTGCCCGAGGAGTATCCGCCGGGAACGAACGAGTCGACGAACGCCGTCCACACGCTGCGCCCGAACGACCACCGGCTGGTGTTGTCCCTGATCTGGTCGGTGAAGAAGAAGAACGCGTGCATGAACATCAACCCGACCGTCGTCAGGCTGGTCGTGCGATGCCACTTCTCCAGCCGCGCTGGCGGCAGCCAGCCCCAGCTCGGGCGCGGCCCGGAACGCATCAGGCCGAACACCACGCTGATATACGCCCACAGCATCGCCGACCAGCCGAACGCCTGGCACATCCAGTACATCCAGAACTTCGGCGCGTCCGCCAGCATGGGCATGATCTTGATCGTCGCCGAACTGCCGTTCTCCACGCGGGCGTAGAGCAGCCAGAAGATCAGCAGGGTCAACACGAGGGCGAGCGAGGCGTCGGGCACGGCACCGCGCAGATCCGCGCGCAGACCGGCCCAGTCGAAACGGTCCCGGCGTTCTCTTCCCTTACGGACGGAGGGCAGCGCCGATTCGGGGACGTCAGCCATCACACAACTCCAGTTTCCCAGTGGCACGCCGACGGATCGTCGGTGACGGACGACCCGTGGCGACACATCAACAGCCCCGCGCTCCCGAGCCAGAAGAGTAACGACAAAGACCCGGGTGCGGAAGACGATGCGCGGAGTTGCGGAATTCGCCTACGCCGCCGGCCATTTGTGGCCGGCCCGGCGGAGGAATCTCGCTACGCCCGGGAACTTTTCGCGTTCCGGATACGACGCGGGGGAAACGGCGTAGCGGAAAACGAAAAGCGGTGCGCGGCCCGGATTCCGGTGAAGCGGAATCGCGGGCCCGCACCGGTGGCGTCGGTCGGCGGCGGCCCCGGCCGCAGGCCGTCAGTGGAGGCGGGCCAGGAGGAGGCGGGTCCAGAGGGCGTGGAAGGCCGGCTTCCGGGCGTAGTCGGCGGTCATCACCGTGGCCGCGCCCTCGCCCTCGAAGAAGACGGGGACCCAGGAGTACTTGTCGGTGAAGCCCCAGATCGTGAACGAGTCGCAGCCCTCGACGGCCAGGCACGCCGACAGCGCGCGGCCGTAGTAGTCGGCCTGCTGGCGCAGCTGTTGCCGCGTGGGCTGGCCGTTCTCCGGCAGGTCCATCCGCACGTCCAGCTCGGTGACGGCGGTCCCCAGGCCCAGCGCGGCGAAGCGTTCCAGGTTCTGCTCCAGGTCGTCGGGGAATCCGTAGCGGGTGCTGAGGTGGCCCTGGACGGAGAAGCCGTGCACGGGCACGCCCTCGGCCAGCAGCTCCTCGGCGAGCGCGAGATAGGCGTCGCTCTTGGCGTTGACGCTCTCCACCCCGTAGTCGTTGAGGTACAACTCGGCCTGGGGGTCGGCCTCGTGGGCCCAGCGGAAGGCGTCGGCGACGATCCCGGGGCCGAGTTCGCGAATCCAGATGTTGTCCGAGGTGCGGAGCGTGCCGTCGTCGTTGAGGATCTCGTTGGCCACGTCCCACTGCTGGATGCGGCCGGCGTAGCGGCCGACGACGGTGGTGATGTGGTCGTGGAGGATCGCGCGCAGCTCCTCGGCGGTGAAGTCGCCCTCCTCAAGCCAGGCCGGGTTCTGGCTGTGCCACAGCAGGGTGTGGCCCCGCACCACCTGGTCGTTCTCCTCGGCGAAGTCGACGATCGCGTCGGCCGCCTCGAAGGCGTAGCGGTCGGGCTCGGGGTGGATGAACTCCCACTTCATCTGGTTCTCGGGCGAGAGGGAGCTGAACTGCTTCCCGAGAATTTTCCGGTACTCACGGTCGTGGGTGAACGGGTCCGGATAGTCCTGCTCCAGGTGGTGCCCACCGCCGGCGACGGCGCTGCCGACGTGGAACCCCTCGGGGGCGACCCAGCGGAGCCGGTCGAGGTTGGCGTCGGTGATGGGGGAGAACGAGGAGGGGGCGGCGGAGGCGCCGCGCTCGGCGTCGGTGGTGGCGGTCGCGGGGGAGGCGGCCAGGGGGAGCGCGAGCGCGGCGGCGAGGGTGAGGGTGAGGAGTGCGGGTCGGACGGATCTCATGGGAGGTCCCTCAAGGTGGTCGTGGTCCGAGAATTTCCGGAAGATTCCCGGAAGTTGAGAGCACGGACGCTAAGGGCTGCGTGGCCGGGCCGTCAACGGGTGTGCACCACGCGGCGCGGCGCCGGTGGGTTCGGTCGGCTAGGTCGGCCCGGTGGCTGGCTGCGGACGACCTCCCGCGTGGCCCGCCTGTGCCGTTGTCGTCTGCGGCGCGTCGTTCATGCGTCGCGCGGTTCCCCGCACCCCTGTGTGCGCGCTCGCCCCGGGGGCGTGGGAAGTCGCGCGGGGTGGCCCGGCCGGCCCGAGGGGGTGGGTTGAAGGTGGGCCTGGCGGGGCACTCGGGGGAACCGCCACGGCGGCCCCCGGTTCCCGGGGCGCCGCGCGGGCCAGCAGGGCAGCAGGGCAGGAGAGGAGAACCGATCGTGCGCACGGTGAACGGGACACCCCGGTCGGTGAACGGGACGCGCCGGCCCCCCGCCGGCGCGCCCGAACGCGTCCCCCAGGCGTTGACCGTCTACCTCAACGACCACCTCGCCGGCGCCACCGCCGGCGCCCGCCTCGCCGAGCGCCTCGCCGGCCACCACGGGGCGTCCCCCGACGCGGCCGCCGCACTGACCTCCCTCGCCGCCGAGGTGCGCGACGACCGCGCCCGACTGCGGCGCCTGATGGGCGAGTTGGGCGTGCCGGTGCACCGTTCCATGGTGTTCGCCGCCAAGGTCGGCGAGCGGCTGGGCCGCCTCAAGCCCAACGGGCGACTCGTCCGCACCTCCGAGGCGCGGAACGTGATCGAGCTGGAGGCGATGCTCCTCGGCGTCCAGGGCAAGGCCGCCCTCTGGCGGGCCCTCGCCGCGCTGCCCGCGATCGCCGAGAACGGCGCGGCGGCCGAGCTGCGGATGCTGCTCACCCGCGCCGAACGCCAGGCCGACGTGTTGGAACGCCTCCGCGCGGCGGCGGCCACCCGCGCGCTGACCGACACCCAGTCCTGACTCAGGCGGCCTCCAGCACCATCAGCACATACTCGGTCTCCCCCTCCCGCTCCCTGCCCGCCTCCCGGAAGCCGAGCCTCGCCAGCAGCCGCACCGAGCCGGCGTTGCCCACGAACGGGTCCGCGTGCAGCGGCCGGTGCCGCTCCCGCTCCAGGAAGAGCGCCACCGCCCTCGTGCCGACCCCGCGCCCCCAGAACTCCCGACCCAACCAGTACCCGAGGAAGCGGCGTTCGCCGTCCCACCACGCCACGACGTTCCCCGCCAGCTCCCCGTCGACGGTCACCGCCTGGACGAAGACCCCCGGATCGCCCAGCACCCTGGTCCGCCAGTGCCGAAGGAACGCCTCCCGCTCCCGGGGTGGAAACCGCGAGCGCCGCGCCGCCTCGGGATCGTGCTCCTGCGCCAGGAACACCTCCAGATCGGCGTCCTCGACATCCCGCAGCCGGACGTCTCCCCTGCTCACTACCTGTTCTCCGGTCATGCCACCGGAGTCTGCCACCCACCACTGACAGTCGCCCGGTCCCCGCCCGCCGGACGCCCGCCGGCCGCCGCCGGACTGCCCCCCACCACCCCCGCACGAACGGTTGTTCGAGCGGGGGCCAGTGCGGGAAGGGCCCTGCCGTTGGCCTCCTGGCGGCCCGGCGCGCTGCGCGAGCCGCGCCGCGGCATCGTCGGCCCGGCCCGGTTCGTGCTGACCAGCCGCAGCGGCCCGTACTCCTGACGAGGTCGGGCAGATCCTCTGGACGCGCTGGGCGACGGCGCCGGGCGACGCGGAGAGCCCGTGCACCATAACCCTCCACCACCAGTTCCCGCACCTGGACCGCTACGCCTGCCTGCTGTGGGTCCGCGCCGAGACCCCGCAGGCCGACGGCGAGTTGGCGCAGAAGGTGATCAACGACCTCTACAGCCACCTGAGTTGACGCCGACACCGGGCACGGGTCATTCCGCCCGTTCCCCCAGCAGCCGCGCGCGGACCGCCGCCAGCCGCGTCTCGCCGAGGCCGGCGGCGCGCAACACCGCCTCGATGTCGAGGGTTTCCAGCAGCGACAGGATCTCGGCCTCGGCCGAGGTGTTCCGGCGCGCGAGGAGTTCCCGGATCAACGGGCCCTGGTCGCGCCAGCCCAACGCGGCGAACGCCGGCCGCAGCCGCTCCTCGCTCAGCTCGTAGTCGGCGACGATGGCCGCCGCCTCGACCCCGGCCAGCGCGAGCAGCAGCAGCGAGATCAGGCCGGTCCGGTCGCGCCCCGAGGCGCAGTGGACCAGGACCCCGCCGGGCGGCGCGTCCGCGATCGCCTCGATCGCGGCGACGCAACGGTCCGCCTTGCGCCGCAGAAACGGGCCGTAGTAGAGCGGGGTGCCCGAGGAGAGGCCGTTGTCCGCGCAGTACTGCCAGAACGCGGTGTCGCCCCGGTCGTCCAGCGGCACCCGCACCACCGTGACCCAGTCCGGCGCGACGCGTTCGGCCGGGATCTCGTCCGGCTCGCGCAGGTCCAGCACCGTGCGCACCCCGTGCGCCCACAGCCCGGCCCAGCCGGCCGCGGTCAGGTCGTCGGGCGCGTCGGAGCGCACCACGGCGCCCGGGAGGGTCGTGCCGCCGTCGGTCGTGGGCAGCCCGCCCAGGTCCCGGGCGTTGAACGCGCCCTCCCACGCGAGATGTCGAGTCGTGACCATCCCCGCCCCCTCGTCCTCGCCCGCCGGCCGCCGTCGTGCGGTCGTTCGGCCGTTCCCCCCATCGAAGCAGAGTCGGAACGTCGCCGGGAGGCGCCGCAGGGAAGAGCCCCCTCTCAGCCGCGCAGCGCCAGCACCGCCCAGGCCGCCGTCGCGGCCGCCGCCGCGCCCGTGGTGAGCAGCGGCAGGCGGGCGATCAGCCGGTCGTCCCACTCCTCGCCAGCGCCGGAGGCGAACCGCAGCGTCGGGGTCGCCGCGCGGCCCAGCGCGAAGCCCAGCCCCGTCGCCAGCGCCACGCCCCCGTCGTTGGCCAGCAGCACCCCGGCCGCCAGCGCGTAGGGCAGGCTCGCCGACACATAGGTCCGCACCCCGGTGCCCATCTCGAAGCCGAACTGGAGCGCGCCGCGCACCAGATCGCGTTGCAGAACGTCCTGCGGCACCTGCCGCGCGTTCTGCGGCAGCCGCAGGCGCACCAGCCCCGCGTCACGTGCCACGGCGAGCGCCCCGAGCGCGACGGTCGCCGCCGCGCGCCAGCCGGCCGGGAGCGGCGCGGCCAGCCCCGAGGCGAGCCACAGCACCGACGCGGACAGCAGCGCGCCGAGCAGCAGCCCGGTGGAGAAGACCCCCAACACGGTGGTCTGTCGATGAACGGCCCGCCAACCTGGCGAGGCAAGCGCGTGCGCGCTGTTCCGCGTTCAGACGGAGCCGGAGAGCGCGTAGCCGCCAAGGCCGCCGAGGATCGCCCAGGTCAGCAGCGGCGCATACCAACTCGCCGCCACCGCACCGGAGATGAGCGCCAGCACCGGCACCGCCGGGTCGGTCGACCAACGCCGCCACGCCGGCGACGCGAGGAACTGACGGTCCCTCACGCGGACCCGACCAGGGTGCGCCAGGTCTGCTGCCCGACGATCCCGTCCACGGTCAGCCCGTTGGCCCGCTGGAACGCGCGCGTCGCGTCGGCGGTGAGCGCGCCGAACGCGCCGTCCACGGTCAACGGGTAGCCGTGCTTGCCGAGTTGCCGCTGAGCCGCGCTGACCGCCTCGCCGCTGTCACCCTGACGCACCGTCACCACCAGGTGCGGCCACGTCGTCGCGGCGACCTCGCCGGTGGGTGCGAGGTCGACGGACTCCTGGAAGCTCCGCACGGCGGCCGCCGTGTTGGGCCCGAAGATCCCGTCCGGCTCGGTCGCGAACCCGTGGAACGTCACCAGGTGTTGGGCCGCGTACACGTCCGGCCCGCGCGAGCCGTCGCGGACCGTCGGCCAGGCGATGGCGCCCTCGCAGCCGCAGTCCGTCGTCCAGCGGCAGATCGAACGCACCCAACCCGAGCCGGAGTTGAAGTACCCGTCGTGGCACCGCCGTTCGATGCCGCAGCCGCACGCCCCGCACGCGCCGCTGAACGCCCACAGCCAGCCGTCGTAGGAGCCGGAGTAGCACTGGTTGGGCCGCAGCGTCCAGGTGACGCCGTCGTTGCGGTGGAAGCCCTCGTACTGGCCGCTGCTCTCACAGGCGGCGGCGTGCACGGTGCTCGGACCGCAGCCGGGGGAGCAGTCGTGGGTGGAGGCGTAGGAGGGGCACTCGCCCGTCCAGATGTCGTAGCCGTCGGCGTAGGCCGCGCGGGCCGGGCCGAAGACGCCGAGCGCGGTGAAGCCGACGACCGTCGCCGACTGGAGAACGGTGCGCCGCCGGGGCGCGAGCCGGGGCAGCGAGGCGGTGCTGCGGCGGCGGGTCGGCCGGTCGGCCGCGCCGGCGCGGCGCAGCTGCGGAACCTCGTCGAGGGTGGTCATCGCGCGCTCCTCGGCTGCTCGGAGGGGTGGTCGGAGGGCTGTTCGCGGGGTTGGCCGCCGGTCTCGGCGGCGAGCAGGGCGCCCAACGCGGCGACGTTGCCGAGCGGTTCGCCGCGCACCACGCGGCCGGTGGGATCGACGAGCACGGCGAACGGCGTGGCGATCGCGTCATAGGCGGTGAACAGGTCGGGCCTGTGCTCGGCGAAGCGCACCCCGGCGTCGGCCGTCGCTGGCGGGGCCGCGCCGGCGTAGATCGCGCGGACGGCGGGCGGCGCCTCCAGGCGGGCCGCCTCGGCCAGCACCTCGGCGCAGGTGCGGCACTCGGCGCTGAGGAAGAGCAGCAGCGTGCCGACGCCGTCGGCCAGCAGGTTCTCGGCCCGCAGCGCGTCGGCGCCGGGCGCCGCGCTGCCGGGTGTGACGCCCAACCGGCCCTGCTCGCGCACGACATGGCCCCGGGAGAGCTGGTGGACCTGCCGCACCAGGCCGGACACCACCAGGGCGAGCAGGGCGATGGCGACCCAGGAGAGGATCAGGGCGCTGGTGGTGAAGTCCACGGTCAGCGGCCTCCGTTCGGAACGGACACGACGGCGACGGTCGGCAACGGGCGCTCGGGCGCGGCCGGTTGGGCCAGCGCGGCGGGCAGCGACCACAGCAGCGCGGTCAGTGAGGCGGCGGCCAGCGCCGCCGTCGCCCACTCGGCCGCGCCCTCGGGCGGCGCGGCGGGCCCGGCGGC
>NZ_RFFJ01000195.1 GCF_003696235.1 Streptomyces triticirhizae
TGCCGATGATCCCGCCAGCGGCCACCCCGCTTCGGCGTCCGGTCCGGCAACAACGGCTCAATCCGCGCCCACTGCGCATCAGTTAACGGCACACCCAGCCCAACGATCCGATGATCCAAACGAAACGGCCTAGCCGGGCACCGGACGGAGGCGCCGGGCCGCCGTTGACCGGTTTCCCGGCGGTGCGGCGCGACACTGGACGCATGTCGAGCAACGGTCGCACGTCGAGCCATGCCCTGCCGCCCCGTCTGCCGCTCGCCGGGCTGCTGGCCGTCCGGCACGGCGAGAGCGTCTCCAATGTCGTCTTCCGGGAGGCGGCCCGCGCGGCGGTGCCTGACGAGAGCCTCGTCTACCGCGAGGTCCGCGTTCCGTTGACCGCGCTGGGGCGGGAGCAGGCGGCGGCGCTGGGGCGGCGGCTGGCCGCGCTGCCCGAGGGCGCGCGGCCCGACCTCGTGGTCTGCTCGCCGTACGCCCGGGCTCGGGAGACCTGGGAGGTGGCCGCCGAGGCGTGGCCCGGCGCGCCCGCCGCGCTGGTGGACGAGCGGCTGCGGGACCGGGAGACGGGCGCCTTCGAGCTGATGACCCCGCTGGCGATCGAGGCCCGCGCGCCGGAGGAGGCCCGGCGGCGGGCGGCGGTGGGGGAGTGGTGGTACCGGCCGCCGGGCGGGGAGTCGTTCCCCGATGTGACGCTGCGGGTGCGGGACTTCCTGACCGAGCTGGCCGGCGCGGCGCCGGGGCGGCGGGCGCTGCTGGTCGCGCATGACGCGGTGGTGGTGGCGCTGGGCCTGGTGATCTCCGGGCTGGGAACGCCGCCCCCGGCGGAGGCCACCCGGGTGCCCAACGCCTCGCTGACCGGCTGGGAGGGCGACGGGACCCGGCTGCGGCCGGCGTTCTCCGGGGACACCGGGCACCTGGCCGGCCTCGACGGCCCCGGGGCGCCGTAGCGGTCCCGGTCCGCGCCCCGCCTCCGCTCAACCTGCCGTCCCCGTACGGCATATGCCGCCCGTTGCTGACGGTCTTTCGGCAACGGGCTACGCTGCCGGGACAGTTGGAACCCCAGGCAGCCAGGACCGGAGGACCGTGTGGTGAGTGGGCAGGGCGAGGCGCTGTCGTCCCAGGCATCGGAGGCGTCGGGGACGCCGGAGCCGTTGGATCTACGGACGGACCAGCCGCACTCGGCGCGGATGTACGACTACCTGCTGGGCGGCAAGGACCACTACACGGTGGACGCCGAGGCGGCCGAGCAGGCGCTCGCCCCGTTCCCGCTGCTGCGCACGGCCGCCCGCGAGAACCGGGCGTTCCTCGGGCGGGCCGTGCGGCACCTGGTGCGGGAGACCGGCATCCGGCAGTTCCTCGACCTCGGCTCGGGGCTGCCCACGGCGGAGAACGTGCACCAGGTCGCCCAGCAGGTCGACCCGTCCGCGCGCGTGGTCTATGTGGACAACGACCCCATCGTGCTGGTCCACGGCAGCGCGCTGCTGGCGAGGGACGCGCACACCGCCGTCATCCAGGGCGACATCCGCCGCCCCCGCGAGGTGCTGGACGACCCGCAGGTCAGGGGGCTGCTGGACCTGTCCAAGCCGCTGGCCGTGCTGGCCGTCGCCGTGCTGCACTTCGTGGGCGACGAGGAGGACCCGGAGGGCATCGTCCGCGTGCTGCGGGAGGCCGTCGCGCCGGGCAGCCACTTCATCCTGTCGCACGCCACCGCCGACCTCGCGCCGGAGGCGGCGATGGGCGTGCAGCGCGCCTACCGCGCCCAGGGCGTGCCGTTGACGCTGCGCGACAAGGAGCGGTTCACCGGGTTCTTCGACGGGCTGACGCTCATCGAGCCCGGCGTGCGGGTGGTGAGCGACTGGCGCAACGACGAGGTGCCCGAGTCGCAGCGCCCCGACCACGCCGACGTCTCCTGGTACGGCGGCATCGGCCGCCTCGACTGAGCCGGGTCAGGCCCACACTTCGGGCCGGCGGCCCGGCGGGTCCGCCGGCCCGAACCCGTCAGACGGCCCCGCCGCCCGTGCGGCGGCGGGGCCGTCGCGTCCGGCGCGGGACGCCGGACGGCTGCCCGGTCCTCGCTCAGCTCCTGCGGTCACTCAGGACGCAGAACTCGTTGCCCTCCGGGTCGAGGAGGGTCACCCAGTGCTGCCCGTCCCGCACGGGGTCGCGGCGGCGGGCACCGAGGGAGAGCAGCCGGGCGACCTCGGCCTCCTGGTCGTCGGGGCGGAAGTCGGGGTGGAGCCGGTTCTTCGAGGTCTTGCCCTCGGGGACAGGCACGAAGAGCAGACCCGGCAGCCGGTCCGGCTCAGGCCGGATCTCGATGATCTCCTCGGTCTCGTCGACCACCACCCAGCCGAGAGCCTCGGCCCACCAGCGGCCGAGAGCGACCGGGTCGGTGGAGTCGACGATTATCTGTTCCCATTCCAGTGCCATGGGCCTGAGCATAGGCAGCCCGGTCGGCCGGCGGCTCGGCGAGGGAGGCGGGAGGTCTCGCCTACAGCATCTCCGGCTCGGGAACGGGCGGCGCCGGAACGGCGGCCGCCGGCCGGTTGCGCAGCACCCGCGCCGCGACCACCCCGGCGAAGACCAGCGCCAGCAGCGACAGCCCGGCGCTCAGCCAGGTGGCGCCCAGCAGCTGCCCGCCGAGATAGCCGACCCCGACGCTGTAGGCGGTCCAGGCCAGCGCCGCCAGCGTGGACCACGGCAGGAAGTCACGCGCCCTGCGGTCGGTCACGCCGGCGCCCAGGCTGACCACCGCGCGCCCGGCGGGCGCGAAGCGGGCGAGCACCACCAGCGCACCACCCCCGCGCGCGAGCGTGTCCTCAAGCCGCTCCTGGGCGCGGCTGAGCCGGCGGGAACGTGCTATGGCCGAGCCGTACCGCCGCCCGCCGCGCCGGGCCAGCCGGTAGGCGAGCAGGTCACCGACCACCGAGGCCGTGATGGCGCAGACCACCAGCAGCGCGATCTGCGGCAACGGGCCGTCGGGGCTGGGAGGTTCGGGAAGGGCCGTGACCTCGGCCGCCCGGTTGGCCGCGACGGCGGCGGCCGTCACCACGAGGGCGCCGCTGGGCAGCACGGGGAAGAAGACGTCGAGCGTGATCGACAGCACGACGGCCACATAGATCCACGGGGCGTACAGCAGTATCCCCAAGGTCTCCTGCAAGTCTCTCCCCGTTCCCCCAGTGGTCGAACCCGACCGTCCCGGCGTGCGAGGTGCATGGGTGGTGACGTCTCGCGGAACATGTCGGTTCCGCCGTACAGCGTACGCCTCCGTCCTTCGGCAGGAGCACGCGGGTGCGTGTGTCCAGCATCTCATGGCCCACCCCGGCAGGGTGAGGCCCTGACGTCGTCCATCGACGGTTGTTCCGGCCGTCCATCGACAGGAGAGCTTCGATGAAATCACTGGTCACCGGCGCCCTGGCGGCGCTGATCGCCGGCCTGGCGAGCACCGGCGGAACGGCGCTCGCGGCCGCCGGACCCGTGGCCGACCCCGGTGCCGAGCAGAGCTGGTTGTTCGTCGGGGAGTTCGCCCCGGTCGGAGCGCCGAACGGAACGGGCGCGGTCACCCACGACGAGGAACTGGTGCCGGCGGGCGCGGACATCGCGGTGCTCCAGTGGATGGGCGAGGGCCGCACCCGGATCGAACTGCGGGTCGAGGGTGTCAAGCCCGGGCACACCTACGGCACCCACGTACACACGAACCCCTGCGGCGACGCCCCCGAGGACGCGGGCCCGCACTACCAGAACCAGCCGGGCGACGCCGCCGAGGGCCGCGACCCGGCGAACCCCGAGAACGAGGTGTGGCTGGACTTCACCGCCGACGGGCAGGGCGCCGGCGGCGCCACCGCGCGACAGAACTGGCTCTTCCGGGAGGGCGAGGCCGGCTCCGTGGTGATCCACGAGCGCGCCACCTCGCACGGGCACCACGGCACCCCGGGCGACGCGGGCGCCCGGGTGGCCTGCTTCACCGTTCCGTTCCGTGGCGTGGTCCAGTCCGGGACGGCGCGGGCGGACACCCTGCCGGCCGCCCCGGTGCCCGCGCCGCCGCCGGCGTCGGGCGAGGCGACGACCGAGACGACGACCGGGACGACGAACGGGGAGACGGACGGGGGTGCGGCGGGCCTTGGGCTGCCCGGCCTGGCGCTGCACCGGCTGCCGGTGGCCGGCGCCCTCTTCGGGGGTGGCGGTCCGGCCTGAGCCCGGGGTGGGTAGGCTGGGAGGCACTGAAGGGGAGTAGCTCTACGCCGGAGCGTTCGACATACTGGCCCGCCGCCGCCAGCGGCAGGGCCCGGCGCCCGGAGCGGATCACGGCCCGATGGGGCCGCGCCGCCAGCGAGACCTTCGGCCGACAGTGTCATTGGACGCTGCCGTGCCGAGGTCCGCGCTCCCCGCGAACGCCTCGGGCGGCGGCCTGAACCTCCTGAGGATTCACCGTGTTCAGTCTCTCCACGGCCGCCGTGGTCTTCGGCGTCGTCTTCCTCGCCGAGCTTCCCGACAAGACCGCGCTGGCGGGCCTCGTTCTGGGCACCCGCTTCCGCGCCTCCTATGTCTTCGCCGGCATCGCCGCCGCGTTCACCCTGCATGTGGCGCTCGCGGTGGCCGCCGGCAGCGTGCTGACCCTGCTGCCCCAGCGCCCGCTCCAGGCCGTGGTGGGCGTCCTCTTCCTCGGCGGCGCGCTGCTGCTGTTGCGGGAGGCCAACAAGAACGGGGACGAGGACGGCGCGGGCGAGGAGGCGCAGGGGAGGACGCCGGCGAGCACCTCGTTCTGGCGGGTGGCCGGCAGCGGCTTCACGCTGATCCTGGTGGCCGAGTTCGGCGACCTGACCCAGATCATGACGGCCAACCTGGCCGCCCGGTACGACGATCCGCTCTCCGTCGCCGTGGGCGCGGTGCTGGCGCTGTGGGCGGTGGCCGGGATCGGCGTACTGGGCGGCAAGGCGCTGATGAAGCGCGTTCCGCTGAAGGTGATCAGCCGGGTGGCGGCCGCGGTGATGGTGGTGCTGGCCGGGTTCAGCTTCTACGAGGCGATCAGCGGCTGAGGCGCGCGCCGCCTTCGGGGGCCGGCGGCGGGTCAGCCGGCGATGGTGATCCGGACGCAGTCGTCGGGCGCGGGCTCGACGCGCAGCCGCTCCAGCGTCTCCACATGGGCCGTCGCCTCGAAGGCGGCGGCCCGTGGGCCGACCCCGATCACCCGCATTCCGGCCGCGAGTCCGGCCTCGATACCGGCCTCCGAGTCCTCGAGGACCACGCAGTCCCAGGGGTGCGCGCCCAGCGCGGCGGCGGCCTTGAGGAAGCCCTCGGGGTCCGGCTTGCTGGCGGTCACCGACTCGGCGGTGACCTGGGTGTCGGGCATCCGCAGCCCGGCCGCCGTCATTCTGGCCTTGGCGAGGGCGGCGTCGGCCGAGGTCACCAGGGCGTGCGGCACGTCCTCGATGGCGGCCAGGAACTCCCGGGCGCCGGGGATCGGGGTGACGCCGGCGACGTCGGTGGTCTCCTCGGCGAGCAGCAGGGCGTTGTCCCTGAGGTTCTCCTCCATCGGGCGGTCCGGCAGCAGTTCGGCCATGGTCGCGAACGCCTGGCGGCCGTGCACCACGGGCAGCACCCGGGCGAAGTCCACGCCGTGCTCGTCGGCCCAGCGGCGCCAGACTCTCTCCACCACGGCATCGGAGTTGACCAGGGTGCCGTCCATGTCGAGGAGCAGGGCACTGAACACGCCTACGGTTTCTGTCGTACGCAACGGGGCCGTCCTTCGGTAGCGGTCCGACGAGGGTGGGGTTCGGAGAGTTCGGAAAGGGGCCGGGGGCGGGTGGCGGTGGATCAGGTGGCCCGCCCGGGTGGTCGGGGAAGCGGGCGGGGCCACTCTGTGTCTCCAGGGTTTGTTCCAACCGGATACAAAATGAGAGTACAAAACGGGGTGCCCGTCGCGCCACCCCACCAGCTCCGCGTTACCGGACCGTTCCGGAATCGTTCACCGGAGAATTCGGCGCGCCGGCGAACGGGGGACGCCGCGCCCCCGTCGGCCGCCGTCAGCCGGTGACCCGGGGCCAGTCGGCGCGCGAGCCGCCCAGCTCCTCGCTCAGCTCGTGCACCAACTCCCTGAGGTCACGCGGGCGTTCGGGCCCCCACCAGTCGCCCAGCAGCTCGGCCAGCGCGTTCTCCCTGGCCGTCGCCAGCCGCTCCGCCACCGCGTGCCCCTCGGCCGTGCCCACCAGCGGCAGGCCCTCCCGCGCCGCGAAGCCCCGCTCCTCCAACTGCCGCGCCGCCTGCAACAGCACCTCGACGGGCAGCCCGGTCCGTTCCGCCAACAGCCCCGGCTCGGCCGAGCCATAGCGCCTGATCCGCAGCAGCAGCCAGCAGGCGGCGGGCAACAGGTCGGTGCCGGCGTCGGCGGCGATCCTGGCGTAGAGGTCGCGGCGGCCGGCGCGGCTGCCGAGCGTGGAGAGCGCGCGGGCGCACTCGGCGCGCGAGGAGCGCTCGACGGGGTTGGGCGGCACGCTCTCCCCCAAGTCGGGCGCCAACACGCCCCCGCGCAACGGGTCTTCGCGCAGCGCGTAGGTCAGCGCGTGCGCCACCAGCAGCAGCGGTACCGCGTACAGGAAGACGCTGGTGATCGCGTCCGAGTAGGAGCCGAGCACGCCCTCCCTGGTCGCCGGCGGCAGCGCCCCCACCCGTTCCGGGTCGTGCAGCAGCCGCTCCTCGCTGACGCCGGGCGGCAGGTCGACGCCGCGCAGCGCGTCGGACAGCTCGTCGCCGAGCCGGTGGCTGAAGATCGCCCCGAAGACCGCGACCCCGAACGCCGAGCCGATGGACCGGGCGAACGTCACGCCCGAGGTGGCCACGCCCAGGTTCCGGTACTCGACCGCGTTCTGCACCGCCAGCACCATCACCTGGAGCACCAGGCCGAGCCCGAGGCCGAAGACCGCGAAGCACAGGCTCATCACCAGCGCGCCGCTGTGCTCGTCGAGGGTGTGCAGCAGCACCAGCCCCAGCGCGGTCACGGCCGTGCCGACCACGGGGAAGACCTTCCACCGGCCGGTGCGGCTGATCAACTGCCCCGACAGCGTGGAGGAGAGCAGGATGCCCAGCACCATCGGCAGCAGCCGCACCCCGGAGAGCGTCGGCGAGACCCCGTGCACCACCTGGATGAACGTCGGCAGATAGGTCATCGCCCCGAACATCGCGAAGCCGACCACGAAGGAGACGGCCCCGCACAGCGCGAAGGTCCGCACCCGGAACAGGTCGAGCGGGAAGACCGGTTCGGCCGCCGTGCGCTCCACCCTGAGGAACGCCAGCAGGCAGACCACGGACAGGACCGCGAGTCCCACGATCTGCCAGGACAGCCACGGCCAGGTGGTCCCGCCCAGCGAGGCGACCAGCACCAGGCCGATGGCGAACGCGGCGATCAGCGCGGTGCCCGCGTAGTCGATCACATGGCGGCGGTCCCCGGTCGGGATGTGCGGCACGGTCGCCGCGACCGCCAGGGCCAGCGCGCCGAACGGCAGGTTGATGTAGAAGACCCAGCGCCAGCCGAGATGGTCCACGAACAGCCCGCCGAGCAGCGGCCCCAGCACGCTGGTGGTGCCGAAGACCGCGCCGAACAGCCCCTGGTACCGGCCCCGTTCACGCGGGGAGACCAGATCGCCCACGATCGCCATCGACAGCACGATCAGGCCACCGCCGCCCAGTCCCTGGACGAAGCGGAAGGCAATCAACTCTGGCATATTCCGGGCGAGTCCACAGAGAGCGGAACCCGCCAGGAAGATGACGATGGCGAGTTGGAAGAGCCGCTTGCGGCCGAAGCTGTCGCCCAGCTTCCCCCAGAGCGGGGTGGCGGCCGTGGCCGCCAGCAGATAGGCGGTCACCACCCAGGAGAGATGGTCGAGACCCCCCAGGTCGCCGACGATGGTCGGCAGCGCGGTGGCCACGATCGTCTGGTCCAGCGCGGCGAGGAACAACCCCAGCAGCAGCGCGCCCATCGACAACAGCAGCCGAGCGCGCGCCGCGCTGTCCGAGGGCGGAGGCATGGCGGAGTCGGCGCGTGAGGGCCGCGTGGCCATGGGCGCCTCCTGGGGTCGCTGGGGGCGTGCGCCGGGGCCGGATCGGGGCGGCCCCACGGCCAGTTTGGCGGGTTTTGTCCCTCGCGGCTTCTTCAGCAAGTTGGCCCACGTTCACCCATAAGGGTGGTGCATAATCGCTGCCAACCGACCGGGAGGGCAGGCGCGGTGACGGACCGGCTCGACTGTCTGATCTGTGGCCGCCTGTGGCTGCCCAGTGGTGAGCCGAGTTGTGACTGTCTGACCCATTCGCTCTCCCGTCCGGTCGGCCCGCCGCAACACGACCCGGACCCGGCCGACGTCGCGCTCTTCCCCCTGGAGGAGGAGCGGCCCAGGTCCCGCCCGCCCACCGCGTGGCGCCCGTCGGGCCCCGGCCTCGAACGGCTCGGCGTCGAACCGCTCGGCGTCGAACTGCCGGAGCCCGACGCCAGGCCCCACCCCTCGCACCGCAAGCCGCGCCACCGCAACCGCATCTCGCTCGCCGCCGGCGGGGCGGTCGCCGCCGTCGTCGGCTGCACGGCGCTGGCCGCCTCGTTCCTCAACGGTGGCGGGGGCCGCAACGAGGAGGCGTTCGAGACGGTGAGCCCGCTGCCCAGCCTGGTGATGCCGGACGGGGACGGGCAGCCCGACGACCAGGTGGAGGCCGATCGCAACCGGCGCACGCCGGCGCCCGACGAGCCCGAGCCGACGCACCGTCCCTCGCCGCCCGAGGAGACCGAGGCGCCGCCGCCCGTCGAGACGGAGCCGACGCACCGGCCACCGGAGCCCACCGAGCCCGAGCCGACCCGGCCGACGAGCCCCTCGCCCACCGAGCCGGAACCGGACCCCACGCCCACCCAACCCGAGCCCGACCCCACGCCCACCGACCCCGACCCCACGCCCGGCCCCGAGGAGAGCCTCTCGGAGGGCGACGAGGGGCCCGAGGTGGTGGAGC
Organism: Streptomyces triticirhizae; assembly: GCF_003696235.1. Classification (GTDB taxonomy): domain Bacteria; phylum Actinomycetota; class Actinomycetes; order Streptomycetales; family Streptomycetaceae; genus Streptomyces; species Streptomyces triticirhizae. Next base: position 8,983 of record NZ_RFFJ01000195.1, read on the forward strand.
TGCAACAGCGGATGCTCCAGCTGCGCTGGGTCTACAACGGGCAGGCGCACGGGTTCTTCGACACCCAGACCCGGGAGGCGGTGGCCCGCTTCCAGACGGCGTACGGCATCACGGGCGACCCGCCGGGCGTCTACGGCCCGGCGACCAGGGCCGTGCTGGAGGAGCACACCACCCAGCCGTGAGGCGTCCGGGGTGCGCGCCGGCCGCCGGCCGCCGGCTTCAGGAGGGGCGCGGAGTGTCGTCGCGCGCCGGGGCGTGGGCCGGCGTGAAGCGGGCCCGCGCGTCGAAGGCGGCCCGGCGGGTCGCGCGGCGCAGGGCCCGCAGCACCGTTCCCCCGCAGAGCAGGATCAGCGTCGCCGTCAGCAGCGCCCGGGGCACGTCCCAGCCCAGCGAGGTCGTCGCCACATACGTCAGATAGCGGCCCAGGTTCTCCGCCAGCGGATCGCCGGGAACGAACGAGATCCCGCTGCTCATGCCCGCCAGATACGGCCAGCCCTGGAGGTTCATCACCAGCCCGTACGCCAGCGAGGACACCGCGCCATAGCCGGCCAGCAGCGCCAACTCGCCGCGCCCGCGCAGCCGTCCGGCGCCCGGCAACAGCCCGGCGCCCATCGTCACCCAGCCCATCGCGAGCATCTGGAACGGCAGCCAGGGCCCCACCCCGCCGGTCAGCAGCGCGGACGCGAAGAGCGAGACCGAGCCCAGCACGAAGCCGAACCCCGGGCCCAACACCCGCCCCGCCAGCACCAGCAGGAAGAACATCGGCTGAAGTCCGGCCGTGCCCGCGCCCAACGGCCGCAGCGCCGCCGCGGCGGCGGCCAGCACCCCCAGCATCGCCACAGCCTTGGCGCCCAGGCCCGTCTCGGCGACCGTCGCCCACAGCACCGCGAGCAGCAGCGGCAGCAGCAGCGCGAAGAGCCAGGGCGCGTCGGCCGAGTGCGCAAGGCCGGAGTCAGGCGCGGCCAGCAGCGGCCAGCCGAAGCCCACCACGCCCACCGCCGAGACCAGCAGCAGCGCGGCCACCGAGCGCGGGCCGAGCCGGACGGCCGCCACCCGCCCTCCCGTGCCGCTCACGGCCGGGGCCGCCCGTCCGACTCGGCCCCCGCCGGCGCCCGTTCGGCCAGCGCGGCGCCGACCTGGCCGACGGTCAGCCACGGCTCGGGCGCCAACACCTTGGCGACCTGTGGCGCGAACGCCGGCGAGCCGGTCACCACGCGCGCCGTCGGGCCCTCGGCGACCACCTCGCCGTCGGCCAACACCACGACGCGGTCGGCGAGTTCGGCCGCCAACTCGACGTCGTGGGTGGCCAGCAGCACCCCGTGGCCCGCGTCGAGCAGCTCGGTCAGGATCGCCACCAGGCGGTCCTTGGCCGCGTAGTCCAGGCCCCTGGTCGGCTCGTCGAGCAGCAGCAGCGGGGGAGCGGCGGCCAGCACCACGGCCAGCGCCAGCGCCAGCCGCTGGCCCTCGGAGAGGTCCCGGGGATGCGCACCGTCCGGCACCTCGGGCAGCAGCCGGCGCACCAACTCCCGGCAGCGGCCCGGCGCGACGCCCGCGTCGGCGTCGGCGGACGCGCACTCCTCGGCCACCGTCTCGGCGAAGAGCAGGTCGCGCGGGTCCTGCGGGACCAGCCCGGCGTGGCGCAGCAGCGCCCCGGGCGCGGCCCGGTGCGGGGTCACGTGACGCCCGTTGTCGCCGGGCGCGGGGGCCAGCCGTGCGCTGCCGCGCTGCGGGGCGTGCAGGCCCATCAGGGCGCCCAACAGTGTCGACTTTCCCGCCCCGTTGCGGCCCATCAGCGCCACCGCCTCCCCGGCGGCCACCGCGAGATCGACCCCGCGCAGCACCTCGACCCCGCCACGCCGCACCGCCAGCGCGCTGGTCTCGGCCAGCGGGGCGTCGCCGGGCGGGGTGTGCGGGGCACGCGGGGCGTTCCCGGGGCGCGGGCCGGTGGGCGGGCGCCG
>NZ_RFFJ01000196.1 GCF_003696235.1 Streptomyces triticirhizae
CCCGCCGACGGCGCGAACGCCGGCGAGGGCGCCGCGCCGCGCACCCCGCGCCGGCGCAGGCGCCGCACCCGGGGCGGCAACGCCTCGCCCCAGGCCCCCGAGACCCCGAAGGCGTCCTCGGAGCCCTAGGAGTAACGTCCCCTCGCAGCCGTCAGGGCGCGCCCGTGTCGATGGAGTTTCAGAAGACGGGCTCGCCCTCGCGGGTCAACCGCCAGTCCGGGGAGGCGAAGGCCGACGGGTCGATCTCCCCGCTGGCCCGGACCCAGGCGATGAGGGTGTTGCGGATCTCCTCCGAGTCCGCCCACAGCTGCTCGGCCTCCGGAACGCCGGGGAAGTTCCCGCCGCCCGAGGCCCGGTAGTTGTTCACCGCCAGCACCAGCTCGGCGTCGTCGGCCAACGGCTCCCCGTCCAGGCGCAGTTCCGCGATCCGGGAGCCGGCGGGCGCCGCGATGTCGATGTCGTAGGTCACCCCGCTGACGACGTCGTAGTTGTAGTCGGGGATGCCGTCCGCGTTGGTCAACGCCGCCGGGTCGACGGGCTCTCCCGGCGCCGTGCGGACGAAGTACCGTGCCGAGAACTCCAGGTACTCCCGCAGCTGGGCGCCCGTGATCAGCCGCGCCTCCAGGGTGTTCTCGAAGACGTACAGCCCCGCCACGTCCCTGATGGTGACCTCGCCCGCCGGGATGGCCGCCGTCCGCGAGAAGCACGCGGCCTGCGAGAGCACCGGCAGCTCCGCGTACTCCGTGCCGGCCAGCGCCGAGCGCACCGTCTCGGCCTGCACATGGTTGACGAAGTCGATGACCGGGGTGTCCCGCCACGGCGACTCGGCCGCGCTCATGGCCTCGGTCGCGGTGCCGATCACCTGGTTCACATAGGCGACGACCCGCTCGTGCTGCTCGGCCAGCAGCCCGGTGATCTCCGGGTCCTCGGGAACGGTGTTGCTGTTGAGCACCCGCGAGGACACCCCGTCCACCCGCCAGTGCCCGCGCCGGCGGGTGAGCGCGATGTCGAAGACGGTCAGCCGCTGGCCCCACTTCAGCGGCTCGGCCAGCACCACCTCGCGGCCGGTCGCCTCGTTGACCACCCGACGTTCGGCGATCTCCTCGTGCGCGTGGCCCACCAGGATCGCGTCGATGCCCGGCACCCGCTCGGCGACCAGCGTGGCGGCGTTCTCCACGTGCGGCAGCTGGTCGCCGTAGGAGGACTCGCCGCTGGTGCCGGAGTGCGCGGAGACGATCACCACGTCGGCGCCCATCGACCGCAGCCTCGGCACCCAGCGCTCGGCCTGCTCGACCAGGCCGGGGAAGACCATCCTGCCCTCGACATGGGCCCGGTCCCAGATCGCGATCCCGGGGTTGGTCAGGCCGAGCACGGCCACCTTCACGTCCGGCCCGTGCGGGACGGGGACGCGGGTCATCCAGTAGGGGCGGAACGCGGGCCGCTCGGTGGCGGCGTCCAGCGCGTTGGCCGCCAGCAGCGGGAAGTCGCACTGCCGCTCGAAGGCGCGCAGCAGCGGAATGCCGTAGTTGAACTCGTGGTTGCCGAGCGCTGCCGCGTCGTAGCCGATGGCGTTCATGGCCAGCGCCATGGGGTGAACGGGGCCCCGCGCACCGGTGATCGGGTCGATCCTGGCGTAGTAGTAGGCGAGTTGGGTGCCCTGGATGGTGTCGCCGGCGTCGAGCAGCAGCGTCCGCTCCGGGCCGCGCTCGGCGCGCAGCCGCTTGACCAGGGTGGAGATCTTGGCGAGCCCGACGTCGTTGCCGTCAGCGTCGGTGTACTCGGCGTCGGTGAAGTAGTCCCAGTTGTGGACGTGGCCGTGCAGGTCGGTGGTGCCCAGCACGGTGAGGTCGAAGCGGCGGCCTCCTCCGGCGCGGGCCCCGGGCGTGCGCGGCTCGGCGGAGGCGGGCGCCGCCGAAGCCAGCCCGCCGGCGAGGGCGAGGCCGGCCCCGGTGGCGGCGGTGCGGCCCACGAAGGTTCTGCGGTCAAGAGACATCCGGCTGGCTCCTCGGTTCATGTTCACCCTGCGCGTTCACTTGTCCGTTCACATGCGCGTTCACTTCCGTAACGCGCGTAGATTCTGGCGCTGTTGGCCGTCGGGCGACAGCCCCCGGGCGTTACCCGTGGATGACGGTCGGATCTCGTCGTCCGCGCTCCGGGCCCGCCCCGCGCGGGCGCGGGAGGGCGGCGGATAGTGTGCCCGAATGAGCAGACCGCCGTTTCTGGTGCCGCCCGCCGGGGTGCGGGCCCACCTGCTGGCCACCCGACGGGGCGAGTTCGCGGTGCTGGACAGCGGGCCGGCCGGGCCGCCCGCCGGGACCGTGCTGCTGGTGCCCGGGTTCACCGGCAGCAAGGAGGACTTCATCGCGCTGCTGGAGCCGCTGGCCGCCGCCGGGTACCGCGCGGTGGCGGTGGACGGGCGCGGCCAACACGAGACGCCCGGCGACCGGGCGCGCGGCTCGTACACGCTGGGGGCCCTGGCCGAGGACGTGTTGGCCCAGGCCGAGGCGCTCGGGGCCGGGGCCGTGCACCTGTTGGGGCACTCGCTGGGCGGGCTGATCGGCAGGGGCGCGGTGCTGCGGGCCGCCGCCGACGGGCGAACGCCGTTCCGCTCGCTGACGCTGCTGGCCTCGGGGCCCGGACGCGTCGCGCGTGGGCAGCGCTGGCGCGCGCGGGCGCTGGTGGCCGGGCTGCCGACGCTGGGGCAGCGGCGGCTGTGGTGGCTGGTCCAGCCGAAGGCCGAGACCACCGAGCTGTGGAACTTCCTGCGCGGCCGCTGGCTGGCCAACGCGCCGCAGCAACTCCGCGCCACCGGGCGGACGTTGTGCTACGAACCGGACCGGGTCGACGCCCTCGCCGCGACCGGGGTGCCGACGCACGTCATCTCGGGCGAACACGACGCGGCCTGGCCGGTGCCCGAACTCGACGCGATGGCCGAACGGTTGAACGCCCACCGCACGGTGATCAGGGGCGCGGACCACAGCCCCAACGCGGAACGCCCGACCGAGACGGCCAAGGCGCTGATCGCGTTCTGGGACGCGCGGCGCTGAGCGCTGCCGCGCGGCTTTCGGGGACAGGGTTCCCCCGGTGGTGGGTGCCCGCCTGCGGCGGTGCTTCGCCTGCGGCGGGTCGGCTGTAACGGGCTGGGGAGGGAGCGGGTGGCCTCCGCAGGGTCCGGTGCCCGAGTGAGGCCGTTCCGCCCGAGGGTTCGGTCCTCCGTTCGCCCTGGGGCCGGCGGCGGGGGAACTCGCGGAAGCGGTCTCCGGGAGAGGCCAGCGGAGGCGTTGTTCGCGCGGCAGCGTGGTCGTTGACGGGCATCGCGGCGATGGCGCTGGTCGACCGACAGCCCAACCGCCCCGGCGAGAAGCCCGACGCTCGGTGACGTCCGAGACGGGCCGTTCGCCCGGGCAGGCCGTTCGGTCGCGGGAACCGGCGGCGCCGCCCCTCCCGTTCGCCGCCCGCCGTCCGGGGCGGCCACGCCCCGACGGTCCCAGGAACCCCCGGGCTGGCCCCGCTCAGCCGCGCAGCGCCGTCGCCCCCGTCGCCCGCCCCACCAGCGCCGCGAACATCTCCGGCGTCGTCGTGTTGAGCCCGAGCGGACACGGTTTGCGCGTGCCGTGGTAGTCGCTGGAACCGGTGGTCAGCATCCCGAAGTCGGCGGCCAGGCCGCGCAGCCGGTCGCGGGTGGCCGTGTCGTGGTCGTAGTGGTCGACCTCCACGCCGTCGAGGCCCGCCTCGGCCAGCCGGACGATCGCGCTCTCCGGCACACACCGCCCGCGCTTGACGGCCAGCGGGTGCGCGAACACCGCGACCCCGCCCGCCCCGTGGATCAGCCGCACCGCGTCGAACGCGTCCAGCTCGTGCTTGCCGACGTGCGCCCGACCGCCGTCGCCGATCCACTCGGCGGTGAACGCGGCGGAGACGTCGTCGATCACCCCGGCCTCCACCATCGCGGCCGCGATGTGCGGCCGGCCGACCGAGCCGGCGGCCAGCTCGCGGACGCGTTCCCATGTGACGGGCACGCCCAGCTCGTTGAGTCGGCGCACGATGCCCTGCGCGCGCGGCACGCGGTCGTCGCGCAACAGCGCGCGCTCGCGCGCCAGTTCGGGCTCCTCGGGATCGAAGAGATAGCCGAGCATGTGCAGGCTGACCCCGTCGAGCCGGCAGGACAGCTCGGCGCCCGGCACCAGCGTGAGCCCGGCGGGCAGCGCGGCGGCGGCCTCGGCGTGGCCGGCGACCGTGTCGTGGTCGGTCAACGCGACCACGTCGAGCCCGGCCTCGGCGGCGTTCCGCACCAGCTCGGCGGGGGAGTCCGTGCCGTCGGACGCGGTGGAGTGGGCGTGCAGATCGATGCGCACGCCGCCCAGCGTACCCGCGCGCCTGGTGGCACCTGGTCGCGCCCGGTCGGGCCCGGGGCGCCGAGCCTCACTCCAGCAGGCGCGGGGAGAGTGCCCCGCAGGGCACCAGGGCCAGTTCGGAGTCGGCCTCCCGCAGATCCGCCAGGACCAGCTCCTCGTAGAGCATCAGCCCGGAGCGTTCCGGCCAGACCACCGCCCAGAGCCAGATGCCGAGCGCCTCGCCGGCGAAGACCGCCCGGTCGGCGGGGGCGCCGCCCACCAGCCAGAGCGGCGTCGGCCGCCCGGCGGCGACCACCTTCACCTCGGGGGTCTCGTCGACCCGCAGCCTCGGACCCGGGTCGGGCCCGGTCAGGCCGGCGTACCGCGCGCCGAGGCCGACGCCCAACTCCTCGGCCACGAACAGCATTTCGCCGGGACCGCCGAGCGGCCCCGGGCCCGAGCACGCCAGCACCGTGGCCCGCCCGCCGCTCGCCTCGTCGCCCGCGCTGGTCACCCCGGTGAACAGCCAGCCGACCGGCAGCGGCCAGGGCATCCAGACCGGGACCCGGGTGCGGTTGACCACGGCCGTCAGCGCGCCGGCGCTCGGCGGCACCACGGGTTGCAGCGGGTGGACCGCGCCATGCGTCGAGCACTGCCAGGAGTCGGCGAAGAGACCGGGTGCCCGCACCCGGCCACCGCACCTCGGGCAACTCGGTTCACCCCTCATGGGCACCTACAGTCGCGCCGCGTTGAGCCGGCGTCAAGCTTGTTCACCCGTCGAGGGAAACCGCCGAACGGGTGGGGTCGTTGAGGTCCGTGCCCCGGGCCTGCCACCGTTCCCTGAGCGCCGCCGCGCCCCGCGCCCGTTTCCAGGCGGCCTCGGCCGGCGTCATCGGCAGCAGCGGCAGGAACCGCACCGGCGACAGCGGCTCGGGCAGCGCCAGGTCAGGCACCGGTTCGCCGCCGTCGCCGACCAGCACCGAACGGAACGGCGCCCCCGGCCACAGCGGCTCGCCCAGCTCCAGAGAGCCGCCGGGGGCCACGACCACGCCCTCGACCTGAGGCGTGGCAGCGAACGTCGCCAGCGCGCGCAGCGCCTGGTCCGTCGGCGCCCGGCCGGCGCGCAGGGTGAGCAACAGCTCGGCGCGCGGCCCCCGTTCGGGGTCGGCCAGGACCGCCGTCGGGTCGGCCATCGGCGCCGCCGCCATGCCGAGCGTGGCGTAGCGCACCAGCCCCGCGTCGGGCGCGAGGAAGCGCAGCACCCCGATCCGCTCGGTGCCGAGGAACGTGACGGAGGCCCGCGCGTCGGGCTCGCCCAGGGTCGCCCGCAGCCGCTCGGCCACCAGGTCGAGCACGGGAACGGAACGGGCAGCGTGCATGGCGGGGTTCACTCCACGGGGGACGGCGGGGTCGGGGTGCGTTCGGCGCGGACGACCAGGGCCAGTCCGGCGAGGATCACCAGCAGCGCCGGGTAGGCGGCGGCCGGCGGCAGCTGGCCCAGCCAGACGGCGGCGATCAGCGCGGCGCCCGGCGTCTCCAGCAGGATCGCGGTCGAGGTGACGGAGGGGCCCAGGCCCCGCACCACCCGGTTCAGCAGCGAGTGGCCCAACAGCTGGGAGACCAGCGTCAACAGCAGCAGCTTCAGCCAGGTTCCGCCGGCGTAGCCGCCCAGCGCCGCGCCGCCCAGCAGCGCGGCGGGGAGCAGCAGCAGCGCGGCCGAGGCGTAGCAGAGGAACGTGTAGCCGGTGGTGCTGGTGGTGCGCCGGACCTCGGCGCCGATCAGCACATAGACCGCGCCGGCGAGGCCGCCGCCCAGCGCCAGCGCGTCCCCGGCCAGCGCGCGCGGGGAGAGGGCCAGGTCGACGCCGGTCAGCAGCAGCACCCCGGCGAACGACAGCAGCGTGCCCCACCACACCAGCGCGGGCGGGCGGCGGCCCAGCAGCCGCAGCAGCAGCGTGGTCCACACGGGCGTGGTCGTCACCAGCGCGACCGAGGAGGCGACGGAGGTGAGGCCGAGGCTGGGCAGCCAGAGCCCGAAGTGCGCGGCGAGCGCGGCGCCGGCCGCCAGCGACAGCAGCACCGTGCGGCGGCTCAGCCCGGCCAGCTCCCGGCGCAGCGGGGCGCGCAGCAGCACGGCCGGGAGCAGCGAGGCGACGGCGAGGGCGTTCCGCCAGAACGCGACGGCCAGCGCGGGCGCGGCGACCGTCGCGACCAGCGGCCCGGAGAACGAGATCCCGGCGACGGCCACCGCCAGCAGCAGCCCGTCCAGGGTGTGCGGCGAGCGCGCGGGCAACGACGCCGGCCGCGCCGGCGACGCGACCCGCCGCACGGCGTTGAGCTGCGTCATTCCTCCAGGGTAGGCGGCCGGACGAACGACAACGGCGGCGGCCGGGACCCCTGAGGTCCGGCCGCCGCCGTGAGCTGTCCTCGGACGTCAGGCGGGGGTGAAGCCGACCCGGCGCTGGGTCTGCCGACCGATCTCCACATAGGCCAGCCGGTCACCCGGAATGACGACCTTGCGGCCCTGAACGTCGACCAGGGTGAGCAGCTTGCCGTTGCCGGAGAGCGCGTCCGCGATGGCGGTCTCCACCTCCTCGGCAGACTGTCCGCTGTCAAGAACGATCTCGCGCGGCGTGTGCTGTACGCCGATCTTGATCTCCACGGCTTGTCCCTCCGCTGGTCATCCACGTGCGCGATGGTCCGCGCCGTTCTGCACGCACAGGTTAACCGCGCCGGCATCGGGCCCGTCGCCGATCGGCCACGCCCTCAGCGAACAGGCCGAGCGGCGCCGGGCCCCGAACGGTCAGTGCTGGATCGGGAAGCCGGCGATGCCGCGCCAGGCCAGCGAGGCGATCAGGCCGTGCGCGACCTCGCGCGGCACCTTCTGCCCGGTGCTCAGCCAGTGCCGCGCGGTGACCTGCGCCATCCCGCAGAGGCTGACCGCCAGCAGCATCGACTGCTCCGGCGGCAGGTCGGTGTCCTCGGCGATCACGGCGCTGACCAACTCGGCGCAGTCGTAGGAGACCTGGTCGACCCGCTCCCGCACGGTGGGCTCGTTGGTCAGGTCCGACTCGAAGACCAGCCGGAACGCGCCGCCCTCGTGCTCGACGAAGGCGAAGTAGGCGTCCATGGTGGCCGCGACCCGCAGCTTGTTGTCGCTGGTCGAGGCGAGCGCCTGGCGCACGGCGGCCAGCAGGGCCTCGCAGTGCTGGTCGAGCAGGGCCAGATACAGCTCGAGCTTGCCGGGGAAGTGCTGGTAGAGCACCGGCTTGCTCACGCCGGCGCGCTCCGCGATGTCGTCCATGGCCGCCGCGTGGTAGCCCTGGGCGACAAAGACCTCCTGGGCCGCGCCCAACAGCTGGTTCCGCCGCGCCCGGCGCGGCAGGCGGGTGCCGCGAGGCCGGGCCTCGGTCTGCTCAGTGGCTGTCACGCCGCCTCCCGGACTGCTTTCGGTGCGCGCTGGGCGCCGTTCGTGTGGTTCTCCGTGCTGTCATCGTACGGTCGAGTCGTCGCTGAGCGTGCATCGTGTGGGCAGGATTTCACTCTGTGGACAAGCCCGGCTCAGCGGTACTCCTCGTCCCCCGGGTCCACCACACGGGCCTGCTCGGCGGCGTCCGCCGGGTCGATCTCGACGCCACGCTCGGTCAGCGGGGAGTCCCGCAGCCTCAGCAGCTCCAGCCGCTGCTCGGCCGCGTCCTCACGGGGCGTCTCCTCCGACAGCTCCTCGACGAAGGAGTCCTCGTCCTGGGCCTCCTCCAGGAACTCGGACAGGGACTCGGGATCGGTGCGCGGCTCGGTGGGCTCTGTCATCGTCTGTCACCTCCGGAACGGCCGACGGGTGAACCGCCAGCCTAGGCGCGGCGCGGCCGAGGGGCGAACGGGACGGCGGACCGACGCCCGGCCGACGCCCGGCCGACGGGCCGCCGACCGCTCGACGGCCGCTCAACACCGAGGAGTGTCAGGGGGTTCACGGGCTCGTACTATGGCCCCCATGCCATCCACCGAAGAGCGACGCGTCGAGGCCGCTCTCGCCGCAGCCGAGGGCTGGCCCGGGGTGCGCGAGGGGGAGACCATCAGGACGGTGACGCGTCCCGGGCTGACGCTCGCGGTGCGCCGCCGCGCCGCCACCGCCGAGGACCTCGAACCGGCGCTCTTCGTCCACGGCCTGGGCGGCTCCTCGCGCAACTGGTCGTCCCTGATGGAGCTGTTGGCCGGCGACGTCGAGTGCGAGGCGCTCGACCTGCCAGGATTCGGCGCCTCCCCGCCGCCCGCCAGCGGCGACTACTCGATCCCCGGCCACGCCCGCGCCGTGCTGCGCGAGCTGGAGGCGTCGGGGCGCGGCCCCGTCCACCTCTTCGGCAACTCACTGGGCGGCGCGGTGGTCACCCGGGTCGCGGCGCTCAGGCCCGACCTGGTGCGCAGCCTCACCCTGGTCTCGCCGGCGCTGCCCGAGCTGCCGCCGCAGCGCACGGCGCTGCCCACCGCGCTGCTCGGCGGGCCCGGCATGAGCCGGCTGTTGCGCCGGCTGACGCGCGCCTCGTCGCCGGAGCAGCGCGCGCGTGATGTGCTGTCGCTGTGCTACGGAGACCCATCCCGGATCACCCCGGAGGAGTTCTCGGCCGCGAAGGCCGAGTTGGAACGCCGGCAGTCGCTCCCGTACTTCTGGGACTCGCTCACCCGTTCCGCCAGGGGCCTGGTCAACGCCTACACGCTCGGCGGCCAGCAGTCGCTGTGGCGGCAGGCCGAACGGGTCATGGTGCCCACGCTGTTGGTGTACGGCGTGCGGGACCGGCTGGTCTCCTACCGGGTGGCCCGGCGGGCCTGCCGGGCGTTCGGCGCCTCGCGCCTGGTGGTGCTGCCCGACGCGGGGCACGTGGCGATGATGGAGTACCCCGACCTGGTGGCCGACGCGTTCCGGGAGTTCCGCGCCGGCACCGCCTGGGAGGGCTGAGGGCACCGGATGGAACGCCGTGACGCCCCCGCCGTGGCGCCCGACCGGCCACGCGGCCAGCCGGGGCCGGCCGAGCGGCGCGTCCCGTACGGGCCGCGCCAGGAGTATCTGGACGCCTTCGACCGCGCCGAGCCGCTGGGCGCGCCGCCCGCAGGCCCCCGTTCCGCCGAGGGCCAGCCCGGGCCGAGCACCCGCGCTGCCCGTCGCCGGGCCGGGGCGGTGAGCGCGCCGGAGCCGGGGGAGGGCGGCGGCGGTCGCGCGGAGCGCCGGGAGCGGCAGCGCCGGGAGGGGCGCGAGAACTGGGGGCGTTCGCTGGTGGGGGTGACGGCGCTGGCGCTGGTCACCGTGCTGGTGGTGCTGGTCGCCGGGCAGCTGGCCCGTCCTGACCGCGACGCCGACGCGACCGCGACGGCGGGCGAGGGCGAGCGGTTCGCTCTCGACCCCGACCAGGGGACCGACGCCAGGCCGGCGCCCTCCGAGGAGGCCGAGCCCGAGCCGGAGCCCGAACCCGAGCCCTCCTACGACGAGTTGTTGGCCACCACCTTCCCGCTGGACCCGGACCTGACCGGCTCGGGCGAGCTGGTGCCGGTGCCCGGCACCGAGCCGGCCGCCGACCCGGACGCCACCACGGTGCTGCGCTACCGGGTGGACGTGGAGGAGGGCCTCGGCATCGACCCCGAGTTCTTCGCCGAGGCGGTGCACCGCACGCTCAGCGACGAACGCAGCTGGGGCAACGCGGGGGAGCGCGGCTTCGCCCGGGTCTCCGACGGCGACTACGACTTCGTGGTGACCCTGGCCAGCCCCGGCACCACCGCCGACTGGTGCGCCCGCTCGGGCCTTGACACCACGGAGGACAACGTCTCCTGCAACTCCTCCAGCACCGACCGGGTGATGATCAACGCCTGGCGGTTCGCGCAGGGTTCGGAGACCTACGGCGACGACATCGCCGACTACCGCAGGATGCTGGTCAACCACGAGGTGGGCCACCGGCTCGGCTACGGGCACGCGGTCTGCCCGGGCGAGGGCGCGCTGGCGCCGGTGATGATGCAACAGACCAAGTTCCTGACCATCGACGGCGTCACCTGCCGGGCCAACCCCTGGCCGCACCCGGACAACGGCGAGGGCTGAGCCCCTCTCAGGCCGTGACGCCCCGGGCGAACGACCGGGCCGACTCCCGCCGCGGGCGAACGACCGGGCGGCGGCGAGGTCACGATTATTCACCCCTTCCGGTGGCGTGGTGGACAACCGTCCGGCGAGCCTTGCCCTCGCGGACATAGCGTCTCCTCGCTGGGTCCACACGGCCCGTCCGACGACGGAGTGAGGGGGTGCACCGGTGCGCGTCGCACTGCTCACCGAGGGTGGTTATCCGTATGCCCAGGGCGAGTTGGTCGCCTGGTGCGAGCGTCTGGTGCGCGCGTTGCCCTGGCACGACTTCGAGGTGCGGGCGCTCTCCCGGGGCCGGGCGCAGGCCAGGGGCCCGCGCCGCCCGCTGCCCCCACAGGTCCGGCTGGTGCGCGCGGCGCCGCTGTGGGGGCCGCCGCCCGGCGGGCGCCCCTCGCG
>NZ_RFFJ01000197.1 GCF_003696235.1 Streptomyces triticirhizae
CGCGCACGGCGCGCCTCCAGCGCGCGCCGCTCCGCCGCCTCCCCGCTGAGGCCGGCGGCCGGCGCGCCCTGGCCGACCGCCCAGTCCGTCTCGTCGGGCTCGGGGCCGTCGTCCCACTCCTCCTCCGGGGCGGGCCTCCGCCGCCCGCGCGGCCGGCGCTCCAGCGCCTCGTCGGCGATGCCGTCGTGCGCCCGCCGCTCGGGCTCCTCCAGCAGCCCCAGCCGGGTCAGGCCCTGCCGCAGCCGGCGCGGGATCGCCGCCACCGGGGTCGCGGTCACCACCAGCAGCCCGAAGATCGTCAGCAGCGTCAACAGCGCCATCGCCAGCGGCTCGCCCATCGCCAGGATCAGCGGCCGGGAGGCGGCCCAGCCGATGTGCCCGCCGGTGTCGCGCAGCGCCTGCGTGCCCTCGCTGCGGCCTGGCGCCCCGGTGAAGACGTGGACCAGGCCCAGCACCCCGACCAGCAGCGCGGTCAGCCCGATGACGATCCGCCCGTTGGCCTCCTGCCGCTCGGGATGAACGAACAGCCGCACCGCGACGAAGCCGAGCAACACCGGGAAGACCAGGTCGAGCCGGCCCAGCGCCCCGGTGATCAACATGGTGACCAGGTCGCCGACCGGGCCCTGGAGGTTGGACCAGGTGCCGGCGGCCGCCACCAGCGCCAGGCCCAGCAGCAGCAGCGCCACCCCGTCCTTGCGGTGCGCGGGGTCCAGGCCCTTGGCGCCGCGCCCTATGCCGCGCAGCAGGGCGCCCAGCGGGCGGGCCAGACCGAGCCAGAGGCCGCGTGCCAGGCGCAGCGCGAGGTTTCTGGGGGGAGCCTTCCTGGCCGGCGGCTTCTTGGCGGGTGCTCGTTTCGCGGCGGGCTTCGCCGTGGACTTCTTCGCCGGCGCCTTCTTGGCGGGCGCCGACTTCCGGGCTCCCGTGCCGCGCGCGCCGGCGGAGCCCTTGCCGGACGTGGATGGGGCCATGAGGGTGAGGCTACCGGGGTCTGGGAGCCGGGGCACGGAACACGTGCCCCGAACACCCCGGGCGTACCGCCGCCGGGCGCCGACGCCGCGTCAACCCTGCCGGGACTCCACCGACTTGGGCTCGCCGGCCCCCGGCTGGAGGGCGTCCAACGCGCGCCGCAGTCCGGACAGCTTGCGCTCCAGATGGGCCGCCGTGGAGACGGCCGCGCCGCCACCCGACTCCGCCAACTCCTTGGACAGCGCCTCGGCCTGCTCCTCGGCGGCGGCCAGCCGGGCCGACAGCTCGGGCAGCAGCCCGCCCGCGCTCTGCTCGCCCTCGCCGTGCGCGTGCCCGGCCTCCAACTCCCTGCGCAACAGCGTCGCCTGCTCGTGCAACTGCACGTTCTTCATGTGCAGGTCGACGAAGACCGAGACCTTGGCGCGCAGCACCCAGGGGTCGAACGGCTTGGAGATGTAGTCGACCGCGCCCGCCGCGTAGCCACGGAACGTGTGGTGCGGGCCGTGGTTGATCGCCGTGAGAAAGATGATGGGAATGTCGCGCGTCCGCTCACGGCGCTTGATGTGGGCCGCGGTCTCGAAGCCGTCCATCCCCGGCATCTGGACATCCAACAGGATGACCGCGAAGTCCTCTGTGAGCAGCGCCTTGAGCGCTTCCTCCCCTGACGACGCCCGGACCAGTGTCTGATCGAGCGCTGAAAGGATCGCCTCCAGCGCAAGCAGATTCTCGGGCCGGTCATCGACCAGGAGGATCTTGGCCTTTTGCACCATGGCCCGTCCTCCTCGCCCCTGCGGCACCGTGAGGCACCGCCATCGTGGACGGCACCCTCACGCCGTCCGGTCCTGTGCCGGACATGTTGACATCACCACTGGCGCTGGTGCCAGCAAGCCCGGTACGTCGCCCCAAACGTGCGACATCATCGGGGACCCCCGCGACTCACACGAGAGGCTGACAACGCTCCGGCTGCGACTTCGACCGTACCGGCAGTATCCCTTCGCCCGTCCAGCGGCCAGCACCACAGGGCAGCGGGTGATCAGCGCATCGCGCTGCGTCACGATAACACGCCCCCAGAAGCCCCGGCGAACCAACCACATCCAACGGGAAAACGGTTGCTCCTCCCGGATGGTTCCACATCCGGGAGGAGCGTGACAGATCATTCCGCGTCGCGCTTGTGCACCCAACGCCCCATCACGGAAAAGAGTTCGGCGACGTCCACCGGCTTGGTCACATACGCCGAGGCGCCCGCCTCGATGGTCTTCTCCAGGTCGCCCTTCATCGCCTTCGCCGTCAACGCGATGATCGGCAGGTCGGCGAACTGCGGCATCCGACGGATCGCCTCCGTCGTGGCGTAGCCGTCCATCTCCGGCATCATGATGTCCATCAGGACCAGCATCACGTCCTCGTTGGACTCCAACACCTCGATGCCCTCGCGCCCGTTCTCCGCGTAGAGCACCCGGATGCCGCTGTGCTCCAGCACGCTCGTCAACGCGAAGACGTTGCGCACGTCATCGTCGACGATCAGCACCTTCCGCCCCTCGAAGTCCCGCTGGTAGTGCGGCACCTCCTCCGTCTCGGCGACCGGCTCGACCACCGGCTCCGGCGCCCGCTCGCCGCCGAAGCCGTTGCTGGGCTCCTGATAGCGCTCCCGGTCCCGGTGCCGCCTCGTCAGCGAGGCGGCGGCCTGCTCCGCGGCGGCCGACGCCCGCCGGCGCTGTGCCTCCCCGTCGTCCGCGTCCCCCGGGGCGGCCGGACGCGCCCCATTGGCGCGCCCCTCCGCGCCCTCCGGCGCGCCCGAGGGCCGCGCGCCGTCCTGCTCCTCCTCGGGCGCCGCCAGCAGCGCCCTGATGCGGCTCTTGGGCCGGGGCGGCAGCACCGTCCCCTCGGACGCCCCCCGCCCCGCCGCCAACTGCCCGTACCCGGGCGGCGGAAGCTCCGCCGGCTGGAGCGGCAGGAACAGCGTGAACGTCGACCCGCGCCCCGGCTCGCTCGCCGCGTGGATCTCGCCGCCCAGCAGCCGCGCGATCTCCCGGCTGATGGACAGCCCCAGGCCCGTCCCGCCGTACTTGCGGCTGGTGGTGCCGTCCGCCTGCTTGAACGCCTCGAAGATCACCCGCATCTTGCTGGCGGCGATCCCGATCCCGGTGTCCGAGACCGCGAACGCGATCAGCGGCGCGTCCGCCGAGAGCACCGAGCCGTTCTCCAGCATCTGCTCCCTGATCACGTCCGGGACCTCGCTGCCCGCCGGCCGGATCACCAGCTCAACCGAGCCGGTCTCCGTGAACTTCACCGCGTTCGACAGCAGGTTCCGCAGCACCTGCAACAGCCGCTGCTCGTCCGTGTTCAACGTCGCCGGCAGCTCCGGCGAGACCCGCACCGAGAACTCCAGGCTCTTCTCCGCCGTCAACGGCCGGAACGACGCCTCGATGTAGTCAACGAGCTGCACCAGCGCGATCCTGGTCGGGCTCACGTCCATCTTGCCCGCCTCGACCTTCGACAGGTCCAGGATGTCGTTGATCAGCTGCAACAGGTCCGAGCCCGCTCCGTGGATCGTCTCGGCGAACTCCACCTGCTTCGGCGACAGGTTGCCCTCCGCGTTGTCCGCCAGCAGCTTGGCCAGGATCAGCAGCGAGTTCAACGGGGTGCGCAGCTCGTGCGACATGTTCGCCAGGAACTCCGACTTGTACCGCATCGAGACCGCCAACTGCTCGGCCCGCTCCTGGAGTCCGCGCCTGGCCTCCTCGATCTGGAAGTTCTTCACCTCGATGTTGCGGTTGGTCTCCGCCAACAGGTCGGCCTTGTGCTTCAGCTCCGCGTTGGACTCCTGGAGCGCCTTCCGCTGCCGCTCCAGCTCGCCCGACCGCTCCTGGAGCTGCTCCGCCAGCTCCTGCGACTGCTCCAGCAGCATCTCGGTGCGGGTGTTGACGCTGATGGTGTTGACGCTCGTCGCGATCATCTCGGCCATCTGGCTCAGGAAGTCACGCTCGATCTGGGTGAACGGCTTGAACGACGCCAGCTCCAGCACGCCCAGCACCCGGCTCTCGAAGAGCACCGGCAGCACGATCGCGTTCACCGGCGGCGCCTCGCCGAGCCCCGAGGAGATCTTCAGATAGCCGGGCGGCGTCGGCCCCACCTCGATGGGCCGCCGCTCCTCGGCCGCCGTGCCGATCAACGACTCCCCCGGCCGGAACGACATCGCCTGGCTGCCCGCCGCGTACCCGTAGGAACCGATCATCCGCAGCTCGTAGTCGCCGCCCTCGCCCGGACCCGCGACCACGTCCCGGTCCCCGTCGGCCGGCACCGCCAGGAAGAACGCGCCGTGCTGCGCCGTCACCGCCGGCGCCAGCTCGCTCATGATCAGCCGCGCCACGTCCTTCAGATCCCGCCGCCCCTGCATCAGCGCCGAGATCCTCGCCAGGTTGCTCTTCAGCCAGTCCTGCTCCTTGTTGGCCAGCGTGGCCTCCCGCAGGTTGCTGATCATGGTGTTGACGTTCTCCTGCACCACCAGGATCTCGCCGGCCGCGTCGGTGTCGATCCGCACGCTGTGGTCGCCCCTGGTCACGAACGTCGCGACCCGCGCGATGCCGCGCACCTGACGGGTCAGGTTCCCCGCCATCTCGTTCACCGAGTCGGTCAGGTCCTTCCAGGTGCCCGCCACCCCCGGCACCCGCGCCTGGCCACCCAGCTGCCCCTCCGTGCCCACCTCGCGCGCCACCTTGGTGACCTGCTCCGCGAAGAGCGACAGCTGGTCCACCATCGTGTTCAACGTGTCCTTCAACTCCAGGATCTCGCCCCGGGCGTCGATGTCGATCTTCTTCGTCAGATCGCCCTTGGCGATGGCCGTCGTCACCTGGGTGATGTTGCGCACCTGCCCGGTGAGGTTGGAGGCCATCGAGTTGACCGACTCCGTCAGGTCCCGCCAGGTCCCCGAGACGCCCGGCACCTGGGCCTGACCGCCCAGCCGCCCCTCGGTGCCGACCTCGCGCGCCACCCGCGTCACCTCGGCGGCGAACGACGACAGCGTGGTCACCATCCGGTTGACCGTGTCGGCGAGCTGCGCCACCTCGCCGCTCGCCTGCACCGTGACCTTCTTCAACAGGTCACCGTTGGCCACCGCCGTGGCGACCTCCGAGATGTTGCGCACCTGGCTGGTCAGGTTCCTGGCCATCAGGTTGACGTTGTTCGTCAGGTCCTTCCACGTCCCCGACACCCCGCGCACCTGTGCCTGGCCGCCCAGCTGCCCCTCGGTGCCCACCTCGCGCGCCACCCGGGTGACCTGCTCGGCGAACGACGACAGCTGGTCGACCATGGTGTTCACCGTGGTCACCAGCTCCAGGATCTCGCCCCGCGCGTCCACCGTGATCTTCTTGGTCAGGTCACCCCTGGCGACCGCCGTGGTCACCTCCGCGATGTTCCGCACCTGCGAGGTCAGGTTGTTCGCCATGCTGTTGACGGACTGGGTCAGGTCCTTCCACGTGCCCGAGACGCCGTCCACCCGCGCCTGGCCGCCCAACCGCCCCTCGGTGCCCACCTCGACGGCCACCCGCGTCACCTGCTCGGCGAAGGACGACAGCTGGTCCACCATCGTGTTCAACGTGTCCTTCAACTCCAGGATCTCGCCCTGGGCGTCCACGGTGATCTTCTGCGACAGGTCGCCCCTGGCCACCGCCGTGGCAACGCCGGCGATGTTCCGCACCTGATCCGTCAGGTTCGACGCCATCCCATTGACGGAATCGGTCAGATCCCGCCAGACCCCGGCCACACCCGGCACCTGCGCCTGACCGCCCAGCCGCCCCTCGGTGCCCACGTCCCTGGCCACCCGGGTCACCTGGTCGGCGAAGAGCGAGAGTTGGTCCACCATCCGGTTCACGGTGTTCTTCAACTCCAGCATCTCGCCGCGCGCGTCCACCTCGATCTTCTGCGACAGATCACCCCTGGCCACCGCCGTGGTCACCTGCGCGATGTTCCGCACCTGGTCCGTCAGGTTGTCGGCCATCTGGTTAACGGAGTTGGTCAGGTCCTTCCACGTCCCCGACACCCCGTCCACCTGGGCCTGGCCCCCCAGCCGCCCCTCGATCCCCACCTCGGTCGAGACCCGCGTCACCTGCTCCGCGAACGAGGACAGCTGGTCCACCATCCGGTTCACGGTGTTCTTCAACTCCAGCATCTCGCCGGAGACATCCACCGTCACCTTCTGCGACAGGTCGCCGTTGGCCACCGCCGTCGTCACCTGCGCGATGTTCCGCACCTGCCCGGTGAGATTGCGGAACGCCGTGTTGACCGAGTCCGTCAGGTCCTTCCAGGCCCCGGCCACCCCCAACACCGACGCCTGCCCACCCAGCGCACCCTCGTCGCCGATCTCCCGCGCCACCCGCGTGACCTGCGACTGGAACGACGACAGCTGGTCCACCATGGTGTTCACGGTGTTCTTCAACTCCAGCATCTCGCCGGAGACATCCACCGTCACCTGCTGCGACAGGTCGCCGTTGGCCACCGCCGTCGTCACCTGCGCGATGTCCCGCACCTGATCCGTCAGGTTCTGGAACGCCATGTTGACCGAGTCGGTCAACTCCTTCCAACGCCCGGAGACGCCCGGCACCTTCGCCTGGCTCCCCAACATCCCCTGCGTGCCGATCTGCACGGCCGCCGTCGTCACCTCGTCGGCGAAGCCGCGCAGCGTCTCCGTCATCCCGTTGATGGTCTCCGCCAGCTGTGCCACCTCGCCCCGCGCGTTCACCATCACCCGCTGCGAGAGGTCCCCCTCCGCCACCGCCGTGGTCACCCGGGCGATCTCCCGCACCTGGTCCGTCAGGTTCCCCGCCATCAGGTTCACCGAGTCCGTCAGGTCCTTCCAGACCCCCGAGACCCCGTCCACCCGCGCCTGCCCACCCAACTGCCCCTCGGTGCCCACCTCGCGGGCCACCCGCGTCACCTCGAACTGGAACGAGGACAGCTGGTCCACCATCGTGTTGACGGTGTTCTTCAACTCCTGCATCTCGCCGGCCACATGCACCGTGACCTTGCGCCCCAGGTCACCGTCGGCGACCGCCTTGGTCACCATCGAGATGTCCCGCACCTGCGCCGTCAACCGGCTCGCCATGGTGTTGACCGAGTCCGTCAGGTCCTTCCAGGTGCCCGAGACCCCCGGCACCCGGGCCTGACCGCCCAACTTGCCCTCGGTGCCCACCTCGCTGGCGACCCGCGTCACCTCGTCCGTGAACTCCGACAGCTGGTCAACCAGCCCGTTGACCGTCCGCCCCACCTTCAGGAACTCGCCCCGCAGCGGCCGGCCGACCCCCGAGTCCGACTGGGCCCGCAGATCCATCCGCTGCCGCAGATCGCCCTCCGCCACCGCCGTCAACACCCGGCCCACCTCGGAGACCGGGCGCACCAGGTCCTCCACCAGGTCGTTGGCGTCGTCGATCGCCTTGCCCCACGCCCCCTCGCAGAGCCCGGTCTCCATCCGCTCCGAGAGCTTCCCCTCCCGACCCACCACCCGACGCACCCGCGCCAGCTGACCGGTGAGCTGAAGACCACGCTCGGCGACCTCGTTGTACACGGCGGCGATCTCCGCCATCGGCCCCTCGCCGGTGACCGTCAGCCGTTTCCGCAGGTGGCCGTCCCGCATGGACTCCAGAGCCGAGAGCAGCCGGTTCAGCGCGGCGGCGTCCACCTCGACGGTGGCACCCGGCCGGGGCTTCACCGCCCGGCCTCGCCGCTGACCTCGCGACACTGCTCCGTCAGACACCACTGTGTCCCTCCCACGGGGGTCGATCAATTCGCCCGGCACCTCACATCGAGCCCTCCCAGTGTTTCACTCCGGAGGGACCGGGCGATAACAGTTCGGCAGCATCGCACACGACCGATTTCCCGGTCAGGGGGAATTCGAGGACGCACCGTCCGCCAAGCCGCCGGACGTCAGTAACCTGGGCACCCGAGCAGCCCACGGCACCGCATCGTGCCGAGAACGACCATTGGGGGAGTGACGTGATCACCGCGCGCGCAGCGGCCACCTTCGAGCCGGTTGGACGCTCGGTCGCGACCGCGCGGGGTTTCGTCCGCGACACCCTCCAGGGATGGGGCCTGGCCGAGCTGATCGAGGACGCCGTCGTCCTCACCAGCGAACTGGTCACCAACGCCGTGGTGCACGCCGGCACCTCGGCCGAGGTGCGGTGCCTGCGCGACGACCGGGGCGTCCGCGTCGAGGTCGTCGACCGCCACCCCGAACGCGAACTCCCGCTCGCCGAGGTCTCCCGGGGCCGCGTCGACCTCAACAGCGAGGGCGGCCGGGGCCTGATGCTCTGCGCCGCGCTCGCCAGCCGCTGGGGCGTCGACTACACCACCACCGACAAGTGCGTCTGGTTCCGCCTCGACCAGCAGACCGTGCCCGTCGGAACCCGCACCGCCGGCCCCGTCCTGCCGGCCGAGTCGTTGCCGGTCACCGACGCCCGGGTCCGCGTCGCCGTCGTCGAGGTCGACCGCACCGACGCCATCACCAGCTGGAACGACGACGCCCACCAGCTCTTCGGCTACTCGGCCGAGCAGGTCGTGGGCAAGCCGCTCGCCGACCTCGCCGCCTGGCCCCAGACCCCCGGCACCGGCACCGGCATCGCCGAGGCCCTGCTCCTCTCCCGCTGGGAGGGCAGCTACGGCGTCCGCGACTCCCAGGGCCGCACCGTGCCCGTCTACGCCTGCCACCTGCGCGTCCGCGACGCCAACGGCGAACCGTCCACGGTCTGCCTGATCGTCCGCGACTCCGAGCGCGCCATCCTCCAGAGCCCCGCCCGGCTGCCGGCCCACGGCGGCAACGCCCACGACCCGCGCGACCGCTCCGGCGACTCCCTGGACGCCCTCATCGGCTCCCCGCCACCCGACGACCTCGACGGACTGCTCCAACGCACCGTGGAACGCGCCCGCGACATGCTCGACGGCGACGCCGCGTTCCTCCTGCTCGCCACGGACGACGAGACCGAGCTGGAGGTCCGCGCCACCACCGGGCTGCCCTCCGCCCGGCAGCGCTTCGCCCGCGTCCCCGTCGAGACCGGCAGCGGCCGCTACGGCTCGGCCCGGATGCCCTCGGTCCACGAGGACCTGGCCACCACCCCCGGCGCCGTCCCGCTGCTCTCGGGCACCGGGATGCACGCCGTGGTCACCGTGCCGCTCAAGGTCGAGGGCCGCCTCACCGGCTCCCTCGGCGTCGCCTCGGAGACCGCCGGGCGCTACAGCAACGAGGAGGCGCTCCGCCTCCAGTTCGCCGCCGACCGGATCGCGCTGGCCGTGGAGTCCGCCCGGCTCACCGAGCTGGAACGCCTCCGCAGGGGCTCGCTGGCCTTCCTCGTCGAGGCGTCCGAGCTGCTCGCCGGCACCCTGGACCGCAACCAGACGCTCGCGCTGATGGCCCAGATGACCGTGCCCACGCTCGCCACCTGGTGCGCCGTCTACACGATCCCCGAGCCGGGCTCCGAGCCCACGCTCTCCTATGTGCTGCACGAGGACGAGGAACGCATCGACGGGATCAAGGCCCTGTTGGAGCGCGTCGAGCCTCCCGCGCCGGATCTCACGCTGGGCGTGCGCCCCTGGAACGCGCCCTCCGACGCGGCGCGCAACACCGCGCTGCGCACCTCCCTCCGCAGCCTGGCCCTGGGCGGGCGCCCTCCGTCGGAGACGCCGGGCACCAGCCTGGCCACCGCCTCAGCCGTGGGCGGCGAGACCGTGGTCCTGCCGCTGGTCGCGAGGAACCGGGTGATCGGCCTGCTGGCCCTGGGGAAGCCCACCGACGAACGGTTCCGCCAGGACATCCTGGAACTCGCCGAGGACCTCTCCCGCCGGGCCGCGCTCGCCCTGGACAACGCCCGGCTCTACAGCGAGCGCACCGCCATCAGCCAGTCCCTCCAACGCAGCCTGCTGCCCCCGGAGTTGCCCGCCATCGACGGCGTCGAGGTCGAGGTCATCTACCGTGCGGCCGGAGAGGGCAACGAGGTCGGCGGCGACTTCTACGACGTCTTCCCGATCCGCGAGGGCGTGTACGGCTTCGCCATCGGCGACGTCTGCGGCACGGGCCCCGAGGCCGCCGCCGTGACGGGACTCGCCCGGCACGCGCTCCGCCTGCTGGCCCGCGAGGGCCTCGGCGGCCCGGCGGTGCTGGAGCGGCTCAACGCGGCGATCCTGGAGGAGGGCCCACGGGCACGCTTCCTCACGCTGCTCTACGGGGAGCTGTGGCCCCAGCCCTCGGGCGGCGCCCTGCTGAAGATGGTCTGCGCCGGCCACCCTCTCCCGATGCGCCTCTCCCCCGACGGCACCGTCGAGTCGGCGGCCAGCCCCCAGCCTCTGCTGGGTGTGATGGACGACCTGGAGCTGTTCGAGCAGACGGCCACCCTGGACCCGGGCGACGTGCTGCTCTGCGTCACCGACGGGGTGACCGAACGCCGGGAGGGCACAAGGATGTTGGGCGACGACGGCCTGGCCGATGTCCTCAGCAACTGCACGGGGCTCACCGCCGGAGCGGTCGCCGCCCGCGTCCTACGGGCCGTCGAACGCTTCGCCTCTGACGCCCCGTCGGACGACATGGCCATCCTGACCCTGCGCATCCCGGAGTAGTCAGCGAAACGGCCGGCCCCGAAAGGGTCCGGCCGTAAAAAAACAACCCCCGTCTTTCGACGAGGGTTGTTCTGTGAGCCCCAAAACGGAATCGAACCGTTGACCTTCTCCTTACCATGGAGACGCTCTACCGACTGAGCTATTGGGGCGTTATGTCCGGCGGCGTCCTACTCTCCCACACGGTCCCCCATGCAGTACCATCGGCGCTGGAAAGCTTAGCTTCCGGGTTCGGAATGTAACCGGGCGTTTCCTTCCCGCCATGACCACCGGAACCCAAAAC
>NZ_RFFJ01000198.1 GCF_003696235.1 Streptomyces triticirhizae
CGGGCTGGGCGGGTTCGGCGGGTTCGGCCGCGCGGGCGGCGCCGGTCGAGGCGGCCGGCGGCCGGTCCGGCGCCGGGTCCTTCGGCAGCCGCTCCACCATCCGGCGCAGCGCGGGGGCCTGGGCGAGCACGGCCATGGCGGCGGCGTACGGGTCGCCGGCGGTCTCCCGGCGCAGCTCGGCGAAGCCCGGCGTGGTCACCAGCGCGCTGACCGCCCGGTGGTGGCCCAGCCGGGACGGGGCCATCTCGCCCGGCTCGCGCAGCCGGGGCCTGGCCTTGTAGGCGGCCAGGAACGCTTCGGCCAGCAGGTCGGCGAAGTCAACGACGCCCCCGCCGCCGCCCGCCGCCGCGCCCAACTCCCCGGCCAGCGCGCGCAGTCCGGCCGACTGCGCGAGGGTGTCGCGCCAGGCGACCAGGTCGAACCGGTCGGCGACCACGACCGTGGTGTGCCCCCCGACCCCGTCCATGTGCCCGCCGACGCCGTTCAGAGCTGCGCCCTGACCATGCTCGCGTCCATGCCCAGCGCCTCGGTGAGGACGCGGGCGCGGACGGCGCGCTGGCGGACGGTGACCCGGTCGATGGCGGCGGTGGAACGACCGGCGGCCAACGCCTCCGCGCGCAGCCGCTCCAGCCGCTTGCCCGCCCTGGCCAGCCTGTTGTGCGCGTTCTTGATCACCCACTCGCTGAGCGCCTCGCGGGACTGCCCGGCCATCGCGTCGAGCTGGACCTCCAACTCGTCGATGGCGTCGGCCAGATCGAGCGCCTCCCTGGCGTCCGGGTGGACCAGCCGCAGCACCTCGCGCTCGACGGTCGGCCGCTGCGCGGGCGAGTCCCACAGCACATGCGAGAGCACCGACAGATCGGACTCGGCCACGGCGGCGCGGCCGTCGAGGAACGCGGAAGCCTGGAGCAGACCGATCGACTGCCGCCAACGACGGTCGGAGGCGATCAACTCCTCGCGGCGCAACGCGGATCGCAACGTGCACACCGCGTCCACGATCGCATCGGGAACGGACACCGCCGGAACGAACCCGGTCACCGCGTCCCGCAGCGCGGCCAGCGTGACCGTGGTCACGCGCGGCGGCTCCGGGCGGCTGACGGCGGAGCGCACCAGCGCGGCGAAGTTCGCCGGATCGGCCAGGTACCCGACCTCCATCCGCACCAGCAGCCGGTCGTAGATCGCGGCCGAATCCTCCCCGCCGGGCAGCTCGTTGCTCGCCGTGATCGCCCCGATCAGCGGGCAGCGGATCGGGGCGCCGCCGCTCTCCGGGTGGTAGATCCGCTCGTTGAGAAAGCCCAGCGTCTCGTTGAGCGCCGCCGTCGAGCACTTGAAGATCTCGTCGACGAACGCGACATGCGCGGTCGTCGCGCGCCCCTCGAAGACCTGCCGGTACTCGCCCCTGGCCAGCGCGGCGACGTCCACCGGGCCGAACATCCGGGTCGGCGCGGTGAACTTCGACAGCAGGATCTCCCAGTAGGCCGCCCCCTCGATCCGGCCCGTCAGCTCCCTGGCCAGCTCGGACTTCGCCGTCCCCGGCGGGCCCAACAGCAGCGAGTGCTGCCCGGCCAGCAGCGTCACCATCAGCGTCCGCACCACGTCGTCCCGTTCGTAGAAGCGGTCCGACAGCTCCTCGCAGACCGCCCGCAGCCGCCCGGCGGTCTCCGTCGCCTCCGGCGCGCCCTCCGCGTCCGCCGGCCCCTGCCCGCTCGTCGTCACCGTCAACTCCCTGCCGTCACGCCCCAACACATCCCGTCGCGCCGAGGGGACGACCCCTCCCCCGCGCCCCCCACGCCCCAACCTACGACGGGGCGCACCGAGGCTCGCACGCGTGCGCCGGCGCGCGCCACACCGCGCTGGCAACGTGCCCCGGAGCGGGGGCAGTTCCCGCGAAACGGCACGCGCACCCGGCTCGCGCGCCATGATGGAGCACATGGCTGCACCGGCGGACGTCCCCACGAGCGACCTCGAAGAGACCGACCTCACCGACCTCGCCGACCGCGAAGCGCCCCCGCCCCGCCCCCGCCCCGACGACCCCTCCCTCGCCGAGGTGCTGCTGCCCTCCGAGCCCGCGTCCGCCGGGCGCGCCCGCCGGCTCACCCGGAGCCAGCTCGGCGCCCGTTGGCTGCTCCCCGATGAGCTGACGGAGAACGCGGTGCTGCTCGTCTCCGAGCTGGTGGGCAACGCCGTCCAGCACGCCGGGGCCGCCGAGTTCGGCCTGCGGATCAGGCGGCGCCGGGGGTGGGTCCGCGTCGAGGTGCGCGACCCGTCCCGCGCGCTGCCCGCGCTGCTGCCCGTGCGAGAGATGGAGGTGATCAGCGGGCGCGGCCTCTTCCTCGTGGACACCCTCGCCGACCGCTGGGGCGTGGACCTGCTGCCGCACGGCAAGTCCGTCTGGTTCGAGATGCGCACCCCGCACCGCTGACCCGCCTCCCGCGCGCCGCTGACCCGCCCCCCGCGAGGAACGCGGGATCAACGCCCCGGGCGGCGGCGGGTGCTGGCCCGGCGCCGGCGGTCGTTGCACAGCAGACAGCGGCCCCACCCGGGCGGCAGCGGGTCCTCCGGGTCCCCGTAGAGCGGATCGACCGCGCCCCTGGGATGCTCCCGGCAGCCCGTCTCCCCCGGCCCGTCGGTCAGCGCCTGGGCGGCGACCAGCGCCCGACGCAGCGCGTCCACCAACACCGCCGCCTGCTCCCCGGCCGGCGGCTCCTGGTCGAAGGCGACGTCGGAGGCGGTCCGCAGCGCCGCCTGTAGCTCGCGCAGCTCAACCTGATGACTCATGCGGGCCACAGTAGGCGCCCCCACTGACACCGTGCGCCCGAGGCGGCCCCCTCGCCGGCCGGATCGGAGAAACCGCAGGACAGGCGGGGTGTCACGGGTCGGATCGGCCGCTGGTCCTAGGTCGAAAACCCGTGGGCGTTGTCAGTGCCAGCTCGTAGGCTCGGAGGCGATGTCTGCCACAGCCACGTCCACCGCCGCGTCCGCCGTCCCCCACCGAAAACGTTCCGTTGTCCGTGCCCTGCTGCGGCTGTGGCCCTATGTGCGGCCCGCCAGGGGCCGCGTCTTCAGCGCCGCCGGGGTCGCCATCGTGGCCGCTTCCATGGGCCTGGTGATGCCGTTGGTGCTGAAGTGGATGGTGGACGGCCCGGTCGCCGACGGGGACACCAACGGCGTCTGGTGGGGCGGCCTGGTGCTGCTGCTCGTCGGGCTGACCGAGGCGGCCCTCTTCGGCCTGCGCCGCTGGCTGGTCGCCCGCCCCCTGGCCCGGGTCGAGGCCAACATGCGGGACGCGATCTACCGCCACCTCCAGCGGCTGCCCGTCACCTTCCACGACCGCTGGCCCACCGGACAGCTGCTCTCCCGCGCCACCGGGGACCTCCAACTCCTGCGGATGTTCCTGGCGTTCGGGCTGACGTTCCTCATCGTCAACAGCACCACCATCCTCATCGGCTTCGGCGTGCTGCTCGTCCAGGACTGGACGCTCGGCCTGGTGCTGGTCCTGCCCGTGGTGCCGCTGATCGTGCTGTGCGCGCTCTTCGAGCGGCGGTTCTCCCTGGTGGCCCGCCGGGCGCAGGACCAGATGGGGGACCTGACCACCGTCGTCGAGGAGTCCATCCTCGGCATCCGCATCATCAAGGGCTTCGGCCGCCACCGCAGCCAGGCCCGCGCGTTCCGCGTGCTCTCCGGGGAGCTGCGCGACACCGAGCTGTACAAGGCGCGGCTGCTGGCCGGGATCTGGCTGGTGATCCTGGCGCTGCCCGAGCTGTTCCTGGGCACCGCTCTGGTGCTGGGCGTCTCCCAGGTCGCCGACGGCGAGCTGACCGCCGGCACCCTGGTCGCGTTCATGGCCACGGCCATGGTGCTGCGCTGGCCCGTGGAGTCCATGGGCTTCCTGCTGGCGCTCTGCAACGAGGCGGCCACCGCCACCGACCGGTACTTCGAGGTGCTGGACACCGAGATCCCCGACGAGCCGACGCCGGCCGCCCCCGCCGCCGGGGAGGGCGGCACCCCCGGGGACGGCATCCGCCTCACCAACGTCGTCTTCCACTACCCGGACGCCCCGCCCGGCAGCCCGCCCGTGCTGGACGGGGTGACGCTGCACGTCCGCACCGGCGAGACCATGGCGCTGGTCGGCGCCACCGGCAGCGGCAAGACCACGCTCCTCGCGCTGCTGCCCCGGCTGCACGAGGTCACCTCGGGCCGGATCACCCTCGACGGCGTGGACACGGCCACCCTCTCCCGCGCCGAGGTGCGCGCCCGGATCGCCGTCGCCTTCGAGGAGCCCACGCTCTTCTCCGCCTCGGTCGCCGAGAACGTCCTGATGGGCGCGGAGGGCGCCGACGAGGCCGAGCTGGCCAGGGCGCTGCGCGTCAGCCAGGCCGACGGCTTCGTCAGGGCCCTGCCCGATGGCCTGGAGACCGAGGTCGGCGAGCAGGGCCTCAGCCTCTCCGGCGGGCAGCGGCAGCGCCTCGCGCTGGCCCGCGCGGTCATCGGCAAGCCCCGCTTCCTGGTGTTGGACGACCCGCTCTCCGCCCTCGACGTGCACACCGAGGCCCGCGTCGAGGCCGCGCTGCGCGAGGTCCTCGCCGACACCACGGCCCTGGTCGTCGCGCACCGCCCCTCCACGGTGCAGCTGGCCGACCGGGTCGCGCTGCTCTCCGATGGCCGGGTGGCCGCCGTGGGCACCCACACCGAACTGCTGCGCGACAACGCCGAGTACCGCCGGCTGATGACCGGCGAGTCCCAGCTCTCCCGGGGCCGGGACGCAGAGTCCGACGGCGGCTCGCTGACCGCCCCTTCCCGAACCGCGTAAGGCGCCCGCCCGATGACCACCCAGCTCACCGACCAGGACACCGACCACCCCGACGACCGCGACCCCGACGCCCCCGCCCGGCTCGCCGAGCCCGACGAGCCTCTCGAACCACTCGAACCACTCGAGGCCGCCGACGCCTACGCGGACGACCAACTGCCCGCGCCCAGGGGCGCCTCCCGCCGGCTGCTGTTCTCCCTGCTGCGCCCGCACCGGGCCAGGGTGGTGCTGGCCGCGCTGCTGCTGCTCACCCAGCAGGCGGCGGTGCAGGCCGTTCCCCTGCTGGTGGCCTACGCCATCGACTCCGGCGTGCCGGCGCTGCGCGACGACGACAACGGCCCGCTGATCGCGGTCGCCGTCGCCTACCTCCTCTGCGCGCTGGGCTCCGGCGTGCTCCAGTCGCTCTTCATCATGGTCTCGGCCAGGATCAACCAGAACGTGCTGCTCGACCTGCGCGGCCGGATCTACCGTCACGCGCAGGCGCTCAGCCTCGACTTCCACGACCGGTACACCTCGGGCCGGCTGATCTCCCGTTCCACCAGCGACGTCCAGTCGCTGCGCGAGCTGCTCAACGAGGGGCTCCAGGAGATGCTGCTGATCCTGGTCTCCCTGACCTACATCGGCGGCCTGCTCTTCTACCTGGACGTCGGCCTGGGCGCGGCGGCGGTGTTCTCGTTCGTCCCCCTGACGCTCCTGGTGCGCAGCTACCGGCGCCGCTCGCGGGAGAAGTTCAACGAACGCTCCACCGCGATCGCCGCCGTGATCGTGAAGTTCACCGAGACGGTCAACGGCATCCGCCCGGTGAAGGCGTTCCGGAGGGAGTCGGCCAACGACGTCTCCTTCGACCGGCTCAACCGCCACCACGAGCGGATCAACGGCGACACCCTCATGGAGATGTGCCGCTTCGTCGTCCTCTCCCGGCTGATCGCGGCGGTCTCGGTCGCCGGCATCGTGCTCTGGGGGGCGCAGCGGGTGCGGGCCGGCGACATGGAGCTGGGCGCGCTGGCCGCCGGCGCGCTGTACATCCGGCGGCTCTACGACCCGCTGGACCGGTTCGCCATGTTGCTCAACAGCTACCAGTCGGCGGTCGCCTCGCTCCACAAGATCTCCGGGCTGCTGGCGCAGCGGCCCGACGTCCCCGAGCCCGAGGACCCGGTGGCCCTGCCCGAACGGCCCATCGACCGGCCGGGGCGGGAGGTGCTCTTCGACGACGTGCGGTTCGCCTACCGCACCGGCGGGGACGTGCTGCCCCGCTTCCGGCTGCGGCTGGCCGCCGGCGAGACCACGGCGCTGGTCGGCGCGACCGGCGCGGGCAAGTCCACGCTGGCCAAGCTGCTCGCCCGGTTCTACGACCCGACCGAGGGCCGGGTGCTGCTGGACGGCACGGACCTGCGGCGGCTGAGCATGACCGAACTCCGGCGGGGCGTGGTGATGGTGACGCAGGAGGCGTTCCTGTTCTCCGGCACGGTCGCGGAGAACATCGCGCTGGGCAAGCCCGACGCCACCCGCGAGGAGATCGAGGCGGCGGCCCGCGCGATCGGCGCGCACGCGTTCATCGAGGAGCTGCCCGACGGCTACGACACGGACGTCCGCAAGCGCGGCGGCCGCATCTCGGCCGGGCAGCGGCAGCTGGTCGCGTTCGCCCGGGTGCTGCTGGCCGACCCGGCGGTGGTGATCCTCGACGAGGCGACGTCCTCGCTGGACATCCCCGGCGAACGGGCCGTCCAGGACGCGATGGTGACGGTGCTGCGCGACCGGACGGCGCTGGTGATCGCGCACCGGCTCTCGACGGTGGAGATCGCAGACCGCGTGCTGGTGATGGAGCGGGGCCGGGTCGTCGAGGACGGGGCGCCGGCCGAACTGGTCGCGGGGGCGGGGCGGTTCTCGGATCTGCACCGGGCGTGGCGGGAGTCTCTTGTGTAGGGTTCCCTGCCCCACCCACCCCCCCTTTCGCTGGCGCGATGGCTGGGCGCCCGCCCGGCCTTTTCACGCGCCGTAGTGGAGGTGGGCCGCCCAGAGGGTGGGCGTGTGGGGGTTCTCCGCGCGGCGGGCGCGCACCGCCTCGTGGAGGGCGCGGGCGGCGCCCGAGGCGTCGCCGAGGGTGCGGCCGCTCGCCACCCCGGCGTAGAACGCGTCGGCGATCTCCGCCGCCTCCTCGTCGTCCACCGGCCACAGGGTGCCGATCACATGCCGGAAGCCCGCCGAGTGGAAGGCGCCGGCGATGTGCAGGGCCTCGTCGGCCAGCGCCTCGTGCCCGCGCACGGTGTCGCAGGCCGACAGGTACGCCAACTCGGCCCGTTCCAGGCGCAGTCGGGCGATGTCCGCCGTGCTCAGCGGCCGCCTCTCGTGGTCGTACAGCAGCAGCTCTCCGCCGGCGGAGGCGGTGGCGGGGCTGACCGCGTGGCAGGCGACATGGGCCCAGGTGTGGTGGGGCAACGCCGCCAGCACCGCGCCGTGCCGCGCCTGGGCGCCCGACAGGGTGTGGGCGACCGGCAGCCGTTCGGCCAGGCGTGCCACCTCGTGTTCCACACGGGGCAGTCGGGGCACGCCCGGGGCGTCGCGCAGCGCGACCGCCAGCAGGGAACGTCTCCCGGCCACCGGCCTGGCCCGGGCCCACAGCAGCTCGCGGACGGTGGTGGCATAGGAGGAGACGACGCGATCCAGCGTGCTGGCGCCCGGGGTGTCGGGCAGCCCGGCGGCGTGCAGTGGGAGGGCGGCCAGCGGCCCGGTCGGAATCCACCACATCCGGGGCGGCGGCCGCCCCTCGGGGGGCGGGCCGGTGAAGCCGAGCGCGGTCAGGACCGGTTCGGCCACCGCCTCCCACAGCCAGCCGAGGACCGCGACGACCCGGCGCTGGGCCGCCGCCTGCTCCGCCAGCGGCAGGGCGGTGTCGCCGGCGCGTCGCACGTTCTCGGCGAAGTCCCGCGCCGTGCCGAGCAGTTCCGCGTAGCGCACGTCGGGCAGCGGAACGGACCACACCCGGCCGTCCTGGACGAGCAGCGCGTCGCTGCCGAGGCCGCTGACGTTGAGCAGCGCGACGGGGCCGTGCGGGGCGGCGGCCCGCGCCAGCTCCTTGGGGGCCGGCGGCCGCAGGAAGTCGGCGTAGCCCGGCAGCCGGCGCACGGCCTCGACCAGGGCGTCCCGCCGGGCGGCCAGCGCGTGCCGGTCCTCCCCCGCCAGCGGCGCCCCGCCGGCACCGCCGCCGACAACACCGCCTCCGGGCGAGCCGCCGGGCGACAGGAACGAGGCGTCCTCGGGGCGGTCCAGCGCGCGGCACAACTCCTGGTACCGGTCGGCGAGTTCGGGATGCGCGGCGCGCAGCTCGGTCAGGTCGTCGCGGGCGTCGATGGCCTGGCCGAGCAGCACGCCCCGGCCGTGTTCCAGCAGCCGCAGCGCGGCGCCCGGGTCCGTGTCCAGGACGCGGAGCGCGCAGGCGGCGGCGTCCCGCGCGAGCCCGGCGAACCGCGCGAGCAGCCGCTGCCGGTCGGCCCGGGGCAGGGACCGCCCGGCGGTGCGGGGCAGCAGTTCGGTGGCGAGGCCGAACGCGGCCAGCGCGTCCCTGCCGGCGGCGGCCGACGCCTCGCCGGTGCTGGTCATCGCGGTCATCAGCCGGGCCGCCGCGCACTGCCGCGCCGCCCACACCCGCTGGCTGGTCGGCACCGCGACATCGCCGGCGAGCGCGGCGAGATCGCGCACCGTCTCGTCGTGATCCTCACCGAACCGCCCGGGAACGCCGGTGGTCACGTCGCGCAGGAATCTGACCGAGGCGAGGAAGAGCCGGTTGGCGCTGTGCAGCGCGTGGCCCCGAGGGGTCGCGGCGGCGGCCTCCTCGGCGGCGCGGACGGCGGCCCGCAGCAGGTCGAGACTGGCGCGGGAGAGGTGGTCCGGCAGCTCGGGCGGCGGGGTCAACGAGACGTTGACGCCGGCGGTGTGGTCGATGCCGGCGGACCGCTCGAACTCCAGCCGGGTCAACTGGGCGTGGATGCCGAGGCGTTCCACCCGGTTCGGGTGCCGCTCCGGGGTCGCGGCCAGCGCCCCGCGCGAGGCGGCCACGCCCTCGGCGAGGTCGGCGGCCTCCCGGCGGGCCAGGTACAGCGCCAGCAGCACCAGGCTCAGATTGGACTGGTAACGCGCCCACAGCGGGTCGGACGGCGGGGTGGCGGCCAGCGCCTCCCGGGCCAATTCGGCGGCGGTGACCAGGTCCTCGGGGTCGTCGCCGTCGGCGAGGCCGTGGCGCAGGCGCAGCGCCTCGGCGAGGTTGGAGGCGGCGGCAGCGGCCGACGCCGCCTCGCCCGCCGCCCGCCCGGCGCGCAGCGCGCGGGTCAGCGTGTCCACGCACTCGTCGAGCGCGGAGGAGTCGCCCAGGGCGAAGCCCTTCTTCAGCAGCGCGATGCCCAGCGAGTTCAGGCGGGACACCCGGATCGCGTCGGCCGGCCCGGTGGCGTCCAGCGCGGCGCGGATCTCGGCGATGCCCTCGTCGAGGTCGTCGGTCCGGGTGGCGACGTCCCAGCGGACGAAGAGCGCGCCGGCGAGGTTGGCGCGCAGCGCCGGCACCATGCGGTGGCCGGCCGGCACGACGGCCAGCGCCTCGCGGAGCCGGTCCACGGCCTCGTCGATGTCGGCCCGTTGGCTGAACGCCTCGTAGCGGGACCAGCGGCACTTGCCGAGCCCGTTGAGCGCGGCGGCCCGCACCTCGGCGACGGGCTCCGTGCGCAGCACCAGCGTGAAGAGCACCTCCGCCGCGTCGAGGTGGCGCGGGTCGTGCGTGGCGTCGAAGCGCTCGTGCAGGGCCTCGGCCCGGCCGATGGCGTCGATCTCCTCGGCGCTGGCGACGCCGCCCCGCTCCGTCGGCCCCGGCGACGCGGCGCCAACGGAGAAGTGCGCGACCGGCTCCCCGCCCAGCGCGGCGCTGACCCGCAGCAGCGCGACGGGGTCGCTGGTGCCGGCGAGGTCGAGGGGGCGCCGCAGCGCGATGTTCCGCAGCTCCTCGACGTCGCGCTCGTTCGGCGTCCCGCCGAACATCATGGTGGCCACCAGCAGCCGCGTCTGCGGCAGTTCGTCGTCCCCGCCCCCGCGAGGCCGCCCCCGCCGACGCCGCCACCGGCCGAACATCTCCCACCCCCAGAGCCCCGGAAGGTAACCCGCCGCCGGAGACGGCGCGTTCACGGCCGACTATCATTCCATCACCTGCCGTGATCGGGGAGGGGGAACAGCGGGTGGCCGGAACCACGGCGTCGAACGGCGACGACCCGGCGTCCACGCGGACGACGCTCGGCCGGATCTGCGCCGAGCTGGAGCAGATCCGCGCGCTGGTCACGGCCGCCGGCGCGGGCGGCGAAGCCGAACGCGTCCTCGCCGCGCTGCGCGAGGGCGGCGACATCGCGGCCGCCGAACGGGAACTCCACCGCCTGCTGCGCCGCGCCGGCGTCGCCGGCGGGCTGACCGGCATCACCCGGGGCGCGGGCGTCGGCGGCATCCCGCCCACGCCCGGCCACCCGACGGGCCCGGCCGCGCTGGTCTGCCCCGTCGGCCGCTGCCCCCGCGCGGTGCTGCTCGACGACCCGCCCGAGGTGCCGCGCGACTGCCGACTCCACGCCCTCCCCCTGCGGCTCCTCCCCCCGCCGACATGAACGCCCTGCTCTCGGAGTTGGGCAAGACCCTCGTCACCCGCTGGCTCAGCCACCTGGTGCCGACGGGGCTGCTCTTCCTCGGCGCGGCGGGAACGGGCGCGGTCCTGGGCCACGCCCGCTGGTACGACCTGCCGGCGGTCGTCGACCGGATCGACGAACTGGCGGCCAGCCCCGACGAGCGGTCCCTCGGCGCCGCCCTGGCCGTGGCCGCCGGCCTCGTGCTCCTCGCCGCCGGCGCGGGGCTCATGGTCCGGGCGCTCGGCGGCGCGGTCGACCGGCTCTGGCTGGGGAGTTGGCCGCGCGGCCTGGGCCGGCTGGCGACGCGGCTGCGGGAACGTCGAACGGCCCGCTGGGCGGCGGCCGACGAGCGGGCCCGGGAGGCGTGGCGCCG
>NZ_RFFJ01000199.1 GCF_003696235.1 Streptomyces triticirhizae
GTGGTGCCGGCGGGGCACGCCGAGGGGCCCGGCCGGCTGGCCGTGCCACCCGACCCGGCCGACTGGCGGGGCAAGCCGGTCGCGCCCGTCCCGCTCACCGACGCGGCCTGCGCCTGGCGCGCGGCCACGGCCGAGGGCCCCGGCCGGGCGGCCTTCGCCGATCTCGCCCACCACCAGGCGCGGTTGACGCGGCTTTACCTGACGCTGGCTGACGCCTCGGGGAACGCCCCCCGGGTCGCGTTGACCGCGCCGCCCGGCGATCCCACGTTCGTCGTCCAGGTCCTCGCCGTCCGGGCCGGTGCCGTGCTGACCGTGGGCGGACCCGGCCTGGCCGTTCCCGAGGACGCAAACGTCCTGCACTGCTCCACCGACCAGCTCGACGCGTTCGCCGCCACGCTCGGCGACCGCCCGGCCCCGCGCCTGGTGCTCGCGGCGGGACGCCCGCCGTCGCTGAGCGTGCGTCAGCGCATGGCCCGGCTGGGCGTGCGGGTCGTCCACACCGCCCCCTGGCCGGGCCCCTGGGGCGACCCGGCCGGGGACGCCCCCGCGACCTGGCCACTGCTCGGTGCCGAGGCACGCCCCGTTCCGGCCGGCACCCCCGGCGAACTCGCCCCGGCCGCCCCGCTCTGCGGCCGGGCCGGGAGCCCGGCGGCCACCGCCGTCACCCATCCACCCGACCCGTGGTCGGCCCGGCCCGGGGGCCGCCTCTTCCGCTCGGGACACCACACCAGGATCGCCGTCGATGGCCAACTCGACGTCCTGTGCTGGGCGACCCCCGACACCCCGCCGGTCGTCTCCCGGGTGGAGGCGGTGCTGCGCGAACTGCCGGGCGTGGCCCAGGCCGCGGCCGTGCCGCCGCCGCTCGACGAGACGGCGGCCCCGTTGACCGTCTTCCTCGTCCCTGACCCGAGGCGCGCGCCCGGGGAACGCGGCCTGCGGGCGGCGTTGCCGGCCGGAACGCTGCCCCGTGGTGGCGTCCGCTTCGTCACCCTGCCCCGGTTGCCGCTGACCGGCGCGGGAGGCCCCGACCGGGCCGCGCTCACCCGCCTCGCCCTCGCCATCCGCCGCCGGTGACCCACCGCCCCAAGGAGGCAGCACCGCCATGTCCGACCCGATCGTGTCCGACGCCCCCGACAGCCGGCTCAACGCCCTCACCGCCCGGGCCGTGTGGTGGAACGACCCCCCGCCGCCCGAGACCGAGCCCGACGCCCTGCCCGACGGCACCCGCGACCTGCCGGCCACGGACACCCAGCTCCAGCTGTGGCTCTCCCACACCCTCGCCCCCTCCGGCTCGCTCAACGACCGGCTGATCCTGCGCGTCGAGGGCGACATCGAACCCTCCGCCCTGGCGCGGGCGCTGTCCGCCACCGTCGCCGCCCATCCGCTGTTGCGCACCCTCTTCCGCTTCGACGGCCACACGCTGCGGCAGCACGTGCTGCCGGCGGGAGCGGCGCTCGCGGTGCGGGACCTGCCGAAGGAGCGCGGCGGGAACGTCGACCCGGGCGCGGCCGTCGCGACCGCGCGGGAGACCGCGGCCGGCGTCTTCGCCCTCGACCGCGAACCCCCGCTGCGGCTGGCCCTCTTCCGGGTGCGCCCGGGGCTCCACCTGCTGGCGCTGGCCATGCACCACATCGCCAGCGACAACGACTCGCCCCTTCTGCTGCTGACCGAACTCGCCGAGCGGTACCGGGCCGAGCTGCTCGACGCGCCGGCCCGCCTCCCGCAG
Organism: Streptomyces triticirhizae; assembly: GCF_003696235.1. Classification (GTDB taxonomy): domain Bacteria; phylum Actinomycetota; class Actinomycetes; order Streptomycetales; family Streptomycetaceae; genus Streptomyces; species Streptomyces triticirhizae. The sequence goes on from NZ_RFFJ01000199.1 coordinate 1,727, forward strand.
GCGGCCGACTACACCGAGACGGTGCGGGCCGGGGCGGTCGCCCTGGGCGCGGAGGGCCGGGCCCGGCTGGTGCGGCACTGGGCCGACCGGCTCCGCGACACGCCCCCGGCCCCCCGCCTGCCGCTGGGCTCCGGCTCCGGCGGGGAGCGCGGTTCCGTGCACGTGACCACGGGCCCGGCCCTCGGCGGCGCGGTGCGCGCGCGGGCGGCCTCTCTGAAGGTGTCCCTCTTCGCCCTCACCTGCGCGGTCCTCCGGATCACGGTGTGGCGGTCGACCCGGGCGGCCGACGTGTTGGTCGCCTCACCCTTCAGCCAGCGCGGCGGCCCGGGCACCGACGGGGTGATCGGCCCGCTGCTCACCACTCTGGCGTTGCGCAACCCGCTCGCCCCCGAGCGGACCTTCGCGGAACTGGCCCGAGCGGAGCGCGGCGAGGTGCTGACCGCCATGGTCAACGGCCACGTCCCACACGGCACGCTGGTGGCGGAGGCCGCCCGACGCGACCTGGGCGCCCTGCCCTCGCTGCCTGGGCTCCTCTTCTCGTACGAGGAACGGCAGCCCACGCCACGGGAGTTCGCCGGGCTGCCCTGCGAGGCGCAGGACATCGGCCCGATCGGCAGCGCGCTCGACCTGTCCGTCAAGGCGATCGGTGAGCCGGACGGCTCCCTCACGGTGCACTGGCTCCACACCGCGTTCGCTGACGAGGCGGTCTCCGACCTCGCCGAGGGCTACCTGACCCTGCTGCGGGCCGTGGTGGACGAGCCGGACCGCCCGCTGGCCTCGCTGCCGGAGCCGTTCCCTCCACCCCCGCCCGCCCCCGCACCGGGCGGGGAGCCCGCCGGGCCGCCCGGTGCCGCCGCCCCGGCCACCCCCACCGAACGGGCGGTGGCCGCGATCTGGGCCGAACTGCTGGAGGTGGACGCCGTCACCGACGTCTTCGCCAGCGTCTTCGAACTGGGCGCGCACTCCCTGACCATGGCCCGCGCCGCCGCGCGGCTCACGGACGAGTTCGGGGTGGAGGTCCGCACCGTGGACCTCTTCACCCACGACAGCGTCGACGCCCAGGCGGAACTTCTCGACGAACTCCTGCTGACCGGCCTCGACGCCGTCGAGGGGGCCGACCTCGCCGAGGCCCTGGACCAGCTGGAGCACAGGCGGACCCCGGGAGGCGAGCGGTGAGCGGCCACCAGGAGTCCACGCCCTACCGCCTGTTCGCCGACCGGGCCGTCGGGTCGCCCGACGAGATGGCCGTCGAGGCGCGGGACGGCGCCGCGAGCTACGCCGAACTCGCCGCGCTGGCCGAGGGCTTGGCCGGCCGTCTGGGGGAGACGCGCGTTCTGGGCGTGGCCGCGCGAGGCGGGCTGGCGGCGAGCGTCGCCCTGCTGGCCTCCCTCCGCGCCGGGACGACCGCCGTGCTGCTCGCACCCCCCGCCCCCGGGCGGGACACGCCGCTCGTCCCCGACACCCCCGTCGACCTGGTGCTCACCGACCCGGGCGACGAGGTGCCCGGCGTCTGGCCGGGGACGGCCCGGCTGTCCGCGCTGGCCGACGCCCCCGGTGGCGCGGTCACCGCGCGCCGGGACGTCCGCGTCGGGCCGGCCCTCCTGGTGCCGGCGGGGCCGGGCGAGCCCTGGGTGCCGGTCGGCCATGACGCGTTGACGAGCGGCGTCGCCCGGCGGTGCGAGGAAGGAGCCCGGGAGCCCACGGCCCCGGCCCACCCCTGGCGGGAGCCCACCCTCAGGGACGCCGTCGTCGCCATGCTGGCGGCCTGGGCGCGGGGGGGCACCGTGGTCGTGGGCGGTCCCGCAACTCGGGACGCCGGGCCACCGGAACCCCTCGACCCGGACACCGCGCGGCGGGCGCTGACCGGGCTGTTCCGCCAGGTGCTGGCCGACCCGGCGGTCGGACCCGACGACGACTTCTTCGAACGGGGCGGGCACTCCCTGCTCGCGCTGGACCTCGCGTTCCGCGTCTACGAGGAGTACGGCCTGGAGCTCTCCGCCAACGACGTCTTCGAGCACCCGACGGCACGCCGCCTCGCCGACCGCATGGCCTCCGGCCTGCTGTCCGCCGGCGCGGAGTACGACGCGCTGGTCGACGAGATCGCGAGCCTGAGCGACGACGAGGTGAGGAGGTTCCTCCATGAGAGCTGACGCGCTCTCGGCTGAGCGGCGCGCCCTGCTGCGGGCCCGGCTGGCCCGCCGCCCGGCCCCGGGAACGGTGCCGCTCGTCCGGCTGCCCCGCCCGGACGGCGCGGTCTTCCCCCTCTCCCACCAGCAGGAGGAGCTGTGGTTCCTCCAGCGGTTCGCTCCGGAGAGCACCGCGTACAACGTCCCCGTCGTGTGGCGGCTGCGCGGCTCGTTCGCCCCCGAGGCGGTCGCCGCCGCGCTGAACCGCCTCACCGCCCGGCACGAGGTGCTGCGCACCGCCTTCCCCGAGCGGGACGGAGAGCCGGTGCAACTCCCCCACCCGCCCGCGCCCTGGCGACTGCGGGTGCGCCACGCCCGCTCGACGGACGAGGCGACCGCCATCGTCCGGGAGGCGTGTGAGCGCCCCTTCGACCTGGCCGCGCCCGGCCCGCTGCGCCCCCTGCTGGTGCTGAGCCCCGGTGGTGGCGCGCTGGTGCTGGACCTGCACCACATCGTCTCCGACGAGTGGTCGGAGCGGCTGCTCTGGCGGGACTTCCGGCACTTCTACCACGCCGCCCACGGGCTGCCGACCGAGCCGCTGCCCGAACCGCCCGCCCAGTACGCCGACTTCGCCGCCTGGCAGCGGGCCAGGCTCGCCGGCGGCGGCCTCGCCACCCTCACCGGCCACTGGCGGGACCGGCTGGCGGGCCTGCCCACGCTGAGCCTGCCGCTGGACCGGCCCCGCCCCCGCAGCCAGATGTTCACCGGCGCCGTGCACCGGTTCCCCCTGCCCCCCGCACCCGCCGCCGCCCTGACCGCCCTCGCCCGCGCGGCGCGGGCCACCCCCTTCATGGCCCACCTCGCCGTGTGGGTCCTGACGTTGGCCCGTGTCACCCGCCAGCGTGACATCGCCGTCGGCACGATCACCGCGGGTCGCGACCATCCCTGGCTCCGCGACATGGTCGGCTTCTTCGTCAACACCCTGGTCCTGCGCACCGACGTGGCGGGGGCGGGCGACTTCGTCGCGCTGCTGGACCGCGTCCGCCGCACCGTGCTGGACGCCCAGGCCCACCAGGCCCTGCCGTTCCCCCAGGTGGTCGAGGCGGTCCGGCCGCCACGGACCCCGGGCCTGTCCCCGCTGGTCCAGGTCCTCTACGCGTACTCGGCCGCCGGGCCGCACGAGGAGCGCCACCTGCCCGGGGCCAAGGTGACCGCCGAGGGGGTGGAGATGCCCGTGGCCCGCTTCGACCTGGTCCTCAACGTCTTCCAGACGCCGGCGGAGACCCTGTGCGCCCTGGAGTACAACACGGCCCTGCTCCGCGCGCGGACGGCCCGCCGCCTGGCGCACCTCCACACCGAGACACTGCGCCGGGTCGTCGACGACCCCCGTGCCGCGCTCCCCCTCGACGGGGAGTGACCCGCACGTTCCCGACCCGGCACCCCGAACCACCTGACCCAGCGTGACACCCGTGAGGAGAGTGAGTCGTGGAGGACACCGAGCGCAGGCTGCTTCGCCGTTCCTGGTTCCCCGTCGCCCGCATCGAGGACGTCGAACAGGGGCCGCTTGAGGCGAACATCCTCGGCACCGAACTGGTCGTCTTCCGGGCGGGCGGTCGCCTCACCGTCGCCGGTGGGCGCTGCCCGCACCGAGGCGTCGCCCTCTGGCTCGGGACGGTACGCGACGCGTGCCTCGAATGCCCCTACCACGGCTGGCTGTTCGAGGCGGGCACCGGGCGGTGCGTGGAGATCCCCTCCCTGCCGGCCGGAACCACGCAGCCCGGCATCAGGCTGACCACCTATCCGGTGCGGGAGGCGTACGGGCACGTCTGGACCTGCCTGGGCGACCCCTACCTGCCGTTCCCCCGGATGCGGGGATACGGCGAGCCGGGGTGGCGGTTCGCCTTCGGCCCGCCGGCCGACCTGGCCTGCGGGATGCGGCAGATCACCGAGAACTTCCGGGACATGGCGCACTTCCCGTTCGTGCACACCGGCACCATGGGCCCCCGGGTCCGCCGCGAGGTCGGGTCCTACGAGGTGCGGCGCGACGGGTGGGACCTCCGGTGGGAGCTGTCCACCGACCTGGGCGGCACCGCACTCGACGGGCACGAGGTCCTGGCGCGCCAACAGACCATCACCTACCGCGTCTCGCTGCCCATGGTCGCCTACAACCGCACCGCCTTCCCGGACGGCGGGAAGCGCTTCGTCGCCCAGTTCGCGACCCCGCTGAACGAGGAGGGCACCCGGGTCCGCCTCTTCTGGGTGGCCGGCGTCAACGAGATCGTCGTCGAGGAGCACGGGGTCTCGATCGAGGAGATGTGGGAGTACGAGCGCCAGATCTTCGAGGAGGACTACCCGATCGTCGAGAACCAGCGGCCCGTGGAGGCCCCACTCGATCCGCGCGCCCAGGTCCACACCCGCTCCGACAAGTACGGCATCGTCTTCCGCCGGCTCTACCGGGAGCTCCTCGACACCTTTGCCCGGGACGAGGAGCAGGGCGAGGAGCGGGGGACACCGGCCGCGCCCCTCGCCGTGTCCTGACGGCCACACCAGCGGACGCCGCCCGACGCGGCGGCTCCGCCCACCCCTTCCCGCGCTTTGACTCTGGGAGACCGTTATGCGATTCCGAATCCTGGGACCGGTCGAGGTGTACGGCGCGTCCGGTCGCGTCCGCCTGACCGGCACCAAGGCTCACACCGTGCTGGCCGCCCTGTTGCTCGCCGAGGGACGGGTGGTGCCGGACGACCGGCTGAGCACCCTGCTGTGGGGCTGGCACCCGCCGGCCACGGCCGGCGCCCAGATCTACACCTACATCTCGCGGCTGCGGAAGGCGCTCGCGCCCGAGGCGGTGATCGAGCGGCGCTGGCCCGGGTACCTCATGGCCACCGCCGGGCAGGAGCTGGACCACCGCGCCTTCGCCCGGTTGAGCGCCGAGGGACACCGGCAGTTGGAGGAGCGGCACTTCGCCGCCGCGGCCTCCTCCTTCCGTGCGGCCCTGGGGCTGTGGCGGGGCACGGCCCTGTGTTCGGTCACCGACTTCATGGCCGAGAGTGAGCAGCCCCGGTTCCTCCAGGCCCGGCTCGTCGCCCTGGAGGGACGGATAACGGCCGAGCTGGAACTGGACCGGCACGGCCAACTCCTCCCCGAGCTGCAACGGCTGGTCGAGGAGCACCCGTTGCGGGAGTCGCTGCGGGTGCTGCTGATGCGGGCCCTGCACCGCAGCGGGCTGCGCGGGGAGGCGATGGCGATCTTCCACCAGGGACGGCGCATCTTCAACGACGAACTGGGCGTCGGCCCGGGCCCGTTGCTCAACGACGCCTACACGGAGGTCATCCAGGAGCCGCCGGTGGCGGAACGCGTGGGCGGTGGGATGGCCGCCGAGTCGCCCTCGTCGTTCGCCGCCGCCCGCAGCTCCATGGCGGGCCGGGCCATGCTGCCCGAGGAGGTGCTGCGTTCCCTGGTGGCCGCCAAGGTCATCCGCCCATGCCGCCGCGGTGCCGACGGCCGGATGCGGTACGCGTTCCAGACCCAGCCGCATCCGGTCGGGGCGGTTCACACCTCCGGCACGGTGGCGGCCAGCGTGGCCAGACACGCGGAGACGGCACGCCGCACACCGGCCGCGTTCACGTCCACCGCCACCGAGGCGGTGGGGCGGCCCGACGGCACGCACTCGGTCATGCCCCGGAGCGCGCCGTGAGCGGTCACGCACGACGCCGCGAGGGAACGCCACCGGAAGAGGCCGGGCCACAGGAACGCCGTCGCGGCCACCACGTCCGGCAGTGACGTCGGCCCGTCGAGCACCAGCCGCCGGCAGGCCCGGGCGGTGAGCAGGCCCGGGCCGCCGAGCGCGGCGAACGCGTCGAGGTCGGTCGAGGACCAGGTCACCCGGTCGGTGACGTCCAGCGGCACCACGACCGAGGTCGGCGGCGAGCGCAGCACCTCGTCGGCGGCCTCCGCGTCGAGCCAGGCGTTGAACTCGGCCACCGGTGTCGCGTTCCCGTCCGCCTCCCACGCCCCGCCCATCCAGGTCACCTCCGGGCGGTGCCCGGCCCGCAGCGCGTGGGCGACGGGGGTGAGCGGCGAGGTGACCAGCAGCCGACCCCGCAGCGCCTCCGGGGCGAACGGGGCCGCCGCCACCCGGGGCCCGGGCAGCCGGCCCGCCGTCCCGCCCACGCCGTCCGCCCCGTGGATGTCGAGGCCCTGGCCCGGGTAGGGCCCCGCCAGGGACGAGCCGGTGCCCTCGATCAACGGCACGGCCAGCCGGTCGAGTTCGAGCAGCGCGTGCAGCCCCGCCGCGTTGCGCACGCTGGCGGCCAGGCCCGTGTTGCCCGCCGTGGCCACCACCGCTGAGGGGGGCGAGCCCGCCCCGCACAACACCAGCAGCGCCACCAGGTCGTCGATCCCCGGGTCACAGACCAGGGTGTAGGGCGCGTGGGCCGCCTGGCGCGGATCGGGCGGCCGGGAGCCGGTCACCGCAGCACCCCGAGCAACGCGGCCCAGCCACCCCGCTCGGGCCCGGGGACCGTGCGCGTGGCCAGCGCCAGCGCGCCCGGGTCCGCGCCCTCGGGCACCAGCGCGACGGCCGCGTGGGCCAGCAGGTCGAGGTCGTTGGCCCCGTCCCCGAGCGCCAGCACCCGACCCGGGTCCAGGCCCGCCCTGGCGCAGTAGGCCGCCACGGCACGCCACTTGCCGGTGCCTGGCCGACGCAGCGAGAGCGCCGCACCGCCGTGCACGGTGTCCCTGGTCAACGACGCCTGGGCCAGCCCCTCGACCCGCGCGGCGAGGCGGCCCAGCGGCCCGGGGTCGCCGCCGCACACCACCAGGGAGAGCACGACCCGCCGGGCGAGCGCGTCGGCCAGGTCCCCGCAGCGGCGCACGCGGCCCTGGTTGGCCGCCAGGTGGTCGGGGTGGGTCGTCGGGCGAGCCCCGACGAACAGGTCGCGGTCGGGGGCGTCCACCACGGCGCAGGGCTCGACCCCGGCCTCCCGGCACACCGCCAGCAACTCGCCCACCCTGCCCGGGGGCAGCGGGTCGCGGTGGAAGACCTCGCCGTCCACGCCCTCGCGGCCGATCGCCCCGTCGAGGCAGACGGTGGCGGCCACCGGCACGCCGGCGGCCCGCAGCAGCGGGGCCGCGGTGGCGTGGCGTCGTCCGGTGACCGCCAGCACGGGCACGCCCCGCTCCCCCAGCGTCGCCACGGCGGCGGCCGTTCGCGGGTGCACCCGGCCGTCCCGGTCCCAGAACGTGCCGTCCAGGTCCGTGGCGACCAGGCCGATTCCCGGCCCCCTCATCGCCCCGGCCCGGCGGGGACCGTCCGCAGCTCGGCGAGCATCGCGTCCAGCAGCTCGGCCACCGCCCGGGGGGAGATGGCGTCCCTGCGGTGGTCCACCTCCCAGCACAGCCGGCCGTCCCGCAGGGAGATGACGCTCAGTTCGAGGTCGTTGTGCAGCTCCCTGGTGATCCGCAACAGGCGGGTGGCGGTGGCCGGTCCGGGCAGCGGAAGGTCCAACGCCCGCTCGTCGCGCGCGTCGACGACGACCCGCAGCCAGGCGTCCCTGCGCGTGGCCGCCGGCCCGGCGAGCGACAGGATCTCGCTGGTCGGCACCGCCTGGTGCTCGTGCGCGGCGAGCACCGCCTCGCGGGCGCGCTCCACCAGCGCGGCCAGCGGGGGTTCGCCGTCCCACGCCACCACGAGCGGCACCACGTTGACGAAGCAGGCCGCGACGTCGGCGGCCTCGGGGGGGCGGTTCTCGGTGAGGGTCGCGAGCACGGGCGCCCTGGTGCCGCAGAGCCGGCCGACCGCGCGGGCGAAGAGCGCGGCGCCGACCATCATCGCGCTGGCCCGGTGGTCGGCCATCAGCCGTCCGACCCGCCGCAGGTCCGCCTCGCCCAGCACCACGCGAGTGACGGCGGCCCCCGCCACCTCGTCGGCGACCTCCCGAGGGAGCGTCAGGGGCGTGCGGTCCCGCAGCACGCCGGCCCAGTGGGCGCGGGCCGCCGCGTCGCCGCCCCGACGGTTCGCGGCCACGGCCCGGCGCAGCGCGTCGAGGCGCTCCCCGGGGGCGTCCCGCACCGGCCGCCCCTGGTAACGCCGCGCGATCTCGTCCCACAGCAGGCCGACGGTGCGCATGTCGGCCACCACGTGGTGCGCGGCGACGACCAGGGTCGCCCCGGCCGGGCCCCGGTCGAGCACGGCGGCCCTGACCGGCGAGCCCGACGCCAGGTCGGGGCTGTCCGAGACGATCTCCCCCTCCAGCCACCGCCGTTCGTCCTCGTGCTCCGCCGGGAGGACCGGCACCTCGATCCGTGTGCTGGCCGGGCCGGGCCGCTGGACCGGCGTCCCGGCGCTGAGCGGGAACGTCGCCCGCGTCGCCGGGTGCGCGGAGAGGGTGGCCGACGTGGCCTCGGCGAGCCGGTGCGGGTCGACGCCGCCGGCCACGTCCACCGCCAGCGGGATGAGGAAGCCGCGCGTGTCGGGCCAGAGCCGCGTGTGGGTCCAGATGTCCAACTGGGCGAAGGTGAGGGGCAGTTCGGCCGGCTCCCCGGGGGCTTCCGGGTCCCCGCCCGGCGGGTGGCCGTTCGGCGAGTCGCCGCCCGGCGGGCGGAACGTGTCTCCGGCCGGCTCCGCGAGCAGCCGGACGGCCAGGGCACGCGGCGTCGGGTCGTCGAAGAACTGACGCAGGGACACGGCCCGGCCCAGCTCGCTCTCCAACCGTCGCTGGATGCCGATAGCGGTCATCGAGGTGCCGCCGACGAGGAAGAAGTCGGAGTCGGGCCCGACCGGTTCGGATGTCTCCAGGTGCCGGGCCCACAGGGCGGCTATCTCACCCGCCAGCCGGCCCACCCGGGGATCGTCCGCCGCTGGCGCCTCGGGCCGGCCGGGCCCGGCCGCCGCGCGGTCGGCCGGCGGGCCGGCG
>NZ_RFFJ01000002.1 GCF_003696235.1 Streptomyces triticirhizae
CGGGGGGGGGGGGGGGGGGGTTGGGGGGGCCCGGCCCTGGAGCGGCCGGCCCCGGCGCCCCGCCCGTTCACGGGGTCAGCGCTGTTCCAGCCACTCCGCCTGCGCCTCGTTGAGCTGCTCGGCCAGGTCGTCGGCGAACTCCTGGGCGGTCATCTCGCCCAGCAACAGCCGCTGGAAGTTGGGCTCGCTGCCGGACTTGGTGATGTCGTTCCAGTCGGGCAGGTAGTAGGGCAGCTGCACGATGGTGGTGTTCTCGTCGTTGAGCGCCTCGACCGCGGCCTGGGTGGGCGGCGCCTCGGCGATCCACGGGTCGTCCAGCACGGCGGTGTTGGACGGTATCTGGCCGGCGGACTCGTTCCAGCGGCTGTTCATCTCGTGGGAGAGGGCGAACTCGATGAAGGTCCAGGCCGCCTCCTTGTTGTCGCTGGAGCGGAAGAGGCCCAGGCCGTCCACCGGGTTGGAGACGAAGGTGCGGCCGCCGCCCTCCTCGGAGGTCGGCATCGGCAGCCCGTCGACGACGCCCTCACCGAAGGCGGCGGTGTGGTCGCCGTAGGAGCCCAGGTTGTGCTGGAGCATCCCGACGGTGCCGCCGGTGAACGTGGCGACCATGTTGGTGAAGTCGCTGTTGAGGTCGGCCTCGGGCGTGACGCGGTTGTACAGGTCCACGTAGTTCTGCAACGCCTCGACGTTGGCCGGGTCGTTGACCGTGGTCTGGTCGCCGTCCCAGAAGCTGTCGATGCCGGACTGGGCGTACATCATGTCCAGGGCCTGGGCGATGGAGCCCTCGCCGCCCCTGAGGGTGAAGCCGAACGCGTTGTTGGCGCGGTCGGTCAGGGCCTCGGCGGCGGTGAAGAAGTTCTCCCAGGTGGTGGGGGGTTCCAGCCCGGCCTCGTCGAAGAGGTCGGTGCGGAACCAGATCACGCCCTGGTTGGCGGAGGTCGGCACGGAGTACGCCTCCTCGCCGTCGCCGACGGTGGAGCGCACGCTCTGGAGCATGTTGGGGATGAGCTGCTCCTCAAGTCCGCTCTCGGCGAGGCGGTCGTCCACCGGGTCGAGGGCGCCCTGGGCGACGAGGTTGGCCAGGTAGGAGGTGGAGACGCCGCCCACGTCGGGCAGCCCGTCGCCGCCGCCCTGGATGGCGGCGTCGTACTTGGACTGGACGTCGGCGATCGGGACGCCCACGTACTGCACCTCGATGTCGGGGTGCTCCTCGTGGAAGGCGTCGATGATCTCGTTCCAGATCTCGGTGCGGGCGCCGCCGTTGTTGTCCCAGAAGACGATCTTTCCGGTGCCGTCGCCCTCGGCTCCGGAGGAGGTGCCGTCGTCCCCGCACGCGGTCGCGGTCAGGGCCAGGACAAGCCCGGTGGCGGCGACGATGGCGCCCCGGGTCCGCTGTGTTCTCATCGGTGCTCCTCGGTGAAGGTGGTTGCGTGTGCGGTTGTTCATGGGGGTGCTTGCGGGGGTCTGGCGGCGGCCGGGAGGCGGCGCGGGCCGTCGTCCTCAGGTGGGGCGCGGGCGGCCGGGGGCGGCGGCCCAGGGGGCGCCCAACTCGGAGTAGAGGGCGAGCCGCTCGGCGCCCTCGGCGGTCAGCCGGTCGATGCCGCGCAGCACCCGGCGGACGCCGGCGGCGGTGCGTTCCTCGTGCCAGTGCGCGGGCGAGAGGGCCACCGGGTCGGGCGCGGTGCGCACCGCCTCGACCAGCCGCATGAAGCCGCCGGTGCGCTCGGGCGGCACCAACAGCTCGGCGCCTTCGCGGAGATGGGCGACCAGGTTGGCCAGCAGGTCGGTGCGGGGGTGCTCGGTGACCACCGGGTCGCGGCCCGGGCGCTCCAGCCGCACCCGGTCCTCCTTGTACCAGAACGTGATCCGGCCGGCCTCGCCGTGCACCACCACATAGGGCTCGCCCGGCCGTTCGGCGCAGAGCGTCACGGCGGTGACCAGCTCGGTGCCGTCGGCGGTGCGCAGCCGGGCGCAGGAGGTGTCGTCGGCGTCGATGGCGTTGACCCGGTACAGCTCCAGGTCGATCGCGGCCAGGTCCTCGGCGCGGTCGGCGCCCGCGATGCGCAGGGCGGTGGCGACGGCGTGCGCCAGCGGGTTGGTCAGCACGCCGTCCACCACGTCGCGCCCGTCGAGCCGGCGCAGCCCGCCCCACGGCGCGCGCCCCCAGTACGCCTCGTCGCGCACCCACGCGCCGGCGGCGCCCAGTCCGGTGACCCGGCCGATGACGCCGTCCCGCACCAGCTGCCTGATGTGCTCGATGGCGCCCGAGCCCAGCGACTGGAAGCCGATCTGGCAGGCGGTGCCGGCCCGTTGGATGCCGTCGGTCAGCTGCCGGAACGCGGCCAGCGAGGGGGTGGGCGGCTTCTCCAGCAGCAGGTGGACGCCCCGGGCGGCGGCGGCCAGGCCCAGCTCGGCGTGGGTGTGGATGGGGGTGCAGACGATGGCGACCTCGGCGCCGGTGCGCTCCAGCAGGGCGGGCAGGTCGGGTGACTGCTCGGGCTTCCCGAGGCCGGCCAGTTCCTCGTCGGCCAGCGGGGTCAGCTCGCAGACGCCGACCAGCCGCACCAGGCCGGCCGCCGTGAGCCGGCGAAGGTTGGCCAGGTGCCAGTGGCCGTGTCCCCTGGCCCCGGCCAGCACCACCGTGACGGGCTCGTTCATCCCTTGACCGCCCCCGCGCTGAAGCCGGTGATCAACCAGCGCTGGATGAACGCGAAGACGATCACCACCGGCACGGCGGCCACCACGCCGCCGGCCGCCAGCGCCCCCAGGTCCACGCTGTCGGAGCCGAGGAGGGTGTTGAGCCCGACCGGAATCGTCTGCCTGTCCTGGGAGTTGAGGAACATCAGCGCGAACAGGAAGTGGTTCCAGCTGTGCACGAAAGCGAACGAGCCGACGGCGACCAGCCCGGGGCGCAGCAGCGGCAGCACCACGGCGAGGAACGCCCGCAGCCGGGTGCAGCCGTCCACCCACGCCTGTTCCTCCAGGCTGGGTGGCACGTTCCTGATGAACCCGCTGATCAGGATCATCGACAGCGGCAGCTGGAAGACGGTCTCGGCGAGGATCACGGACCACAGCGAGTTGAGCAGCTGGAGTTCCCGGAAGATCTCGAAGAGCGGCACCAGCATCAGCGCCCCGGGAATGAACTGCGAGCAGAGCAGCGCCAGCATGAACGGCATCTTCAGCCGGAACCTGAACCGGGCCAGCGCATAGCCGCCGGAGAGCGCGACCAGCAGCGTCATCAGCATCGAGGCGATGCCCACATACATGCTGTTGACGAAGTAGGTGTCGAAGCCGCGTTCGTTCCACACCTTGGCGAAGTGCTCGCCGGTGATCGGCCAGGGCACCAGGGAGTCGGAGCCCGGCTCGCGGAGCGCGAACAGCAGCATCCAGTAGAAGGGGACCAGCGTGAACAGCAGGTACACGCCGAGCGGAACGTAGATCTGCCAGCGCGGCGGCTCGTCGTAGGAGCGGCGACGTTTCCTGGAGTCGCCGGGCGGTGCGGGGGGCGCGTCGAGCGCCGGCTGCGGCGTGGTGAGTGCGGCGGTCACTTGTCGTCGCCTCCGAACTTGCTCAGACGCAGATAGAGAATGGAGCAGAACAGCAGGATCACGAAGGCCACCGTGGTGAGCGCCGCCGCATAGCCGAACTCGTTTCCGTGGATTCCGGTCTGCGCGACATAGAGCGGCAGCGTGGTGGTCTGGCCGGCCGGGCCGCCGTTGGTCAACGTGTAGAGCAGGTCCACGTTGTTGAACTCCCAGACGGCGCGCAGCAGCGTGGAGAGCACGATGGCGTCGCGCAGGTGCGGCAGGGTGATGTGGAAGAACTGGCGCACCCGGCTGGCGCCGTCCACCGAGGCCGCCTCGTAGAGGTCCTTGGAGACGGACTGGAGGTCGGCGAGGATCAGAATCGCGAAGAACGGCACGCCGCGCCAGAGTTCGGCGATCACCGCGCCCCAGAAGACGGTTCCGGTGTTGGACAGCACCGACGTTCCGTACTCGCCTATTCCGGCGTCCGCGAGATAGCGGCTCAGACCGGTCGAGGGGTTGTAGAGCAGAATCCAGATGGTGCTGGTGAGCACCCCGGAGACCGCCCAGGGCGAGAAGACCAACGCGCGGGCGGCGGCCCTGCCGACAAAGGTCTGGTTGATGATCAGCGCCAGTGCCAGTCCGAAGACCAGCTGGAGCGAGACCTCGACAAAGACCCACTGGGCGCTGAAGGCCAGCGTCTCCCAGAAGAACGGGTCGTCGGTGAAGATCTCCCGGAAGTTCTCCAGGCCGGCGAAGCCGTTCCGCCAGGGTTTGGTGACGTTGTAGTCCTGGAGGCTGTAGTAGAGGACGCTGAACATGGGATACGCGATGAATCCCAGCATCAACAGCCCGGCGGGCGCGAGCAGCACATAGGGCAGCGAACGTGGGGAACGTCCGGCGCGGCGGCGCCTCGGCCGGGTCCGTTCCGTCGCGGCGTCGGCCATGACCGCTTCTCCGTTCTCGACGGGCGGGCGCGCGGTGTGGAAGCGCTCCCGCGAGGGGGTCGGTGGGACCCCTGGTCGGTTGGAAACTGGCGCGGATCGGGGCGATCCGGAGGCCACTCAGCCCGCGTGGGGCTCGGGGACCTCTCCCTCGCGGGAGAGGAAGGCGAAGTCGCAGCCGGTGTCGGCCTGGGTGATGTGCTCCTGGTAGAGCGCGCCGAAGCCTCGGCCGTAGCGCGGCTCGGGCGGGCGCCAGGCGGCGCGGCGGCGTTCCAGCTCGGCGTCGTCGACCTCGAGGCGCAGGGTGCGCGCGGCGACGTCGAGGGTGATCAGGTCGCCGTCGTTGACCAGCGCGAGGGGGCCGCCGACATGGGACTCGGGGGCGATGTGCAGCACGCAGGCGCCGTAGCTGGTGCCGCTCATCCGGGCGTCGGAGAGCCGCACCATGTCCGTGACGCCCTGCTTCAACAGGTAGTCGGGGATGGGCAGCATCCCGTACTCGGGCATCCCGGGGCCGCCCAGCGGGCCGGCGCCGCGCAGCACCAGCACGCTGTCCGGGGTGATCTCCAGGGCCGGCTCGTTGATGGTGGCCTGCATGGTGCGGTAGTCGTCGAAGACCACGGCCGGGCCGGTGTGCTTGAGCAGCCTGGGCTCGGCCGAGATGTGCTTGATCACCGCGCCGTCGGGCGCCAGGTTGCCCCGCAGGACCGCCAACCCGCCCTGTTCGGCGAGGGGTTGGTCCAGGGTGCGGATGACCTCGGTGTCGTGGGTGGCCGCGCCGGCCAGCTGCTCGCGGAGCGTGGCGTGCGCCACGGTCGGCCGGTCCAGGTGGAGATGGTCCTCGCCGAGCCGGGCCAGCAGCGCGGGCAGGCCACCGGCGTAGTAGAAGTCCTCCATCAGGAACCGGCCGCCCGGCCTGATGTCGGCGAGCACCGGCACCTCGCGGGCGATCCGGTCGAAGTCCGCCAGCTCCAGCGGCACCCGGGAGCGGCCGGCCATCGCGATCAGATGGATGACGGCGTTGGTCGAGCCGCCCAGCGCCAGCACGGTCGCCACCGCGTCCCGGTAGGCGTCGGCGGTCAGGAAGCGGGACAACCGGGCGTCGGTCCACACCAGTTCGACGATCCGCCGGCCGGCGGCGGCCGCCATCCTGCTGTGCGAGGAGTCCACGGCGGGGATGGCCGCCGCGCCCGGCATGGTCACGCCGAGCACCTCGGCCACCGAGGCCATGGTGGAGGCGGTGCCCATGGTCATGCAGGTGCCGGGGGAACGCGCCAGGCCGCACTCCAGTTCGGCCAGCTCCGCGTCGCCGATCCGTCCGGCGCGCCGCTCGTCCCAGTACTTCCACATGTCGGTGCCTGAGCCCAGGGTCTCCCCGCGCCAGTGGCCGCGCAGCATCGGCCCGGCCGGAACGAGGACCGCCGGCAGGTCGGCGCTGGCCGCGCCCATCAGCAGCGCCGGCGTCGTCTTGTCGCAGCCGCCCAACAGCACCGCGCCGTCCACCGGATAGGACCGCAGGAGTTCCTCGGTCTCCATCGACAGCAGGTTGCGGTAGAGCATCGGGGTCGGCTTCTGGAACGTCTCGGAGAGCGTCGCGACCGGGAACTCCAACGGGAAGCCGCCGGCCTGCCACACCCCGCGCTTGACGGCCTCGGCCCGTTCGCGGAGGTGCTGGTGGCAGGGGTTGATATCGGACCAGGTGTTCACGATCGCGATCACCGGCTTGCCGAGGTGCTCCTCGGGGAGATAGCCGAGCTGCCGGGTGCGCGCCCGGTGGCTGAACGAGCGCAGGCCCTCGGTGCCCCACCAGCGGTGGCTGCGCAACTCCTCGCTCGTCAGCCGCCGTTCGGCCGTCCCGTCCTGGTCGGCCGCCCGGTCCCGCCCGGTGGTCGGCTCCGGCGCGGAGCCCGTCGGGTGTTTCTCGGTCACGGCAGCTCCCATCCCTTCACCATCGTCGCGACGCGCTCCCGTTCGGCCGGCGGCAGCACCGTGCTGGGCGGGCGGATGTCGCGGCGGCACAGGCCCAGCGCGGCCAGCGCCTCCTTGACCACGGTCACGTTGTTGGCCGACTGCCGCTCGGCGCGCAGTTCCTCGAACGGGCGGATCAGCTCCCACACCCGCATCGCGGCCGGGTGGTCGCCGGCGCGCAGCGCGTCCCGCATGGCCAGGGAGACCTCGGGCGCCACGTTGACCAGCCCCGAGGTGAAGCCGGTGGCGCCCGAGGCGAAGTAGCTCGGCGCCCACAGCTCCGCCAGCCCGGCCACCCACACGAAGCGGTCGAGGCCGGCGTCCCTGGCCACGGAGGCGAAGCGCACGACGTCGGGCACCGCGTACTTGACGCCGATCACATTGGGGCAGGCGGCGCCCAGCCGGGCGATGGCGGCGCCGTCGATCGCGGGATTCCGCAGATAGGGCACCACGCCCAGGTCGGGGACGGCCTCGGCGATCGCGCGGTGGTAGTCCACCCAGCCGTCCAACGACACATAGGGGTGGACCGGTTGGTGCACCATCACCATCCGCGCCCCGGCGGCGCGCGCCTCCAGCGCCGAGGCGACGGCCGACGGCACGTCCTGGCCGACCCCGACGAGGATCTGGGCGTCGGAGCCGGCGGCGCCGACCTCGGCGAGCGTCAACTCGACCTCGATCCGCCGCTCCTCGGGGGTGAGGGCGTAGAACTCGCTGGTGTTGCCGTTGGGGGTAAGCGCTTGCACGCCGGACACGAGAAGACGACGGATCAGCGTGCGGTAACTCTCCTGATCCAGTTGGTCATTCTCGGTAAACGGGGTGACCGGAATCGCCACCACATCCGCCAACGCCGCTCGCTGCGGCGCGAAGTCGGTCATGCCGACGCCTTCCTCTCGCCCGTGTCGGTGGTCTCGTCGCCGGTTTCCGCGCCCTCGACGGTCTCCCCCGCAGGGAACGCCCGCTCGACGAAGCCCCTGATGTGCGCGGCCAGCAGCTCCCCCGCCCGGTCGGCCTCGCCGCCCTCGGCG
The DNA here is from genome assembly GCF_003696235.1 of Streptomyces triticirhizae. Classification (GTDB taxonomy): domain Bacteria; phylum Actinomycetota; class Actinomycetes; order Streptomycetales; family Streptomycetaceae; genus Streptomyces; species Streptomyces triticirhizae. Next base: position 7,462 of record NZ_RFFJ01000002.1, read on the forward strand.
GCGGCCAGGATCAGCCGGTGCTCCTCGGCCTCCCGCTCCCAGCTGGGCAGGGTCTGCCAGACGAACGACGACACCAGCGCGGCCTGGTCCCGCAGGTCGTCCAGCATCCGCACCAACAGCGGGTTGCCGCACGGCAGATAGAGCGCGCGGTGGAAGTCCCGGTTCGCCAGGGAGCGTTCCGCGCTGTCCTCGGCCTCGTCGGCCCGGCCCAGCGCGGTGTGCGCGGCGGCCAGCGCGGCGCCGTCCCGCACGGTGCGCCGCAGCGCCTCCGGCTCCAGGAGCAGCCGCACGTCGTAGACGGCGCGCGCCATGTCGGCGTCCACGGCCCGGACGGCCGCGCCCCGGTACTCGCTCATCACCACCAGCCCACGACCGGCCAGCGTCTTGAGCGCCTCCCTCACCGGGGTCTTCGACACCCCGAACCGCGCGGCCAGTTCGGTCTCGACCAGCGCGGTCCCCGGCGCCAGCCCACCGGTCAGGATCGCGTGCGTCAGATGCTCCAGGACGAACTGCGTCCGGGAGGGAATGGGCACCGGGGCGGCGCCGGACAGTGGTGCTTTCATGCGGGTTTGGCCCTCGGTTCTCGGGTCTCATCTCGGGGTTCGACGCTCGCATATGGCATCTCGTATATGACATATGGCGTACGACGCGCGGTCCGACGAACGGTAGGACCCGACCGGGCCGGCGTCAACGGATCGGACGGAACGAGGAGTTCGGAACCGGTTCCGGGTGCCGCCGGCGGGACGCCCAGGCGGGTCGGGCCGCCCTGTCGTCCCGGCGTGTCACATCGGGACGCCCCGGTGCGTCATCTCTGTGACCCCCGTCGAGCGAGAGAAAAGTCGCCCATGAACGAACGCGAGTATCTGGCCGAGCGTTTCGAGGAGCACCGACCCCGACTGCGGGCCGTGGCCTACCGGATGTTGGGCTCCCTGAGCGAGGCGGACGACGCCGTGCAGGAGGCGTGGCTGAAGCTCAGCCGCACCGGGCGGGAGGGCGTGGACAACCTCGGCGGCTGGCTGACCACGGTCGTCGGGCGGGTCTGCCTCACCATGCTGCGCTCGCGGACGCGGCGCGGCGAGCAGCCGCTCGACGGCCATGTGCCGGACCCCGTGGTGGACGGGCCCGACGGGATGGGCACCGGCGATCCCGAGGAACGGGCGCTGCTGGCCGACTCGGTCAGCCTCGCCCTGATGGTCGTGCTGGAGACGCTCAACCCGGCCGAGCGGCTGGCGTTCGTCCTGCACGACCTGTTCTCGCTGCCCTTCGACGACATCGCCCCGCTCATCGGCCGCGGCGTTCCGGCGACCCGGCAGCTCGCCAGCCGGGCCAGGCGGCGGGTCCGGGGCGCCGCGCCGCCCTCGGACACCGACCTGCCCACCCAACGCCGCGTCGTGGACGCCTTTCTGACCGCCGCCGCCGGCGGGGACCTGGAGGGGCTGATGGCGGTGTTGGACCCGGAGGTGGTGCTCAGGTCGGACGACGGCCCGGGGCGGCCCGGCACCGTGCTGCGCGGGGCGCGCGCGGTGGCCGGCGGGGCGTTGGCCTTCGCCCGGATGACCAGCGGCAGCCGTTCGCTGCTGGTCAACGGCGGCCCCGGCGCGATCGGCGTGACCGGGGGCCGGGTGACCTCCGTCGCGTCGTTCACCGTGTCCGGCGGCCGGATCGTGGCGATGACCGTCCTGGCCGACCCCGAGCGGATCGACGCCCTGGGACTGCGGCCGGTCTAGGGTGGCGCGCGGAGGGACGGCGGGAGGAACGCGGGGCCGCGCCGGGACGCCTCCGGCGCTGGAGGCCCCGCCGCACCACGGCGTCCGCCGCCGCGTCACGCGGGGTGCCGGTGCTCGTCAACGACCGCCTCGATCACCCCCCTTGTGCCGGCGGCGGCGCGCTCGTCGCCCCCGGCGAGCGCCGAGGCGTGGTCGACGAGCGCCTTCCACAGGGCCCAGCCGCGCCCCCGCGCCCAGGCGCCCTCGGCGACGGCGCCCCCGAGCCGCGCGCGGAAGGCGGCGCGTGAGTCCCCGGAGAACAGGGTCCAGGCGATCGCCAGATCGCAGGCCGGGTCCCCGACGCCGCAGGTGCCGAAGTCGATCACGCCGGCGAGCGCGCCGCCCTCCACCAGCAGGTTCCCCGGGGCGACATCGCCGTGGAACCAGGCGGGCCGCCCGTCCCAGGCGGCGTCGAGCGCCGCCCGCCAGATCCGCTCCGCCTCCCCGACGTCCAACCACCCGCCGGTCGGCCGCCCCTCCAGGGCGCGGAGGGCGTCCCGCACCTGACCGTCGTAGGTGGTCAACGGGCCGCCCCGGAACCAGTTGTGCCGCCCCGGGGCCGGCCCTCCGGCCGGATCGACCTCGCGCAGCGCCGCCAGGAAGGCGGCGAGATCGACGGCGAACCGCGTCGGGTCCGCCGGCGCGGAGCGGCTCGCCGGCTCCCCCGGCAGCCAGCGGTAGACCGACCACGGGTGCGGATATCCCTCGCCAGGACCGCCCCCGGCGAGCGGGACGGGCACCGGCTGCGGCAGCCGTCGCGCCAGCACCGGCAGCCAGCGGTGCTCCTTGGCGACGGCGAGCGCATAGGGCGCGGCGCTCGGCAGCCGCACCACCAGCTCCTCACCCAGCCGGAACGTGCGGTTGTCCCAGCCCTCGTCCGCCACCCGGCGCACCGGCAGCGCCGCCCACGCGGGGAACTGGGCGGCCAGCAGCCGCCGCACCAGCCCCTCGTCGGCGGGGAAACGCTCGGGCACCGGCCCGATCCCGGCCCCCTCGCCGCCCGCCCCGCCGTTCGTCCCGGTCAACTGCCGCTCCCCTCCCTGTCGTTCCCGGCCGGACCGCCCGCCCGTCCGGCCCGCCCCCACCGTCAGCCCACACCCTAGAGGCCGCCACTGACAGACACCCTCCACGACTCTCGGCGCCCACTCGCCCGCCACCTCTCCCCTCGGTCAGGAAAGTTGAGCCGAGACTTGGCAACTTTGCTGCCGATCGGCTATATAAGAAGAGACGCGACACACACCCTGTCGACACGGGAGGAGTGACCGATGATGCTCATGCGTACCGATCCCTTCCGGGAGTTGGACCGGCTCACGCAGCAGGTGTTCGGGACGGCGGCCAAGCCGGCGGCGATGCCGATGGACGCGTACCGCGACGGAGACACCTTCGTCGTCGAGCTGGACCTGCCGGGAGTCGAGCCGGAGTCCATCGACCTCGACATCGAGCGCAATGTGCTGACCGTCAGGGCCGAGCGGCGCCCCAGCGCCGGCGAGGGCACCGAGCCGGTGATCGCCGAGCGCCCGGTGGGCACGTTCAGCAGGCAGCTGTTCCTCGGCGAGACCCTGGACACCGACCGGATCGACGCCAGCTATGACAGCGGCGTGCTGCGCCTCCGCATCCCGGTGGCCGAGCAGGCCAAGCCCCGCAAGATCGCCATCTCCGGCGGGAAGCGCCCCAAGGCCCTGCGCGGCTGACCCCACACGGGCGGGCCGGCCCCCGGCGGCCGGCCCGCCGAGGCCCGGGACCGCGCCCGCCCAACGGGCCAGCGCAGCGGGCGCGTTCAGCCCTCCGGCGCGAAGAAGGCCGCCGTCGCCGCGGCGGCCCGCTCCGCCGCCTCGGCCGGCGCGCCCGAGGCGACATGCGCCGCGCGCCAACGCTGACTGACATCCGTCACAAAGCCTCGCCCCTCGGGCGCGGTGTGGAACTTCTCCTTGTCGGGCAGCGGCTCGCCGGCCAGATGGAGGGCGAGCCCCAGCAGGGACAGGTCCCAGCCGATGCCGGTGGCCCCGGGCCCGTACCGTTCCCAGAACTCCGGGTCGCCGACCGACGCGTGCTCCAGCGTCAGCCGGGTCGCCCCGTAGTCCTCGGCCGACAGTTTGAGGGTGACCTCGGAGACGTCGGCCTCCGTCACGTTCTCGCCGTAGACCCAGGTCACCCTGAGCAGGTGCGGGCGTTCGCAGGCGAGGATCTTGCCGCCGGCGTTCCCCTCCAGCTGGTAGCTGCCGCCCTCGCGGAGGTCCCCGGTGACCGGCGCCAGCCAGCGCGCCAGGCGTTCCGGGGTGGTGCAGGCGTTCCAGACGTCCTCCAGGGTGGCCTCGTAGCGGCGGCTGAGCACCACCGTGTGGCCGTCCCCGGCGGGGATGCGGCGCCGGCCCACCTCGCGGTGGACGGCGTTGATGTCGTCAATGAAGTCCGCCATCGTCGGCCTTCCTTCTCGCGTCTCGCTTGCCTCGGGCCAGCTCGGTGCCCAGCGCGTCCAGCCGTTGCTCCCAGAACCGGCCGAAGCGTTCCAGCCAGGCGTCCACCTCGCGGAACCGGTCGGGCGCCACCGCGTAGAGCCGGCGCGCGCCCTCGGGGCGAACGGTGGCGAAGCCCGACTCGCGCAGGACGCGGAGGTGTTGGGAGACGGCCGGCTGGGAGATGCCGAACTCGGCCCGGACGACCTCGGTGACGGCGCCGGCGGGTCGCTCGCCCTCGGCGAGGAGTTCGAGTATCCGCCGCCGGACCGGGTCGCCCAGCACATCCAGAGCGTGCATGGCGACCACCCTACAAGTTCTGCTTATATAAGCCAGAACTTAGGCGAGGTCGGAACGAGGACAGAGAGAACGGGGCCGCCCCCGGCCGGGGGCGGCCCCGTGGGTCACCGCGCACGGGCCTCAGGCGTCAACCGAAGCGGCGACCTCACCACTCCGCTCGACCCGGGACGACGACACGGCCACCGACCCCGCGCCCGGGGCCGGCCGACCCCTGCCGGGCGACCGGGAGACACCGTGCCGGATGCCGTGCCCGGCGTGCACCCCCTCCGCGAAATCCCTGAACGACCTGGGCAGTTGCCCTATGACGCGACGCATCACGGCCTCCTCCTATACTGGTCTGTAAAGCTGGATCCAGAGTAGGTATACAGATCTGTAAATGCAAGGGGATTACACGCCATGCCGACGGACTCATCCGAGGTGGACCCGCTGGAGCTGACACCGGGCGCGCAGCGCATCCTGGAGGTGGCCTCCGAGCTGTTCTACCGGCGCGGAATCCACGCCGTCGGGGTGGACACCATCGCCGCCGAGTCGGGCGTCACCAAGCGCACGCTCTACAACCGCTTCGGCTCCAAGGACAACCTGCTGCGCATCTACCTGGAGACCAGGGACCGCCGATGGCGTGAACTCATCGCCGACCGCCTGGCCAAGGAGGACAAGGAGGAAGGGGACCCGCTGCGGCGGGTGTTGACGCCGTTCGCCGTCCTGCCCGAGTGGCTGACCGAGTCCGACCGGGGATGCAGCTTCGTGAACGCCTTCGCCGAGCTGCCCGAGCGCGACCACCCGGGGAACCAGGTGATCAGGACCGAGAAGAAGTGGCTGCGGGAGTTCTTCCACGACCGGATCGTCGAGGCCGGGATCGCCGAGCCGACCGCGCGGACGCTCTCCGTCCAGCTGCTGGCCCTCCACGAGGGCGCCATCGTCAGCAACGCCATCGCGGAGGAGTCGGGCGCGGCCCGGGCCGTGACGGAGGCGGCCAGCGCGCTGGTCGGCGCCGCGCTCCCGGCTCGGTAGCCGACGCTCCCGCTCGTAGCCGCGCCCCCGGCGCGCCGGCCCGAGAACGCGCCTGGCGCGCCACCTCCCGGCGCGCGCCCGGCGCGGGCTTCAGCGCGCCTCGTCGAGGCCGGCCACCACCCGGCCGAGCGACTCGTGGAGCGCCCGCCGTTCCTCCTCCGGCAGGGCGAGGACCGGCGCGATGCCGGACCGATAGCTCTCGCCCAGCTCGGCCCTGCGGCGGCAGCCCTCATCGGTCAGCGCCACCAGCTTGACCCTGCGGTCCTTCGGGGCGGCGCGCCGTTCGACCAGGCCGCGCCGCTCCAGGCCGTCCACGATCCCGGTCACATGGGAGGCGTCGCAGGACAGCACCTCGGCCAGCGAGCGCATCGGCGTCGGCTCCTCCAGCCTGGCCAGCAACGCCGCCTGGGCGACGGGCAGTTCGAGGCGGCCGGCGGCCCGCCGGAACTCGGCCCGCAGCCGGTCGGCGACCTGTAGAACCAGCCGCGCCAGCTCGGGCGTCAGCGGATCGCTCTCCTGGCTCATGGCCTCATGCTAGCCCCTTACTTCACCAACTCAACCGTTGAGGAACTCAAGCTTTTGATCTAGTCTCACCCCAACTACTTGACTCACTCAACCTTCGATAGTGCCAAGGGCCCGGGACGAGCACGGGCCCGAGCACCGAGGAGCGCGCACCATGACCTCTGGACAGACCTCCGAACAGCACCCCGAGCGGACCTCCGAACGCCCCCTCGACCCCGCCGCCGAGCCGGTCAGCGACAGCCCCGTCGGCTGGGTCGCCAACCATGTGCGCGGCTATCTCGCCACGGACGGCCGGAAGGGCCACCGTTACCAGGGCTGGAACACCCTGCTGCTGACCACCCGGGGTCGCCGCTCAAGCCTGCTGCGCAGGACCGCGCTGATCTACGGGGAGCACGAGGGCCGCTATCTGCTCGTCGCCTCCAACGGCGGCTCCCCCCGCCACCCCGCCTGGTACCTCAACCTCGTCGCCCACCCCGAGGTCGGCGTCCAGGTCGGCGCCGAACGCTTCACCGCCCTCGCGCGCACCGCCGACCGACGGGAGAAGGCCCCGCTCTGGGCGCTGATGACGGAGATCTTCCCGCTCTACGACACCTACCAGAACGCCACCGAACGCCCGCTCCCGCTGGTCGTCCTGGAGCGCCGGGAACCCGGCGGGCTCAACGGGCTCAACGGGCTCGGCGAGACGGGCCCAGCTCCGGCTCCCTGACCCAGCCGCGCTCGGCGAGCGCGGCGCCCATCGGCGTGCGGGTGTGGAACGCGGTGCGGCCGCGCCGCACGGTGCGCACCAGCCCCGCCCTGCGCAGCACGCCCAGGTGCTGGCTCGCCGACGAGGGCAACACCCCGACGCGGTGGGCCAGTTCGCCGGTCGTCCCGTTCACCTCCAGCGCCTGGAGCACGGCGGCCCTGGTGTGCCCGAGCAGCGCGGCCAGCGACACCCGGTGGCACTCCTCCTCGCCCTCCGGCACCGCGAGGTCGTCCGGCGGCCGGTGCTCCACCGGGTAGACCAGCGTCGGGGCGTGGTGCTCGTTCAGCAGCGTGATCCCGGTCTCCAGGCAGAAGAACGAGGGCACGAGCAGCAGCCCCCGGCCGCCCAACACCAGGTCCTGGTCGACCGGATAGTCCACCTCAAGGGCCGGCGGGCGCCAGCGCAGCGCGGGCGGCAGCGTGCGCAGCAGCCCCTCCACGCCGTCGGCGAGCAACGCCGAGGCCCGCCGGGAACGGTCGCCTGCCGTCTGCGCCTCGATCCGTTCCCAGGACGGGGCGATCGCCGCCGCGTGGTAGGCGGTCAGCGCGGTGCCGAGCCGTTCGGCGGCGCCGGGCGCGCCCCGCCAGAGCGCCTGCGCGAACGGCGCCCGCGCCCGGCGCGCGTCGAGCGGTTCGAGATCCCGCCGCAGCTCCCGGCGCGGCGTCCCGGCCACCCGCTCGACGGCCGCCCGGACGTCGCGGTCGGGAACGGAGGGGGTCAGGAAGTCGGGGAAGTACCCCCGGGGCGGCACCAGCGTCGCCAACAGCCGCCAGTCGGGCGGCAGTCGGCCCGCACCCGACGCCGCCACGAGCGCACCAACGGGCCGCCGTCCCGCCGTTGGAAGCGGTGGAGGCTCAACACCGTCTCCCACAGCGGCGACGCCTCGGCCAGGCGGGTCCGCCCCAGATCCTCGCCCGTGAAATGGACACGCAGCACTGCACACCCCCCGATGCGCGACACTCACGGGCACCCAGTGAAGCACAAATCCGTCGATCCCCCCAGGGGCCGGACAGGCCCCCACCAGAGGGACCTTCCCCCCGGAACGGCAACGGGAGCGGGCCGGCCGGAACGGGAACGGCGCGACGGGAACGGACGCGGCGGCTCAGGCCCGGGAGCGCGCCTTGAACGCCGCCTTGCGGGCCTGCTTGGCCAGCTGCCGGTCCGGGTGCATCCGCCCCACGGCCTCCAACACCTCGGCGGTGGCCGGGTGTTCGGTGCGCCAGGCGCGGTCGAGGAAGGCGCTGTGCTGGTCCACCAGGCCGGTGACCAGCTCCCGCAGCTCCGGAACGCTCTCCTCGTCGGCCACGGTGCCGAGTTGGGCGGCGAGGGTGTCGATGGTCAGCCAGAAGACCATCTCCTCCGGCGGCGGCGGCACGTCCGCCGCGCTCCGCTCCACCAGCCAGACGCGGGCGAGGCCGCCCAACTCCGCGTCGTCCAGCACCTCGCGCAGCGCCGGCTCCGCCTCGGCGCCCAGCAGCGCCAAGGCCAGCTGGCAGCCGAGCCTGCGGGCCGGGCCCGCCGGGTCGTCGCCCCGCGCGGCCACCAGCAACTCCCGTGCGGCGGCGACCGGTTCGCGCTCGCCCAGCCACAGCTGGGCCTCCTCGGTCGCGTCCGACGGCGCGCGTTCGGTGAGGGCGTCGAGCAGCGCGCCGGCCGGCGCCCCGGCCAGGTCGCCGACCGCCGGCACCGCGACGCCGGCCGCCGCCATCCGGCCGCGCACACCGTGGAAGCCCAGCGGGGTCAACCGCACCTGGCCGTAGCGGGCCAGGTCGTCCACGTCGGCGTCGCCGATGTCCTCGAAGCCCTCGGGCGCCCCGTCCTCCCCGTCGTCGCCCAGCACCTCGTCATCGATCGGCCGGTACTCCACGATCCCGGTCCCGGCCAGCACTGGGAACCACTCGTCCAGCCGGACGACCAGCGCGGAGACGTCGGCCAGCGCCTCGTCGGTCAACTCCTCGGTCTCGTCGGGCAACAGCACGGCGGCGGCCAGCATGGGCAGCGGCAACGGGGTGACGCCCTGGCCCTCCTCGTCGGTGACGCCCAGCAGATAGAGGTGGCCCAGCACGCTGTCCAGCAGCCCGGACTCGGCCTCCGCGTCCCACTCCAGGGCGTCCAGGTCGATGGCGTCGGGGGCGAGTTGGCCGTTCTCGTCGAAGAGCCCGGCGAGATCCTCGCCCAGCAGCTCCTCGAAGCTGGGCGTGGCCACGTCGGCGAGCACGGCCTCAAGGCCCTCGCCCCACACGTCGAGGATCTCCTCGGGGTGGCCCTCGGCCAGGTCGGCCAACTCCGGGGCGCGCGCCGCGAGGCCGACGGCCGCGTCGTCCCCGATCGCCAGGGGCTCGTCGTCGTCGGCCTCGGCGCGGTCATCGGAGTCGGCCCCGCCGTCCTCGGCGAGTTCCTCGTCGTCCTCGGTCTCGGTGACGGTGACCAGGCCGGAGTCCACCGCGAAGTTCCACGCCTCGACGGTCTCCGCCTCGCCCTCCGGGGCGTCGCCCAGGCCGAGTTCCTCGATCGCCTCGGCGAGGCGGGGGCTCAGCAACTCGCCGCCGGCGCCCACCGGAACGCCCTCGCCGGCCCAGCCGGCGAGCCGCAGGGCGCGGGAGAACAGCGGCGAGGCGAGCGCCTGCCGGGCCAACTCGGCCTCGGACGGCAGCCGTACGGGCGGCATCATGGGACGGTCGTCCTTGGGGTCGAGCGACATGGTGAAACAGACTCCTCGGGCGGGTGGCTTCCCGCCGGCGGTCGGGGCGGTCGGGCAGGTCACCAGCGTAGACGGGATCGGCGGCCGGCCGTGGCGCATCCCGCGAGTTCCGCTCCTCGTGCCTCGCTCGTTCTCCCGGACGTTCACCTGGACGTTCCCCCGCACGTTTCTCTCCGGCGCCGGAACGGAGCCGCTCGGCCACGCGAACGGGAACGGGGCGGGGCGTCGACGTCACCGTGCCGGCACCGTGCTCACCCGTGGGTTAACAGTTGGTTGACGTGTGGCGGAAGCCCTGCCCAGCACGGCGTTACCCGCGTAGCGTTGGCGTGCCGCCGGGCCGCTCCCGGCCGTTGCGCGCCGCCGCCGCCCGTCCCGTCGCGGCGGCCCATGCCGTCTCCCCAGGAGGGTGTCCCGTGAAGTCCACTCGACCAGCCGACCGCGACCGTCCGTTCCGCCAACCGCCGCGCGGGGCCGTCGTGTTGGCCGCCGCCGTGGCGGGCGGGCTGTGCGTTCCGCTGCTGGCCTGGCCGAGTTCGGCGGCCGGGTCCGACGGGGTGCGGGTGGCCGAGATCCAGGGCGACACCCGGCTCTCGCCGCTGGTCGGCGAGCGGGTCACCGGGGTGACGGGCGTGGTCACCGGGGTGCGGGCCTTCGGCTCGCGGGGCTTCTGGATACAGGACCCGGTGGGCGACGGCAACCCGGCGACCAGCGAGGGTCTCTTCGTCTACACCGGCGAGGCGCCGACGGTCGCGGTCGGCGACGCGGTGGAGGTCGCCGGCACCGTCGGCGAGTACTACCCGGGCGGCGCCGAACGCGGCGGGCAGTCGGTCACCCAGCTGACCGGGCCCGAGGTGACGGTGGTCTCCTCGGGCAACGAGCTGCCGGCGCCGGTGGAGTTGACGGGCGACACGCTGCCGCGCCGCTATGCGCCGGCCGGTGAGGAGGCGGCCGGAGGCAGCATCGAGGGGCTGCCGCTGAACCCGCGCCGCCATGTGCTGGACCTCTACGAGTCGCTTGAGGGCATGGCGGTCTCGGTCGCCGACGCGCCGGTCGTGGGCCCGAGCACCGCGTACGGCGAACTGTGGGTGACGCTGCGGCCGCAGGACCACCCGACGCCGCGCGGCGGCACCCGCTACGCCTCCTACGAGGCGCACAACCCGGGGCGCCTGAAGGTCGAGTCACTGATCCCGTTCGCCGAGCGGCCGTTCCCCGAGGCCAACGTGGGCGACCTGCTCGGCGGGCGCACCACGGGCCCGCTGGACTACGACGAGTTCGGCGGATACACCCTGGCCGCACGGGAGTTGGGCGAGGTCGTCGACGGCGGCCTGGAGCGGGAGTCGACCAGGCCCCAGCGGCGCGGGGAGCTGGCGGTGGCGGCGTACAACGTCGAGAATCTCAACCCCGGTGACCCGGCCGAGAAGTTCGAGCGGCTGGCGACGGCCGTGGTCGACAACCTCGCGGCGCCCGACATCCTCGCCGTCGAGGAGATCCAGGACGACAGCGGGCCGACGGACGACGGGACGGTGTCCGCCGGGGAGACGCTGCGCCTGTTCACCGAGGCCGTGGTCGCCGCCGGCGGGCCGGCCTACGAGTGGCGCGGAATCGACCCCGTCGACGGCGCCGACGGCGGGCAGCCCGGCGGCAACATCCGCACGGTGCTGCTCTTCAACCCGGAACGGGTCTCCTTCGTCGACCGCCCGGGCGGGGACGCGACGACGGCGACCGAGGTGGTGGCGCGGCGCGGGGAGGCCACGTTGAGCCACTCCCCCGGGCGGATCGCGCCGGACGACGCGGCCTGGACGGACAGCCGCAAGCCGCTGGTCGGGGAGTTCACCTTCCGGGGCGAGACGGTGCTGGTGGTGGCCAACCACTTCGCGTCCAAGGGCGGCGATCAGCCGACGCACGGCCGTTTTCAGCCGCCGAACCGCAGTTCGGAGCGGCAGCGCGTGGCGCAGGCGCGGGCGGTCGCGGACTTCGTCCGGGAGACCCGCGACGCCCGGGGCGTGCGGCGGCCGGCGAACGTGGTGGTGCTGGGCGACCTCAACGACTTCACGTTCTCGGCGACGGCCGAGGCGCTGACCGCCGACGGGCTGCTGGAGAACGCGCTCAACTCGCTGCCGGCGCGGGAGCGTTACACCTATGTCTTCGACGGGCAGTCGCAGGTGTTGGACCAGACGCTGGTCTCGCCGGCGATCCGCCGCTACGAGTTGGACATCGTGCACATCAACGCCGAGTTCGCCGACCAGGCCAGCGACCACGACCCGCAGGTGCTGCGCTTCCGCCCCTGAGGCCGCCCGCCCCTCCGCCACCGGTAAGCAACGCTGAACGATGCCGCGCAGAACATCGAAGTGGACCGGAGGGGCCCCGGGGGCTCAGACTCCGTGCCATGCGTTCGGGACCCCTGGGCCGCTGTGCGGCGGCGATGATCACACCCTTCACCGAGGACGGCGCCCTCGACCCGGCGGGCGCCGAGAGGCTGGCCGCCCACCTGGTCCGCCGGGGCGGCTGCGACGCGCTGGTGGTCAACGGCACCACCGGCGAGTCGCCGACCACCAGCGACGCCGAGAAGGCGACCCTGCTCCGGGCGGTCAGGGGCGCGGTCGGCGGCGACGCGCTGGTGGTCGCCGGCGTCGGAACGGCCGACACCCGGCACACGATCGAACTGGCGCGCTCCGCCCAACAGGCCGGCGCGGACGGCCTGTTGGTGGTCACGCCCTACTACTCGCGGCCCACCCAGGAGGCGATCGCCCGGCATCTGCTGACCGTCGCCGACGCCACCGAGCTGCCGGTGATGCTCTACGACATCCCCGCGCGGACCGGCGAGGGCACCGCGTTGACCCTCGACACCCTGCGCCGGCTGGCCGAGCACCCCCGGATCGTCGCCGTCAAGGACTGCTCCTTCGACCTCCTCAAGGCCGGCCGGGCGCTCGCCGAGACGGACCTCGCCTACTACGCGGGCAGCGACGAGCTGAACCTGCCGCTGCTGTCGATCGGCGCCAGCGGGGTGGTCAGCACGGCGGCCAACGTGGTGGGCACGCAGGTCAGGGCGGTGCTGGACGCGTGCGCCGCCGGCGAGTTGGAGACGGCCGGCCGCCGCCACCGGGCGCTGCTGCCGCTGGTCGCGGCGCTGACCGGGCACGGGCCCGGCACGGTCGCGGTCAAGGCCCTCTTCCGGGCCGCCGGCCTCCCCGGCGGCCCGGTCCGCCCCCCGCTGCTGCCGGCCGACCCCGCGTTGACCACCCTCCTGGCCGGCGCGCTCCGCGCGGCGGTCGCCGAGGAGTGACCCGGCGTCAGTCGAGGCCCTCCAACGCCACGGGCATCAACAGCGACATCCGCTCGGCGCGGCCGCCCCCCGGGCCCGTGCTTTCAGGGCGGAACGTCAGCGGCGCGCTGGGGCCCGCGATCTCCACCTCCGCCCGGTCCGAGGCCAGCGCGGCCAGCGCCTCGGTGAGGAACTCCCGGTCCACGGCTACCCGTTGCCCCTCGCCCTCGCCCGGCCGCAGCGCGCCGTCCGCCGTGAGGGTGAGCACGCTCACCGCGCGGCGCGCGCCGTCCGTTCCGCGCCGCTCCTCCCGCACCGGGCCGGCCGCCACCTCGGCGCGCAGCGCCGCCGCGTCCACGACCACCCTGCGGCCGGCGGCCCCGCCGACCAGCCGGCGGTAGTCGGGATACGTCTCGTCGACGGCGGGGCCCGACGCCACCCGGCCACCGACCTCCAGCGCGACATCCACGGGCCGCACCGTCAGCCGCGCCGGCCAGGCGGCCCCCGTGAGCAGCGCCCGCATCGCGTCCACCACCGGCGTCGCCACCAGCGCCCGCGCCCGGTCGCCGCGCGCCGACAGCGGCACCCCGGCCACGGCCAGCCGGTAGCGGTCGGTGGCGACCAGCCGCAGCGTGCCGTCCTCGACGTCGAACAACACCCCGGCGAGCGCCGGGAGTTCCGGGTCGTGCCCGACGGCGAACCGCACCGCGTCCAAGGCGGCGGCCAGTTCCGCCCCCGCCAGCGTCAGCGTCACCACTCGGGACTCACTCGTGGTCATGGCGTTCTCCTTCTTCCCGGTGTGCTCGTTCTTCTCGACGGTGCCGCGCAGTCGGGAGAGTTCGGACCTGGCCTCGGCCACGCCCCGTTCCAGGCGGCGGACATGAGCCGCGAGCAGCCGCACCGGCAGCGTCGGGTCTCCACCGGCCCGGCCGGCCAGAGCCAGCCTGATGTCCGCCAGCGGCATCCCCACCCGGCGCAACACCGCCACCAGCCGCGCCTCGGCCACCTGCTCCCGGTCGTAACGCCGGTAGCCGGTCCCCCGGTCGACCACCGCCGGCACCAACACGCCGGCCCCGTCGTAGAACCGCAGCGCGCTCACCGGCAACCCACTCGCCCTGGCGACCTCGCCGATGCCCAACCGTTCGCTCTCCACGCCGCTCACTCTGCGCCCTGAAGCAGGTCGAGGGTCAAGCCACAGCGCCCGGCGGGGACCGCCGCGCTTCGGGTAGGGTCCAGGCCGCCAGACGCGACGCGGGGGAACGGTGAACGTCATGCGGGGTGCGGAGTTCGGCGAGGTCGGCGAGCCGCTGGGGCCGGACGACCCGACGACGGTGGGCGGGTACCGGCTGGCCGCGCGGCTCGGCTCGGGCGGGATGGGGCGGGTGTACCTCTCCCACACGCCGGGCGGTCGGCCGGTGGCGGTCAAGGTGATCCGCGCGGAGTTCGCGGAGGACCCGGCGTTCCGGGCCCGGTTCCGGCACGAGGTGGCGGCGGCCCGGCGCGTGCCGGCGCTGTGCACGGCGCCGGTCCTCGACGGCGACCCCGAGGCGGCGACGCCCTGGCTGGCGACGGCCTATGTCCCGGGTACCTCGCTGGCCGACGTTGTGAACCGACACGGCGGACTCCCGTTCCCCCCACTGCTGTTGCTGGTGGCCGGGGTGGCGGAGGCGCTGGGCGCGATCCACGGCGCGGGGGTCGTGCACCGCGACCTCAAGCCGGCCAACGTCCTGCTGTCCGCCGACGGGCCCCGCGTCATCGACTTCGGGATCGCCAGGGCCGCCGACGCCACGGCGCTGACACGCGGCGGTTCGGTGGTCGGCACCCCCACCTTCATGGCGCCCGAACAGGCGTTGGGCAGGCCGGTGGTGGCGGCCAGCGACATCTTCTCGCTCGGCCAGCTGACGGTCTTCGCGGCCACGGGGCGACCGGCGTTCGGGGAGGGCACCGCGCACGGGGTGCTCTACCGGATCGTTCACGAACAGCCGTCCCTGGACGGCGTTCCCGAACCGCTGCTGCCCCTGGTCGAACGCTGCCTGGCCAAGGACCCGACGGCCCGCCCCACACCCGCCGAGGTCATCGCCGCCTGCCAGGAACTCGCGCCGGGAACGGGCCCCCTGAGCCGGAGCCCCGACTGGCTGCCACCGACCCCACCCACCCCGCGCCGCCCCCGCCGCCGCCAACTCGCCCTGCTCGCCGGCGCGCTGGCCCTCCTCGCCTCGGGCGGCCACCTCCTCCTCCCGAACGACGAGCGGCCCCCGGCCGGCGAGGAGTACGGCACGATCGAACTCCCCGCCGGCGACCACCTCTTCCTCGGCGAGGACCCCGTGACGCCCCGCGCGTCGAACGCCTCCAACGCGCACCAGATCGACCTGCGCTACTTCACCGGCGGCGAAGAGCCCCTGCTCCGCACCGCCGAGGGCAACGAACTGGTCCGACTCCCCGCGAACGCCGCCCCCACGGCGGAGTCCTGCCGCGCGCAGGACTCCCCCACGGTGGCGCTGCCGCTGAACTCCTTCACCCCAGGCGACCGCCTCTGCGTCCGCACCCGCGCCGGCCACGTGGCCCTCATCACCCTCACCCACCCCGCCCCCGGCCCCCACATCACCCTCACCCTGACCCTCTGGCGCGCCCCCTGACCACCGAAGCCGCTGGCCCTGGGGGGCCAGCGGCAACGCCCCCCTGGCGGGTTCAGGCCGGACATCCCCTGCGGGCAGAACGGGTGGTACGCGGCAGCGCCACCCCCACGCGCAAAGCGAACCGAGGCCGGGGAGCGGCTTCGCTGGTGCGGGGTGCAAGCTGGGCGGCCGGAGCCGGACGAGCAGACCGTGGGGACATCCCCGCGCCCGCGGGGAGCAGCGCTTCTTGACGCTGGCGATGGCGCGCCAGCGGGGAACACCCCCGCGCCTGCGGGGACCACGGTTCGTGACCTGCGGTTCTTTCAACGACCGAGCCGGATTTTCCTCACTTCGCCAGACTTGCCAGACACTCCCTCCTCCACCAACCCCCAACCCGCACCACCCCACCCCGCGCCCCGCGCCCCGCGCCCGGTGGGCGGCCCGGGCGGCGCCGCCACCCGGGCGCGGGGCGCCTCCGGAACCCAGCGGAGCGTCAGTTGTGGGAGTGCAGCGCCGCGTTCAACCCGCCCCAGCTGCCGGTGCGGGTCAGCGCCTGGACCGTGCCGGTCGTCGAGTGGCGCCGGAACAGCAGGTTGTGCGCGCCGGACAGTTCCAGCGCCTTGACCACGTCCCCGTCGGGCAGCGTGACCCGGGTGCCGGCCGTGAGGTACAGCCCCGCCTCCACGATGCAGTCGTTCCCCAACGAGATGCCGAGGCCGGCCTGCGCGCCCAGCAGGCAGCGTTCCCCGATGGAGATGGTCTGCTTGCCGCCGCCGGAGAGGGTGCCCATGATCGAGGCGCCACCGCCGATGTCGGAGCCGTCGCCGACGACGACGCCCGCGCTGATCCGGCCCTCCACCATGGAGGTGCCGAGGGTGCCGGCGTTGAAGTTGCAGAAGCCCTCGTGCATCACCGTGGTGCCGGCGGCCAGGTGGGCGCCGAGCCGCACCCGGTCGGCGTCGCCGATGCGGACCCCGGTGGGCACCACGTAGTCGGTCATCCGGGGGAACTTGTCGACGCTGGTCACGGAGAACGTCTGCCCGGCGGCCCGAGCGGCGAGCTGCGCGCGGCCGACCTCGGCGGCCGGGACCGGGCCGATGGTGGTCCAGGCGACGTTGGCCAACAGGGCGAAGATCCCGTCCAGGTTGAGGCCGTGCGGCCGGACCAGCCGGTGGCTGAGCAGGTGGAGCCGCAGGTAGACGTCGTGGGCGTCGAGCGGCTTGTCGTCGATCGAGGAGATGACCGTGCGCACCGCGATCACCTCGACGTTCCGGCGCGGGTCGGGGCCCAGCGCCTCGGGGGTGTCGGGGCCGAGCAGCACGGCGGCGCGCTCGGGGGTGAGGCGTTCGGTGCCGGCGGGGCCGGGCTCCTCGGTCAGCTCGGGGTTGGGGAACCAGGTGTCGAGCACGGTGCCGTCGGCGGCCAGGGTGGCGAGCCCGGCGGCGACGGCGCCGGTTGCGGTGCGAGGGGTCTCGTCGGTCATGGTTCCGACGCTAACCGGTACCGGGGTCCGGCTGCGAACCCGTCTCGACCAGCAGGCGCGCGAGCGCGGCCCTGGTCTCCTCCGGGCGGTGTGGCCGGCCGGTGAGCAGCAGTTGGATGAGCAGCCCGTCGAGCAGCGCGACGGCCGCCCGCGCGGTGGCGGCGTCGCCGGTCAACGGCCGTGCCAGCCGCACCATTTCGTCGAGGCAGTGGGCGGCCAGCGGGCGGAGCACGGGGCGGTCGAGGCCGGCGAGGTAGAGCCCGTAGACGAGTTCGGTCACCGCCCTGCGGGGGCCGAGCCACTCGTCGACCAGTTCCACCACCCGGTCGCCGAGCGAGGCCGCCCCACCGCCCGAGCCGGACCCCGAGCCGGCCGACGCGACCCAGTCCCGGAACGCGGCGAGCCACTGGTCGTTCACCCGCTCCAGCGCCGCGACCAGCAGCGCGTCCCCGCTGTCGAAGTGGTACGTCGTGGAGCCGAGCGGAACGTCGGCCTCGGCGGCCACGGCGCGGTGGGTCAGCCCGTTGACCCCGCGTCGTTCCAGCACCCGCACGGCGGCGGCCACGATCCGCTCCCGCCGCTCGGGGTCGTGGCGGCGCGCCATCAGTGGGCCCCGCCGACGTTCAGCACCACCACGCCGGCGACCACCAGCAGCACCCCGGCGATCCTGGCGAGCGTCGGCGGCTCGTCGAGGAAGACCATGCCGATGGTCGCGACCAGCGCGGTCCCGACGCCGGCCCAGATCGCGTAGGCGGTGCCCACGTCGAGGGTCTTCAGCGCCTGGGCGAGCAGCGCGAACGCCAGGACGTAGCCGGTCAACGAGCCGACCGTGGGCCACAGCCTGGTGTAGCCGTCGCTGAGCTTCATCAGGGTGGTCGCCGCGATCTCCAGCAGGATCGCGCCGGCCAGGATCAGATAGGCCATATGGACGAGCGTACACAGCGTTCTGGACACCTGTACACATCGGCGGGATCGACATCCGGCGGGCCCCTGGCCGGCTTCGAGCGGCTCCGGACGGGTGAGCCGGGCCGCCCGCCCGGGGAGCCGTGGGCCGCCGGGACGCCGCTGCGGCGAGGGTGATCCGGACGGCTTGTCGGACAAGCGAGAGGAAGCAACGAGATGGCTCAGTGTGAGGTCTGCGGCAACGACTACCGCATGGCCTTCGAGGTGCGGGCCGCCGGCCAGGTTCACGTCTTCGACAGCCTGGAGTGCGCGGCCCAGCGCATGGCCCCGATCTGCGAGAACTGTCAGTGCCGCATCCTGGGCCACGGGCTGGAGACCGAGGAGGGCCAGTTCTACTGCTGCGCCCACTGCGCCCGCACCCAGGGGCACGCCCAACTGGTCGACCACGCCTGACCGTTCACCGGCCACGGCGCGGCGACCGTTCACCGAACCCTCGGGAAGGCGGACAGCGGAAAGGGGGCGCCCACACCGGGCGCCCCCTGCCACGGGACCGTCGGCCCCTCGCGACGGGAACCGTCAGACGTTGAACCCCAGCGCGCGCAGCTGGTCGCGCCCGTCGTCCGTGATCTTGTCGGGGCCCCACGGCGGCATCCAGACCCAGTTGATCTTCAGCTCGCTCACCAGCCCCTCGGTCGCCGACTTCGCCTGGTCCTCGATGACATCCGTCAGCGGGCAGGCCGCCGAGGTCAGCGTCATGTCGACGGTCGCCACATTGCTCTCGTCAACGTGCACGCCGTAGATCAGCCCCAGATTGACCACGTCGATCCCCAGCTCGGGGTCGACCACGTCCATCATGGCCTCGCGGATCTCCTCCTCGCTCGCCGGGCTGGCGACCGTCTCGGTCTCGCTCATGCGACAGCACCTCTCTCGTTCGCCTCGCCTGTCATGACTGCTCGCCCCGCGCCGTGGCCTCGTCGCCCAACGCCTGCGCCGTGGCGTCCTTCCACGCCATCCAGCTCAGCAGGGCGCACTTGACCCGCGCCGGGTACTTGGAGACGCCGGCGAACGCCACCGCGTCCTGGAGCAGCTCCTCCATCGCGTCGTCCGGGGTGATCTGGCCGCGCGACTGCATCAGCTCCAGGAAGGTCCGCTGGATCTCCAGGGCCTCGGGCAACTCCCTGTCCACCAGCAGCTCGTTGAGCACCGAGGCGCTGGCCTGGCTGATCGAGCAGCCCTGCCCCTCGTAGGAGACGTCCGCGATCCGCTCCCCGTCGTACCGCACCCGCAGGGTGATCTCGTCACCGCAGGTCGGATTGACGTGGTGGACCTCGGCGTCGCCCGCGCGCAGGCCGTGGCCGTGCGGGTTCTTGTAGTGGTCCAGGATCACTTCCTGGTACATCGATTGCAGCTGCACACCCTCGTCCGTTCCGTCTCACCCGTCGCCGTCGTCATCCCCGGCCGGTCACCCGAAGAAGCCACGCACGTACTCCAGCCCGTCGGCCAGGGCGTCCACCTCGGCCGGCGTGGAGTACAGATAGAACGACGCCCGCGTGGTCGCCGGAATTCCGTACCGCAGACAGACCGGCCGCGCGCAGTGGTGGCCGACCCGGACCGCGATGCCCTGCTCGTCCAGCACCTGGCCCACGTCGTGCGGGTGTATGTCGCCGAGCGTGAACGAGATCGTCGCGCCCCGGTCCTCCGGGGTCACCGGGCCGATGATCCGCAGCCCCTCCACCCGGGAGAGCCGCTCCAGCGCATAGCCCGTGATCGCCCGCTCGTGGGCGGCGATCCGCTCCATGCCGATGGCGGTGAGATAGTCCACGGCCGCGCCGAGGCCGACCGCCTGGGCGATCGGCGGGGTGCCGGCCTCGAACTTGTGCGGGGCCGGCGCATAGGTGGACGAACTCATGGTGACGGTCTCGATCATCTCGCCACCGCCAAGGAACGGCGGGAGGTCCTCCAGCAGCTCCTGCCGGCCCCAGAGCACGCCGATCCCGGTCGGGCCGCACATCTTGTGGCCGGTGAACGCAACGAAGTCGGCCTGCAACGACTGCACGTCCATCGGCATGTGCGGCGCCGCCTGCGAGGCGTCGATCAGCACCAGCGCGCCGACCTCCTGGGCGCGGCGCACGATGGCCTCGACCGGGTTGTGCGTGCCGAGCACGTTGGAGACCAGGACGAACGACACGATCTTGGTGCGCTCGGTGATCACCTCGTCGATCCGGGACAGGTCGAGCCGGCCCTCGTCGGTGAGCCCGAACCACTTCAGCTTCGCGCCGGTGCGCTGCGCCAGCAACTGCCAGGGCACGATGTTGGAGTGGTGCTCCATCTCCGTGATGACGATCTCGGTCCCGGAGTCCACCCGGTAGGGCTCGTCGGCCAGGCCCAGCATGTTGGCGACCAGGTTGAGCGACTCCGAGGCGTTCTTGGTGAAGACCACCTCGTCCCGGCTGGGCGCGTTGATGAACGCCGCGACCTTGTCCCTGGCGCCCTCGTAGAGCGCGGTGGCCTCCTCGGCCAGGACGTGGACGCCCCGGTGGACGTTGGCGTGGTGGCGCTCGTAGTAGTCGGCGAGCGCGTCCAGCACCTGCCGGGGCTTCTGCGAGCTGGCCGCGTTGTCCAGGTAGACCAGCGGCCTGCCCTCGTGGACGGTGCGGTCCAGGATCGGGAAGTCCTTGCGGATGGCTTCGGTGTCCAACAGGCCCGGCAGGCCGGACACGTCGGACACCGGGTGCCCTTCGGTCATGAGGCAGCCCCCTTGGTGTACTGCTCGTAGCCCTCGGCCTCCAGCTTGTCGGCCAGCTCGGCGCCGCCGGACTCGACGATCCGGCCGCCGGCGAAGACATGCACGTGGTCGGGCTTGATGTAGCGCAGGATGCGCGTGTAGTGGGTGATCAGCAGGGTGCCGACCTCGCCGGTCTCCCGGACGCGGTTGACGCCGGAGGA
Source organism: Streptomyces triticirhizae (assembly GCF_003696235.1). GTDB lineage: Bacteria > Actinomycetota > Actinomycetes > Streptomycetales > Streptomycetaceae > Streptomyces > Streptomyces triticirhizae. The sequence goes on from NZ_RFFJ01000002.1 coordinate 28,169, forward strand.
GACGATCCGCAGCGCGTCGATGTCCAGGCCCGAGTCGGTCTCGTCGAGGATCGCGATCTTGGGGCGGAGCAGCTCCAGCTGGAGGATCTCGTGGCGCTTCTTCTCGCCGCCGGAGAAGCCCTCGTTGACGTTGCGGTCGGCGAAGGACGGGTCCATCTCCAGCCGTTCCATCGCCTCCTTGACCTCCTTGACCCAGGTACGCAGGCGCGGCGCCTCGCCCCTGATCGCGGTGGCCGAGGTGCGCAGGAAGTTGGAGACGGAGACGCCGGGGACCTCCACCGGGTACTGCATGGCGAGGAAGACGCCGGCCCTGGCCCGCTCGTCGACGGACATCTCCAGGACGTCCTCGCCGTCGAGCGTCACGGTGCCGCCGGTGACGGTGTACTTGGGGTGGCCGGCGAGCGAGTAGGCGAGGGTGGACTTGCCGGAGCCGTTGGGGCCCATGATGGCGTGCGTCTCGCCCTGCTTCACGGTCAGGTCGACACCGCGCAGGATCTCGGTGGAGCCGGTCTCGGTCTCGACGGAGACGTGCAGGTCGTGGATCTCAAGCGTTGCCATGGGGATGCCTCAGGACTCCTGGGTGAGGGAGACGAGCACGGTCGCCGCCGGGCCCTCTCCTTCGATCTTGACGGGGTAGGTGGGGATGGGACGGGTGGCCGGCGGGCCCGAGGGCTTGCCGGTGCGCAGGTCGAAGCTGGAGCCGTGCAGCCAGCACTCGATCTGGCAGTTGTCGACCTCGCCCTCGGAGAGCGAGACGTTCGCGTGCGAGCAGATGTCGTTGACGGCGAACACCTCGCCCTCGGTGCGGACCACGGCGACCGGGGTGCCGTCGATCTCGACCCGGTGCGGGGTGTCCTCGGACAGGTCGCCCAGCGTGCAGGCCGGCTGGTAGGTCGCGCCGCTCATGCGATGGACTCCGCCAGCTCGGCCTCCAGCTTGGCCAGCAGCCGCTCCTCGACGTCCTTGACGCCGATCTGCTGGACCAGTTCGGCGAAGAAGCCGCGCACCACGAGGCGGCGGGCCTCCTCGGCCGGGATGCCCCTGGCCATCAGGTAGAACAGCTGCTCGTCCTCGAAGCGGCCGGTCGCCGAGGCGTGGCCGGCGCCCTGGATCTCGCCGGTCTCGATCTCCAGGTTCGGCACCGAGTGGACCCGGGCGCCATCGGTGAGGACCAGGTTCCGGTTCAGCTCGTAGGTGTCGGTCCCGGTGGCCTGGGCGCGGATCACCACGTCGCCGATCCACACCGCGCGGGCCGTCTCGCCCTGGAGCGCGCCCTTGTAGGCGACGTTGCTGCGGCAGTTGGGGGCGTTGTGGTCGACGAGCAGCCGGTGCTCGTGGTGCTGGCCCTCGTCGGTGAAGTACAGCCCGTACAGTTCGGCCTCGCCGCCGGGGCCCGCGTAGCTGACCCGGGGGTGCACGCGGACCACGTCGCCACCGAAGGTGACGACGATCGACTTGACCGAGGCGTCCCGGCCGACCAGCACGTTGTGCTGGGTGACATGGACGGCCGTGTCGTCCCAGTCCTGGACCGAGACCACGGTGAGCTTGGCGCCGTCGCCGACCAGGAACTCGACGTTGGCGCCCCGGACGGTGTCGCCGGTGTGGTCCAGCACGAGGACCGCCTCGGCGAAGGCGCCGATGTCGAAGATCGTGTGCCCGAAGGTGACGCCGCCCTCGCCGTGCAGGCTCAGCCGCACCGGCTCGGGCAGCACCGCGTCCCTGGGCACCGCGACCACGGTGGCCTTCTCCACCGAGCTGAACGCCTGCGCCGCGACCCGGTCCACCGGCGTGCCGGCGCGGCCGACCCTGGGGTCGTCCAGGCCGACGGTCTCGACGGTGACGCCCTCGGGCGCGGACAGCTCGACCTTCATCGAGCCGTTCGCCGTCGCCGTGCCGTCGTGCAGGCCGCGCAGCCGGTCGAGCGGGGTGAACCGCCACTCCTCCTCGCGGCCGTGCGGCACCGGGAAGTCCGCCACGTCGAACGACGGCGGGGCGCTGGTGCGGGTGACCACGGAGGACTCGACGGCCGCCGCGACCGCCTCCCCCGCACTGTCGGCGCCGGGCATACTCTGGGCCTCAGCCATGGGTCTCGTCGTGCTCGCTCTCTTGGGTTCAGGGCCGGGGCCGTGGAAGACGCACGACACCAGGCCACGTCGGGTGGCTCGGTCGGGGGCGGGCGGTCAGCCGACCGCGCCCTCCATCTGAAGCTCGATCAGCCGGTTCAGCTCCAGGGCGTACTCCATCGGCAGCTCCTTGGCGATCGGCTCGACGAAGCCGCGCACGATCATCGCCATCGCCTCGTCCTCCGACAGGCCCCGGCTCATCAGGTAGAACAGCTGGTCGTCGCTGACCTTGGAGACCGTCGCCTCGTGGCCCATGGTCACGTCGTCCTCGCGGACGTCCGTGTACGGGTAGGTGTCGGAACGGGAGATCGTGTCGACGAGCAGCGCGTCGCACAGCACGTTGGACTTCGAGCCCTCGGCGCCCTCGGCGATCTCGATCAGGCCACGGTAGGAGGTCCGACCGCCGCCCCTGGCCACCGACTTGGAGACGATGTTGGACGAGGTCCTGGGCGCCATGTGCACCATCTTGGCGCCGGCGTCCTGGTGCTGGCCCTCGCCGGCGAAGGCGATGGAGAGCGTCTCGCCCTTGGCGTGCTCGCCCATCAGGTAGATCGCCGGGTACTTCATGGTGACCTTGGAGCCGATGTTGCCGTCGACCCACTCCATGGTGGCGCCCTCGTGCGCGACGGCGCGCTTGGTCACCAGGTTGTACACGTTGTTCGACCAGTTCTGGATGGTCGTGTAGCGGCAGCGGCCGCCCTTCTTGACGATGATCTCCACGACCGCCGAGTGCAGCGAGTCCGACTGGTAGATCGGCGCGGTGCAGCCCTCGACGTAGTGCACGTAGGCGTTCTCGTCGACGATGATCAGCGTCCGCTCGAACTGGCCCATGTTCTCCGTGTTGATCCGGAAGTAGGCCTGGAGCGGGATGTCGACGTGCACGCCCGGCGGGACGTAGATGAACGATCCGCCGGACCAGACGGCCGTGTTGAGCGCGGCGAACTTGTTGTCGCCGGCCGGGATCACGGTGCCGAAGTGCTCCTGGAAGATCTCCGGGTGCTCGCGCAGCGCGGTGTCCGTGTCCAGGAAGATCACGCCCTGCTTCTCCAGGTCCTCACGGATCTGGTGGTACACGACCTCCGACTCGTACTGCGCGGCCACGCCCGCGACCAGCCGCTGCTTCTCCGCCTCGGGGATGCCCAGCTTGTCGTAGGTGTTCTTGATGTCCTCCGGCAGGTCCTCCCAGCTCTGGGCCTGCTTCTCGGTGGAGCGCACGAAGTACTTGATGTTGTCGAAGTCGATGCCGCTGAGGTCGGAGCCCCAGGTGGGCATGGGCTTCTTGCCGAAGAGCTTGAGCGCCTTCAGCCGCATCCGCAGCATCCACTCGGGCTCGGACTTCTTGGCCGAGATGTCGCGGACGACCTCCTCGGACAGGCCACGCCTGGCGGCGGCGCCGGCGGCGTCCGGGTCGGCCCAGCCGTACTCGTAGGTGCCCAGGCCATCCAGCTCGGGGTGGGCGGTCTCCGTAGGGGACGTCATGCGGGGTTCCTCCCGGCGGTGCGTGCGTGTGCGGTGGTCTTGGGGGGTGTGACGGTGCTGCGGTGGGTGCCGTCGGCCGGTGTGCCTCGGGGCCGGGGCCCGCCGGCCGGCCGCCGGCTCTCCGCCCCACCGTCCGCCGGGGCGGCGGCCGAGGTGTCGGGGACGAAGGTGGTGCAGACGCCATCGCCGTGCGCGATGGTCGCCAGCCGCTGTACGTGGCTGCCCAGCAGCTCGGAGAAGACCTCGGTCTCCGCCTCGCAGAGCTGGGGAAAGGACGCCGCCGCGTGCGCGACCGGACAGTGGTGCTGGCAGAGCTGCTGCCCGGCGGGCGCCGCGACACCGCGCGTGGCGGCGGCGTAGCCGTCCCGCGACAGCGCCTCGGCCAGCGCCCTGGCCCGCTCCTCGGGGGGCACCCGCTCCACCAGCGAACGATACCGCTCGGCCTGGGAGGCGGCCCGCGCCCTGGCGAAGGCCAGCACGGCGGCGGCGCCGCGCTCCCCGCCGCCGGCGGCGCGCTCGATCCAGCGCAGCGCCTCGACGGCCAGCTCGTCGTACGCCTGGTCGAAGGCGTCCCGGCCGAGGTCGGTGATCGCGAAGACCTTGGCGGGCCGGCCCCGGCCGCGCGAGCCATAGACCCGCTTCTCGCGGGGCTCCACCAGCGCGTCGGCCACCAGCGCGTCCAGATGGCGCCGGACGGCGGCCTGCGTCAGGCCCAGCCGGTCGGCCAGCTGCGCGGCCGTGGAGGGGCCGTGGTCGAGGATGGAACGGGCGACCCGACGGCGCGTGTTCGACTGCTCGTCGGGGGCGTGCGGCAGGGCGGACACACCGGTGGCCCGATGGGCCGTCGGTGTCTCGTTCCGGTCGCTCCCGTTTTTCACAACGTCATTGTTGCGTAATTCCGGCGAGCCGAGCAAGCCGCGTTCTGACCAGCCGGGATGCAGTACATCACGTAAGGCGAACCTAACCTCGCGCCGGGGCTCCCGCTCGCGGCCGACCACCCCTTGACGCGCGTCAGGCGACGGGAAAGGGTGGACCAGGCGCCGGGGGTAAGCGCTTTCTCTGAGCGGTGGTCCCGCGCGCCCGCACGGCCCCGCCCCCTCTCGGGAGAAGCTTCCATGACACGCCGCTACGCCCTGGTCGGCCTCGGCAGCCGCGCCCACCTCTACGCGGACGCGCTGCTCGGCGACTGGCGCGACGCAGGAGAGATCATCGCCCTCTGCGACACCAACCGGACCCGGATGAACCACCACAACGCGCGGATCGAGGCCGCCGGCCTGCCGCCCGTTCCCACCTTCCACCCGGACGCGTTCGACCGGGTGCTCGCGCTGGCCGACGCCGTGATCGTCACCACCGTGGACGCCACCCACGCCCGCTATGTGGTGGCCGCGCTCCAGGCCGGCCGCGACGTGGTGGTCGAGAAGCCGATGACCACCGACGCCGCCGGCTGCGCCGCCATCGCCGAGGCCGCCGAGCGCGGCCCAGGACGGCTGGTCGTGACCTTCAACTACCGCTACTCGCCCCGCAACTCGGCCGTCCGCCGGGTGCTCGCCGAGGGCGCCATCGGGCGGGTGACCGCCGTGCACTTCGAGTGGGCGCTCGACACCCTGCACGGCGCCGACTACTTCCGCCGCTGGCACCGCGAGGCGCGCAACTCCGGCGGGCTGCTGGTCCACAAGTCCACCCACCACTTCGACCTGGTCAACTGGTGGCTGGACGCCGGCCCCGAGCTGGTCTTCGCCCAGCAGGGACTCCGCTTCTACGGGGACGCCAACCCGCCGGCCGCCGAACTCGGCCCCCGCCCGGAGCGCGGGCGGGGCGCGCCGGGCCTGGGCAGCGACCCGTTCCTGCTGGACCTGGCCGCCGACCCCACCCTCAAGGCGCTCTACCTGGACGCCGAGCACGAGGACGGCTACCTGCGGGACCGGGACGTCTTCGGCCCCGGCATCGACATCGCCGACACCATGTCGCTGCTGGTCCGCTACGACAACGGGGTCCAACTCACCTACGCGCTGCACGCCTACGCCCCCTGGGAGGGGTACCGGGTGGTCTTCAACGGCACCGGCGGGCGGCTGGAGCTGGCGGTGACCGAACGGGCCTGGGCGTCCAGGGAGGCGGCGATCGACCCCAGCGCCAAGGGACACGGCGACGACGACGGCTACGCGGAGCGCCTCACCCTGCACCGGCACTGGCAGCCGCCCGAGGATGTGCCCATCGAGCAGGGCACCGGCGGGCACGGCGGCGGCGACCGACTGCTGCTGGACGACGTCTTCCGGGGCGCGAGCGAGGACCCGCTGCGCCGGCAGGCCGGGTATCTGGCCGGCATCCGCAGCGTGCTGACCGGGGTCGCCGGCAACGAGTCGGCCCGCACCGGGCAGCCGGTGCGGCTCCTCGACGGGGGCACCAGGCTGGCCGACTGAACGGGGCCGGGCCCGGGCGCGGGTCGGCCGGCGCACCCGGGCGGCGGCCCGGCGCGCCGGCCGACCTAGACTCGCCCCATGCGCAGCGCGGGGGTTCCACCGGCGGTCGAGGCGGCCGGCCTGGTCAAGCGGTACGGCGAACGGATCGCCGTGGACAACCTCGACCTCACCGTTCCCGCGCACCAGGTGACCGCCGTGCTCGGGCCCAACGGCGCGGGCAAGACCACCACCATCGAGGCGTGCGAGGGCTACCGCCGGATGGACGCCGGGCGGCTTCGGGTGCTCGGGCTCGACCCGGTCGCGGACGGCCGACGGCTCCGATCGCGGATCGGTGTGATGTTGCAGGAGGGGGGCGTGTACCCGGGCGCGCGCGCCGGGGAGATGCTCCGCCATGTCGCGAGCCTCTACGCGCACCCCCTCGACGTGGCCGCGCTCGGCGAGCGGCTGGGGCTCGGCTCCTGCGGGCGGACGCCCTACCGGCGGCTCTCCGGCGGGCAGCGGCAGCGGCTGGCCCTCGCCATGGCCGTGGTGGGCCGGCCCGAGCTGGTCTTCCTCGACGAGCCGACCGCCGGGCTCGACCCACAGGCCCGCCAGGCGACCTGGGAACTGGTGCGGGAGCTGCGGAACGACGGGGTCACCGTCGTGCTGAGCACCCATCTGATGGACGAGGCCGAGGAGTTGGCGGACCGGGTCGCCATCCTGGACGGCGGTCGGGTGATCGCCGACGGCAGCCCGGCCGAGCTGTGCCGGGGCGGCGGGGCCGACGTGCTGCGCTTCGCCGGGCGGCCCGGGCTCGACCTGGCCTCGCTGCGCGCCGCGCTGCCCGCCGACGCCGAGGTCACGGAGCCGACGCCGGGGAACTACCGGATCACCGGCGACGTGGGCCCCAGGCTGCTGGCGACGGTGACCGCCTGGTGCGCCCAACACGGCGTGCTGGCCGACCGGATCACCACCCGGCGGCACACGCTGGAGGACGTCTTCCTCGAACTGACGGGCAGGGAACTTCGCGCATGACCGCCGCCACCGGCCGCTACTCCCCCGCCCCCGGCGCCGCCCCGCTGCCGCGTATGATCCTGGCGCAGACCGCGCTTGAGGCGCGGATGCTGTTGCGGCACGGGGAGCAGCTGCTGCTCACCATGATCATCCCGGCGCTGCTGCTGGCCCTCTTCAGCTCGGTCGACCTGATCGACACCGGCCCGGGCGAGCGGGTCGACTTCCTGGCGCCGGGAGTGCTGGCGCTGGCCGTGCTCTCCACCGCGTTCACCGGGCAGGCCATCGCCACCGGCTACGAGCGGCGGTACGGGGTGCTCAAGCGGCTGGGCGTCTCGCCGTTGCCACGCTGGGCGCTGCTGGTGGGGAAGACAGGCGCGGTGCTGGTCACGCTCGTGTTCCAGACCCTGCTGCTGGTGGTGGTCGCGCTGGCGCTGGGCTGGTCGCCGAGGGGGAACCCGCTCGCCGTCGCCGGGCTGATGCTGCTGGGCACGGCCGCGCTCTCCGGTCTCGGGCTGCTGATGGCCGGCACCCTGCGGGCCGAGGCGACGCTGGCCGCCGCCAACCTGGTCTTCGTGCTGCTGCTGTTCTTCGGCGGGGTGATCGTGCCGCTGACCGAGTATCCGGACGGGGTGCGCTCGGTGTTGGAGCTGCTGCCGGTGCCGGCCCTGGCGGACGGGCTGCGGGAGGTGCTGCGCGAGGGCGGCTGGCCGGCGGCCTCGGACGTGGCGGTGCTGGCCGGCTGGTCGGTGGCGGGCCTGGGCCTGGCGGCGCGCTTCTTCCGCTGGGAGTGACGCGCTCCGCCGGGAGTGACGCGCCGCACGGCCCGTCGGGCGGGGGCTCGTGAATCCGCGCACAAGCCGGGGCCTACGATGAGCGGGTGCTCAAGGAAGTCGTGCGAAACCCCCTCGCCTCCGTCGCCGCCCGCTGGACGCCCCGGCCCGAGACCGTGCGGCGCGCGGCGCTGGCCGCCCTGGTGATGAGCGTGGTCATCGTGGTGACCGGGGGCGCGGTCCGGCTGACCGGCTCGGGCCTCGGCTGCGACACCTGGCCCAAGTGCAGCGACGAGAGCCTCGTCGCCACCACGGAGATGGGCTTCCACGGCGCCATAGAGTTCGGCAACCGGCTGATGACCTATGTGGTCTCGGCGGCCGTCGGCTGGTTCATCGTCGCGGCCAGGTCGGCCAAGCCCCGGCGCCGCTCGCTGACCAGGCTGGGCTGGGCCCAGTTCTGGGTGATCGCCTTCAACGGGGTGCTCGGCGGGATCACCGTGCTCACCGAGCTGAACCCGTTCATCGTCGCCGCCCACTTCCTCGCCGCCACGGCGCTGGTGACCGTGACCACGGTGAGCTGGGTGCGCGCCCGCGAAGGCGACGGGCCGCCCCGCCCGCTGGTGGGCGTCCCGGTCCGCCGCGCGGTCGCCGGGCTGACGGTGCTGGCCGCCGCGCTGGTGGTCGTGGGCACCGGGGTGACCGGCTCGGGCAAGCACGCGGGGGACGACAGCGAGATCGAGCGGATGCCGTTCGACTGGGACACCATCACCCGGGTCCACTCGGCCCTGGCCTGGCTGGTGGTGCTGGGCACCCTGGCCATCTGGCTGGGCCTGCGGGTGGTGGACGCCCCGCCGGCGGTGCTGGCCAGGGCGCGGGAGCTGCTGCTGGTGCTGCTCGCCCAGGGCGTGATCGGCTATGTCCAGTACTTCCTCGACGAGCCGGAACTCCTCGTCGGAATCCACCTGTTGGGCGCCACCCTGGTCTGGATCGCCACGCTGCGGCTGCTGCTGTCCACCCGCGAGCGCGAAGGCGCGCCCCCCACGGACGAGCCGCCGGCCCGCGCGACCCCGCCGCTGACCACGGTCTCCTGACCGGGCCAGCCCCGGCGCCCAGCCGTAGGCCGGCTCCCGAGGGGCGCCCGGCGACCTCCCGCACCGGCCGAGCCCGCCCGGTCTTCCGCCGATCCCGGCGGGCCGCCGCCCCGGAAGCCCTGCGGCTCGAAACTCCCGGCTCGCCCCGGGGAACGAGCGGCCCCGGACGCCCGGAGGTCCCTCGGGGAGACCCCCGGTCACGCCTGCGGGCGGGCTCCCTCCCCGGCCCCCTCGGAGAGGGCGTCCGATATCCGCAGGCGGTTGCCGTCGGGGTCGGTCAGCTCGATCTCCCGGCCCCAGGGCTCGTCCCTCGGCACGACCCCGAACTCCTCGGCCACCGCGTCCAGATCGGCCAGCCGCAGATACACCAGCCCGCCGGGGCGGGCGTCCCCCTCGTGCTCGGAGAGAAAGAGGCGCAGGGCACCCCGCGCGACCTCGGCGAAGACAGGGAAGCCCGGCTCGAAGCGGTGCTCCCAGCGCAGCCCGAACCCCAGCCGCAGGTACCAGCCGAGCGCGGCGGCCACCTCCCGCACCCGCAGGATCGGGATGGCCTCCTCGACGGCGACGTTCTCGTTCATGCCCGCATGATGGCCCATGCCACTGACAGTCGGCCGAAGCCGCAGGTCAACGGCCGTTCGACGGGCCCCCGTTCGACGGGCCGCCGATCTGGAGGCCGGCCATCCGGGACCACTCGTAGGGCCCGGTGCGCACCCGGGCCGCCAACTCCCCGTCGAAGGACTCCCGCAGCGTGATCCCGGCCCGCTCCGCCGCCCGGACGAGGATCTCCCGCCCCGGCGCGACCTGGTCCCCGAAGGCGCCGTCCCGACCGACCAGCACCAGCCGGTAGCCGCGCTCCCCCAGATAGCTGATCTGCCCCTCGGTCTCCGCCCCGTGGCGGGCGACGAAGCCGCGCAGCCGACGGGTCACCCGCGCGGTCCGGCGCTCGGTCGCGCGGTCCGGGACGACTTCCTCGGGGACCGAGCCGTTCTCGGCGTTCTCTGCGGTGTCAGTCATGCCCCGTATGCTACCCGCCGGTAAGCCTCGGAAGCCGGGAGAGCCGGCGGCCCGGGGAAGAGGCCCGGCGGGCCTCAGCGGAGGAAGGGATCGATGGCCACCGCGAGGAAGAGCAACGAGACATAGGTGATGGACCAGTGGAAGAGCCGCATCTCCTTCAGCTTGGCCCCGGTCACCCCGGCCCGGGCGCGCGCGTGCAGCGCGTGCGCCTCCCAGAGCCACCAGCCGCCGGCCAGCACGGCCACCACGGGGTAGAACCAGCCGGTGTAGCCCAGCGGCCACAGCAGCAGCGAGATCGCGACCATCACCCAGCTGTAGACGACGATCTGCCGGGCCACCGCGCGGTTCCCCGCGACAACGGGCAGCATCGGCACGCCGACCCGGGCGTAGTCGTCCTTGACCTTCATCGACAGCGGCCAGTAGTGCGGCGGCGTCCAGAAGAACATCACCAGGAAGAGGATCACGGCCGCCCAGGAGACCTCGCCCGTCACCGAGGACCAGCCGATCAGCACCGGCATACAGCCGGCGATGCCGCCCCAGACGATGTTCTGCCTGGTCCGCCGCTTCAACAGCATCGTGTAGACCAGCACATAGAACAGCAGCGCCCCCAACGCCAGCCAGGCGGAGACCCAGTTGACGGTCACGCCGAGCCACGCGGTGGAGACCACGGCCAGCACCAGACCGAAGGTGAGGCACTCCCCCGGCGAGACGATCCCCGTCACCAGCGGGCGGTTGCGGGTGCGCTCCATCAGGGCGTCGATGTCCCGGTCGAACCACATGTTCAACGCGTTGGCGCCGCCGGCCGAGAGATACCCGCCAACGCAGGTCGCCAGGACCAGCCACAGGTCCGGCACGTCGCCGGCCGCGAGGAACATCACCGGGACCGTGGTGATCAGCAGCAGCTCGATGATGCGGGGCTTCGTCAGTGCGATGAACGCCTTGACCCGGTCTCCCGCCGACCAAGGGTCGGAGCCCGAAGCGGACCCTGCCACAGGGCGGGAATCAACGGCCGTCACGGGCACCTCTGGATGTGCGACATCAGCGATCGAAGGGCGTCCGCCCACCCGTGGGGGCAGGTGGAGCCGGGGGCGGGCTGGGCGGACCCCGGTCGGCGTCGGGCCGGATGGTGAGGTCCGCACATACCCCGCCACTGTAGTCGCCCGTCTCCCGCCACCCGCCCCGGGGGGTGCCGTGTTGGCGCCGGCGCCCCTCCCGGCCCCGACGCGGGGCGCCCACGGCGGCGGCCCACGTCCAGAAGCTGTCAGTCGGATGCTGTCAGCGCCCGGAGGCGGCCCCTTGGCCAGAGGTAGGCTCGACTCGGCCGGGTGAGCCGACTCCGCCGCCAGGCGGAAACGTCATGTCACCAGCTACACATTGCCGGAGAGGAGCCCTGACGCAGGGTGAGCAGCAAGCCGACGACCTCAGATCTCGAATGGACCGAACTGGACCAACGGGCCGTTGACACCGCCCGCGTCCTGGCCATGGACTCCGTGCAGAAGGTCGGCAACGGCCATCCCGGCACGGCCATGAGCCTGGCCCCCGCCGCCTATCTGCTCTTCCAGAAGCTGATGCGGCACGACCCGTCCACCCCCGACTGGGCCGGCAGGGACCGCTTCGTGCTGTCCGTCGGCCACTCCAGCCTGACCCTCTACATCCAGCTGTACCTTGCCGGTTACGGGTTGGAGCTGGACGACCTGAAGGCGTTCCGCACCTGGGGCTCGCGCACCCCCGGCCACCCCGAGTACGGGCACACGGTCGGCGTGGAGACCACCACCGGTCCGCTGGGCCAGGGCGTGGCGAATGCCGTGGGCATGGCGATGGCCGTCCGTTACGAGCGGGGCCTCTTCGACCCCGAGGCGGCCCCCGGCACCTCCCCGTTCGACCACACGATCTGGGCCATCGCCGGCGACGGCTGCCTCCAGGAGGGCGTGGCCGCCGAGGCCGCCTCGCTGGCCGGGCACCAGAAGCTGGGGAACCTGGTCCTGCTCTACGACGACAACCACATCTCCATCGAGGGCGACACCCAGACCGCGTTCTCCGAGGACGTGCTGGCCCGCTTCGAGTCCTACGGCTGGCACGTCCAGCGGGTCGCGCCCCGGGAGAACGGCGACCTGGACCCGGCGGCGCTGCACGAGGCGTTCCTCGCGGCGCGGGCCGTCGCCGACCGGCCGTCGATCATCGCGGCCCGTTCGATCATCGCCTGGCCGGCGCCCAACGCGCAGAACACCGAGGCCGCGCACGGCTCGGCGCTCGGCGCCGACGAGGTCGCCGCCACGAAGAGGGTGCTGGGCTTCGACCCCGAGGCGCACTTCGCCGTGGAGCCCGAGGTGCTCGCCCACGCCAGGGCGGCCGTCGAGCGCGGTCAGACCGCGCGCGCCGACTGGGAGAAGCGGCTGGTCGACTGGCGCGAGGCCAACCCGGAGCGGGCCGCGCTCTTCGACCGGGTCAGCGCGGGCGAGCTGCCCGAGGGCTGGGAGGACGCGCTGCCCACCTTCGAGGCGGGCACCGACGTCGCCACCCGCAAGGCGTCCGGCCAGGTGCTCAAGCGCCTCGGCGGCGTGCTGCCCGAGCTGTGGGGCGGCTCCGCCGACCTGGCCGGCTCCAACAACACGACGATCGACGCCACCTCGTCGTTCCTGCCGGCGGACAACCCGCTGAGCGAGGCCCAACCCTACGGCCGCACCGTGCACTTCGGCATCCGCGAGCACGCGATGGGCTCGGCGATGAACGGTGTGGCGCTGCACGGCAACACCCGGATCTACGGCGGCACCTTCCTGGTCTTCTCGGACTACATGCGCCCGGCCGTGCGGCTGGCCGCCCTGATGAGGCTGCCCGTCACCTACGTCTGGACGCACGACTCGATCGGCCTGGGCGAGGACGGGCCGACCCACCAGCCGGTGGAGCACCTGGCGGCGCTGCGCGCCATCCCCGGGCTCAACATCGTGCGCCCGGCCGACGCCAACGAGACCAGCATCGCCTGGCGGGAGATCCTGCGCCGCCACGGCAGCGCGCCCGCGCCGCACGGCCTGGCCCTGACCCGGCAGAACGTGCCGACCTACGCGCCCAACGAGGAGGCCGCCAGGGGCGGCTACGTCCACACCGAGGCCGAGGGCGGGGCGCCCCGGGTGATCCTGATCGCCACCGGCTCCGAGGTGCACCTCGCGGTCGCCGCCCGCGAGGCCCTCCAGGCCGAGGGGGTGCCCACTCGGGTGGTGTCGATGCCGTGCGCCGAGTGGTTCGAGGAGCAGGACCAGGCGTACCGGGATCATGTGCTGTTGCCCGGCGTGCACGCCAGGGTCGCGGTCGAGGCGGGTGTCGGCCTCACCTGGCACCGCTACGTCGGGCAGGCGGGCCGGGTGGTCTCACTTGAGCACTTCGGTGCCTCGGCCGACTACCAGACCCTCTACCGGGAGTTCGGCATCACCCCGGAGGCCGTCGCCCGGGCGGCCCGGGAATCCCTGGCCGCCGCCGAGCGCTGACACCGACACACACGAAACGCAGGAGACGCGAAATTCCATGACTGACGCACTGAAGCGCCTCTCCGAGGAGGGTGTCGCGATCTGGCTGGACGACCTGTCCCGCAAGCGGATCTCGTCCGGCGACCTCGCCGAGTTGCTCGACCAGCAGCATGTGGTGGGCGTGACGACCAACCCGACCATCTTCCAGAAGGCCATCTCCCAGGGCGACGGCTACGAGGAGCAGTTGGCCGACCTGGCGGCCCGCCGGGTGACGGTCGAGGAGGCGGTGCGCATGATCACCACCGCCGACGTGCGGGACGCGGCCGACGTGCTGCGCCCGGTGCACGAGGCGACCGGCGGCCGGGACGGCCGGGTGTCGATCGAGGTGGACCCGCGCCTGGCGCACAACACCCGCGCGACCATCGCCGAGGCCAAGCAGCTGGCCTGGCTGGTCGACCGGCCCAACACGTTCATCAAGATCCCGGCGACCAGGGCCGGGCTGCCGGCCATCACCGAGACGATCGGGCGGGGCATCAGCGTCAACGTGACGCTGATCTTCTCGCTGGAGCGCTACCGCGAGGTGATGGACGCCTACCAGAAGGGTCTTGAGCAGGCGAAGGCCAGGGGCCTTGAGCTGGACAAGATCTACTCGGTGGCCTCGTTCTTCGTCTCCCGGGTGGACACCGAGATCGACAAGCGGCTGGACGCCATCGGCACCGACGAGGCCCGCGAGCTGCGCGGCAGGGCGGCTCTCGCCAACGCGCGGCTGGCGTTCCAGGCGTTCGAGGAGGTCATCGCCGCCGACCGCTGGCAGACGCTGGAGCGCGCCGGGGCCAATGTGCAGCGTCCGCTGTGGGCCTCGACCGGCGTGAAGGACCCGAACCTGCCGGACACGCTCTACGTCACCGAGCTGGTCGCCCCCGGCACCGTCAACACCATGCCGGAGGCCACCCTGAGGGCGACCGAGGACCACGGCGAGATCACCGGGAACACCGTCGCCGGCACCTACGAGCAGGCGCGCGCCGACCTGGACGCGCTGGCCAAGGTCGGCGTGGACTACGACGACGTCGTCCAGGTGCTGGAGGACGAGGGCGTGGAGAAGTTCGAGACCGCCTGGGTCGGTCTTCTTGAGTCCACCAAGGCGGAGCTGGAGCGCCTGGTGGGCGAGGAGGGTTGAGACCCCGGTGAGCGGTATCGGGAACCAGACAAACCCGCTACGCGACGCCCAGGACCGCCGGCTGCCCCGCATCGCGGGGCCGTCGGGCCTGGTCATCTTCGGGGTTACCGGCGACCTCTCCCGCAAGAAGCTGATGCCGGCCGTCTACGACCTGTCCAACCGCGGGCTGCTGCCGCCGGGTTTCTCCCTGGTGGGCTTCGCCCGCAGGGACTGGGCGGACGAGGACTTCGCCCGGGTGGTGCACGACTCGGTCAAGCAGCACGCCAGGACGCCGTTCCGCGAGGAGGTCTGGCGGCAGCTGTCCGAGGGGATGCGCTTCGTCCAGGGCACCTTCGACGACGATGACGCGTTCGTCCGACTGCGGGGCACCATCGATGAGTTGGACAAGGCGCGGGGCACCGGGGGGAACTTCGCGTTCTACCTGTCGGTGCCGCCGAAGTTCTTCCCCACCGTGGTGCGGCAGTTGAAGAAGCACCAGCTCTCCGAGGGCTCGGGCGACAGCTGGCGGCGGGCGGTGATCGAGAAGCCCTTCGGGCACGACCTGGCCTCGGCGCGCGAGCTGAACCGGGTGGTGCACGACGTCTTCCCGGCGCACGAGGTGTTCCGGATCGACCACTACCTGGGCAAGGAGACGGTCCAGAACATTCTGGCGCTGCGCTTCGCCAACACCATGTTCGAGCCGCTGTGGAACCGCTCGTTCGTGGACCATGTCCAGATCACGATGGCCGAGGACATCGGCATCGGCGGCCGGGCCGGGTAC
Organism: Streptomyces triticirhizae; assembly: GCF_003696235.1. Taxonomy (GTDB): domain Bacteria; phylum Actinomycetota; class Actinomycetes; order Streptomycetales; family Streptomycetaceae; genus Streptomyces; species Streptomyces triticirhizae. The sequence goes on from NZ_RFFJ01000002.1 coordinate 43,451, forward strand.
TACGACGGGATCGGCTCGGCCAGGGACGTCATCCAGAACCACCTGCTCCAACTCCTCGCGCTGACGGCCATGGAGGAGCCCTCCTCGTTCGACGCCGACACCCTGGTCACCGAGAAGCTCAAGGTGTTGAACGCCGTGAAGCTGCCGGCCGACCTGGGCGCCCACACGGTGCGCGGGCAGTACGCGGCGGGCTGGCAGGGCGGCGAGAAGGTCGCCGGCTATCTGGAGGAGGACGGGATCGACCCGGCCTCGGTCACCGACACCTACGCGGCCATAAAGCTGGAGATCGACAACCGCCGCTGGGCCGGCGTCCCGTTCTACCTGCGGACCGGCAAGCGGCTCGGCCGGCGGGTCACGGAGATCGCGGTGGTCTTCCAGCGCGCCCCCTACTCGCCGTTCAACACCACGGACACCCAGGAGTTGGGCCACAACGCCCTGGTGATCCGGGTGCAGCCGGACGAGGGGATCACGGTCCGCTTCGGCTCCAAGGTGCCCGGCACCCAGATGGAGATCCGGGACGTGACGATGGACTTCGCCTACGGCGAGTCCTTCACGGAGTCCAGCCCGGAGGCGTACGAGCGGCTCCTGCTGGACCTGCTGCTCGGCGACGCCAACCTCTTCCCCCGGCACCAGGAGGTCGAGCGCTCCTGGGAGATCCTCGACCCGGTCGAGGAGTTCTGGGCGAGCCACGGCAAGCCGGAGCCGTACACCGCCGGCACCTGGGGCCCCAAGGCGGCGGACGACATGCTGGCGCGCGACGGACGGAGCTGGCGGCGGCCATGAACATCGATCTCACGGACACCACGTCGAGCCAGATCAACTCCACGCTGATCAGGGCCCGCAGGACCACCGGCTCGCCGGCGGTCGGCATGGTGCTGACCATGGTCATCGTGACCGACGAGGGCAACCACTACGACGCGCTCAAGGCCGCCAACGAGGCGTCCAAGGAGCACCCCTCGCGCACCCTGGTCGTCATCGCGCGGCCGGGCCGTTCCCCGCGCGAGCGGGCCTCGGCCCGGCTGGACGCCGAGGTGCGGGTCGGCGGGGACACCGGCATCGGGGAGACGGTGCTGCTGCGGCTGCACGGCGAGTTGGCCGGGCACGCGCACAGCGCGGTCCTGCCGCTGCTGCTCCCGGACGCCCCGGTGGTGGTGTGGTGGCCCGAGGAGGCGCCGGCGCACCCCTCGGACGACCCGCTGGGCGCGCTGGCGCAGCGGCGGATCACCGACGCGGCCGCCGCCGAGGACCCGACGGCCGAGCTGGCCCGCCGCGCCAAGGTCTACTCGCCGGGCGACACGGACCTGGCCTGGACCAGGATCACGCCGTGGCGCAGCGTGCTGGCGGCGGCGCTGGACCAGAAGCACACGCCGATCACCGGCGCCGAGGTCGAGGGCGAGGAACACAACCCGAGCACCGAGCTGTTGGCGCTCTGGCTGGGCAGTCGGCTCGGCGTCCCCGTCACCCGGATCGCGACCCAGGGCCCGGGGATCACCGCCGTGCGGCTGACCGTCGAGGACGGGCAGATCTGCCTGGACCGGCCCGACGGCTCGCTGGCGACCCTGGCCGTGCCGGGCCAGCCCGACCGGCATGTGGCGCTCAACCGGCGCGCCACCTCGGAGCTGCTCGCCGAGGAGCTGCGCCGTCTCGACCCGGACGAGGCGTACGCGCAGGCCGTGCGCGCCCCGCGCGAGGCGGCCACCGCCGGGGAACGGGCCAACGCCGGCGCCTCGGAGGGGAGTTCGGGGAACGGGGGCCGGTCCAGGGGCAAGAAGGCGGGCGCTTCGGCCAAGGCCGCCTCGTGACCGCGCCGAGGCTGCTGGTCCACCGGGACCAGCGGCTGATGGCCGAGGCCACGGCGGCGCGGCTGATCACCACGATCCAGGACGCCCAGGCCACCCGTGGCTCCGCGTCCGTGGTGCTGACCGGGGGGCGGAACGGCAACGGCCTGCTGGCCGCGCTGGCCGCCGCCCCGGCCAGGGAGGCCGTCGACTGGTCGCGGCTGGACCTGTGGTGGGGCGACGAGCGGTTCCTGCCGGCGGGCGACCCGGACCGCAACCACACCCAGGCCGGCCAGGCCCTGCTGGACGCGGTGCCGGTCGAGCCGGGACGGGTCCATGTGATGCCGGCGTCCGACGGGCCCTACGGCGAGGACGCGGAGGCGGCGGCCGAGGCGTACGCCGCCGAACTGGCCGGGGCCACCGACCCGTTCGACGTGGTGCTGCTGGGCGTCGGTCCTGACGGGCATGTGGCGTCGCTCTTCCCCGGGCTGCCGGGGGTGAGCGAGCGGTCGGCGACGGTGGTGGCGGTGCGCGAGGCACCCAAGCCGCCGCCCACCCGGCTGAGCCTGACCCTGCCCGCGATCAACGCGGCCCGCCAGGTCTGGCTGTTGGCGGCCGGCGCCGACAAGGCGAAGGCGGCGGCAGCCGCCCTGGCCGCCACCGACCCGGTCGAGACCCCGGCCGCCGGCGCCCGGGGCACCGACCGGACCCTGCTGCTCGTCGACCAGGCTGCCGCCGTCGAGCTGCCCCCGGCGGCGGCCGGCTGACGCACGACCGAAGACCGCCGGGGGCCGTCGCTCACCTGCCGCGCAGCGCGCGGTAACGGGCGACCAGCCCGGCGGTCGAGGCGTCGAGACCCGGCACCTCGGCGCCCTCGGTCAGCGCCGGCTCGACCCGCTTGGCGAGCACCTTGCCCAGCTCGACGCCCCACTGGTCGAACGAGTCGATGTCCCACACGGCGCCCTGCACGAAGACCTTGTGCTCGTAGAGCGCCACCAGCTGGCCCAGCACGGACGGCGACAGCTCCTCGGCCAGGATGGTGGTCGTCGGCCGGTTCCCGGGGAACGTCCGGTGCGGCACCAGCTCCTCGGCGACGCCCTCGGCCCGCACCTCGTCCGGCGTCTTGCCGAACGCCAACGCCTGGCCCTGCGCGAACAGGTTGGCCATCAACAGGTCGTGCTGCTCGGCGAGTTCAGGCGCCAGCTCCGCCACCGGGCGGGCGAAGCCGATCAGGTCGGCCGGGATCAGCCTGGTGCCCTGGTGGAGCAGCTGGTAGTACGCGTGCTGCCCGTTGGTGCCGGGGGTGCCCCAGACCACCGGCCCGGTCTGCCAGGTGACGGGCACTCCGCTCCGGTCGACGCGCTTGCCGTTGGACTCCATGTCCAACTGCTGGAGGTAGGCGGTGAACTGCGAGAGGTAGTGGCTGTAGGGCAGCACCGCGTGCGCCTGGGCGTCGAAGAACGCGCCGTACCAGATGCCCAACAGGCCCAGCAGCAGGGGCGCGTTCTCCTCGGCGGGCGCCGTGCGGAAGTGCTCGTCCATCAACCGGAACCCGTCGAGCATCTCCCGGAACCGCTCGGGTCCGATGGCGATCAGCAGCGAGAGGCCGATGGCCGAGTCGTAGGAGTACCGGCCGCCGACCCAGTCCCAGAACTCGAACATGTTGGCCGTGTCGATGCCGAAGGCCGCGACCTTCTCGGCGTTGGTCGACACGGCGACGAAGTGCCGGGCGACGGCCGAGGCGTCGCCGCCGAGCCCGTCGAGCAGCCACTTCCGGGCCGAGGTGGCGTTGGTGATGGTCTCGATGGTGGTGAACGTCTTGGAGGCGACGATGAACAGCGTCGTCGCCGGGTCCAGCCCGCGCAGCGCCTCGTGCAGGTCGGCGCCGTCCACGTTGGAGACGAAACGGAAGTCCAACTCCCGCGCGGTGTACGGCAGCAGTGCCTCGTACGCCATCGCGGGGCCCAGGTCGGAGCCGCCAATGCCGATGTTGACGACCGTCTCGATGCGCCGGCCCGTGTGCCCGCGCCAGTCGCCGGAGCGCACCCGCTCGGCGAAGTCCGACAGCCGCGCCAACACCGCGTGCACGGCCGGCACCACATTCTCGCGGACTTCGCCGTCCACCTCGATCACCGCGTCGGCCGGCGCCCGCAGCGCGGTGTGCAGCACCGCGCGGTCCTCGGTGACATTGATCCGCTTGCCCCCGAACATCGCGTCGCGCAGCCCGGCCACGTCCGTGGCGACGGCCAACTCCCGCAGCAGGCGGAGGGTTTCGTCGGTCACCAGCTGCTTGGAGTAGTCCAGGAAGAGCCCGCCCACGGTCAGCCCGAACCGTTCGGCCCGCTTCGGGTCCCCGTCGAACAGCTCCCGCAGGCTCACCTCGCCCAGTTCGGCGCGGTGCTGTGCCAGCGCCTTCCACTCGGGCAGTTGATCGAGCCTGACCCGGCCACCTTCAGTCATGTTCGCCTCGGCTATCCCTTGTGCTTGCGTCGAGGCACACGCTAGTCGATCAGCGATCGCGGCCCGGCCAGGGGCCGCACCCCGGACAGGCCACGGGCCCGGCCCCGGCCTGTTCGGCCGAGTCCGGGCCCGTGCACCGAGGGACCGTTCTCGCTGGGATGTACTCGGTTGTTCTCTCAGATCTCACCGCGCAGCTTGGCCAGCGCCTCGGCGAGGATGGCCTCGCCGTCCGCGTCGCTGCGCCGCTCACGCACATAGGCCAGATGCGTCTTGTAGGGCTCGGTGCGCGGTGGGTCGGGCGGATCGTCCCGCTCGGTGCCTGCCGGGAAACCACAACGAGGACAGTCCCAGGTCTCCGGGATCTGTGCGTCGCTGGCGAAGCTGGGCTGTGTCTCGTGCCCGTTCGCGCACCAGAAGGAGACCCTCAGCCGGGGCGCGGTCTCACCACGCTCGGCCTCACCCATGGGCCCCGCCCCGACCCGGCTGCCCCGGATCGCGTTGCCACCTGCCACGGTCGTTACTCCCTGCCTGCCATCCTGCGAAGTCCTCAGTCTATGCAAGGCTCAACGCACGTCCAGTGCTGGGAGTTACTGACTTATGACTTCATCAGCAGACCGAGAACCACCACGATCCCGGCCCAGACCAGGCCCACGACGACGGTGATCCGGTCCAGGTTCCGCTCGGCGACGGACGAGCCGCCGACGGAGGACTGCATACCCCCGCCGAACATGTCGGAGAGGCCGCCGCCCTTGCCCTTGTGCATCAGCACGAGAAGCGCCAGCAGGGCGCTGAAGACGATCAGGGCGATCTGGAACGCCGTTTCCACGACTGGACCAACTCTCTGCAACGACGGACAACGGATGACATTCCGGGCGTGAATCCGGGAGCCGACCCGCCCCGGCGCGAGGCGCCGGCGGCCGACTCCCGGACAGGGTACCGGCTGGGACCCCGGATGGCCCCAGGGCCTACTGGTCGCGGAACCTGATGATCTTGACGAACTCCTCGGCGTCCAGTGCGGCCCCGCCGACCAGCGCGCCGTCCACGTCGGGCTGCGCCATGATCGCGGCGACGTTGCCCGACTTGACCGAGCCGCCGTACTGGATGCGGACCCCGTCGGCCAGCTGCCCGTCGTACAGCTCGGCCAGGCGCGCGCGGATCGCGGCGCAGACCTCCTGCGCGTCGTCGGGGGTGGCCACCTCGCCGGTGCCGATGGCCCACACCGGCTCGTAGGCGATCACGATGCTGGCCGCGCTCTCGGCGGGCAGCCCGTCGAGCGCGCCGTCGAGCTGCGCCAGGGTGTGCGGCACCTGACCGCCGGCCCTGCGGACCTCCAGCGGCTCGCCCACGCAGAGGATCGGGGTGATGCCGTGCCGGTAGGCCGCCTTGACCTTGGCGTTGCAGATCTCCTCGTTCTCCCCGTGGTACTGCCGGCGCTCGGAGTGGCCGACGACCGCGTAGGAGCAGTTCAGCTTGGCCAGCATCGGGCCCGAGATCTCGCCGGTGTAGGCGCCGGAGTCGAAGGCGGAGATGTCCTGCGCCCCGTACCTGATCTTGAGCTTGTCGCCGTCGACCAGCGTCTGCACCGAGCGCAGGTCGGTGAACGGTGGCAGCACGGCCACCTCGACCTCGTCGAAGTCCTTGTCCGCGAGGCCGAAGGCGAGCTTCTGGACGTGGGCGATGGCCTCAAGGTGGTTGAGGTTCATCTTCCAGTTGCCCGCCATCAGCGGAGTGCGCTGACTCACGCGCCCGCCCCTTTCCTGTCTGCTGTGGTGGCTGCGCCGGACGCGCGCTCGCGCCCGGGAGTGGTGTCGCGGCGCCGGGACATCTCAGTCCTCCAGCGCGGCCAAGCCCGGGAGGGTCTTGCCCTCCAGGTACTCCAGGCTGGCGCCGCCGCCGGTGGAGATGTGCCCGAAGCCGTTCTCGTCCAGGCCCAGGAGCCGGACGGCGGCCGCCGAGTCCCCACCGCCGACCACGGTGAAGGCGGGGCTGTCGATCAGGGCCTGGGCCACGGCCCGGGTGCCCTCGGCGAAGTCGGGGTGCTCGAAGACGCCCATCGGCCCGTTCCAGAAGACGGTCGCCGCGTCGGCGACCTTGGCCGCGAACAGCTCCTGGGTGCGCGGGCCGATGTCCAGGCCCTGGAGGCCGGCCGGGATGGCGTCGGCCGCGACCTCGACCGGGCCGGCCGGCGCCTTGGTGCGCAGGTCGGGGAACTCCTTGGCGGCGATCACGTCCACCGGGAGCACGAACTCCACGCCCTTCTCCTCGGCGCGGCGCAGGTACTCGCGCACGGCCGGGATCTGGTCGGACTGGAGCAGCGAGTCGCCGACCTCGTGGCCCTGGGCCGCGAGGAAGGTGTAGGCCATGCCGCCGCCGATCAGGATGCGGTCGGCGCGTTCCAGCAGGTGGTCGATGACGCCCAGCTTGTCGGAGACCTTGGCGCCGCCGAGGACCACCGCGTAGGGGCGGGCGACGTCCTCGGTGAGCTGCTTCAGGACGCCGACCTCGGTGGCGATCAACCCGCCGGCGGCGTGCGGCAGTCGGGCGGGCAGGTCGAAGACGGAGGCGTGCTTGCGGTGCACGGCGCCGAAGCCGTCGCCGACGTAGGCGTGGGCCAGGGCGGCCAGTTGGTCGGCGAACGCGCCGCGCTCGGCGTCGTCCTTGCTGGTCTCCCCCGCGTTGAACCGGAGGTTCTCCAGCAGCGCCAGCTGCCCGTCGGCCAGCCCGGCGACCGTCTCGCGGGCGCTGTCGCCCACGGTGTCGGCGGCGAACGCGACGTCCTGGCCGAGGAGTTCGCCGAGCCGGCGGGCGACGGGGGCCAGCGAGTACGCCGGGTCGGGCGCGCCCTTGGGGCGGCCGAGGTGCGAGGCGACGACGACCCGGGCGCCCGCGTCGAGCAGCCCGCGGATGGTCGGCACGGCGGCCCTGATGCGGCCGTCGTCGGTGATGGTCCCGTCGGCGAGCGGGACGTTGAGGTCGGCGCGGACGAACACCCGCCGCCCGGCGACCGTCAGATCGTCAGTGGTCTTCATGGTTGTCTGGACTCCTAGAGGCTCTCGGATGACCCGCTCCTGTCCGCGAGGCGAGGACGCGCCGGCCACGCGCGAGGGCCCGCCGAGCGCGGTGCGCGCTCCACGGGCCCTTTGACCTGCCATTCCGGCGGCCGGTCGGCGCCGCGCTCAGCGGAGCGTCAGAGCCGCTCGCCGACGTAGACGGTGAGGTCCACCAGACGGTTGGAGTAGCCCCACTCGTTGTCGTACCAGCCGACGATCTTGACCTGCTTGCCCTGGCTCATGGTGAGCGAGGAGTCGAAGGTGCAGGAGGCCGGCCAGTTGACGATGTCCGAGGAGACGATCGGGTCCTCGGTGTACTCCAGGATGCCCTTGAGCTGGCTCTCGGCGGCGGTCTTGAACGCCGCGTTGACCTCTTCCTTGGTGACCTCGCGGTCCAGCTCGACCACCAGGTCGGTCACCGAGCCGGTGGGCACGGGGACGCGCATCGCGATGCCGTCCAGCTTGCCCTTGAGCTGCGGGAGCACCAGCGCGGTGGCCTTGGCGGCACCGGTGGTGGTGGGGATGATGTTCTCGGCGGCGGCCCGGGCGCGGCGCAGGTCCTTGTGCGGGAAGTCGAGGATGCGCTGGTCGTTGGTGTAGGCGTGGACCGTGGTCATCATGCCCTTGACGATGCCGAAGCTCTCGTCGAGGACCTTGGCCATCGGGGCCACACAGTTGGTGGTGCACGAGGCGTTGGAGATGACGTCGTGCGCGGCCGGGTCGTACTGGTCCTGGTTGACCCCGACGACGATGGTGATGTCCTCGTTCTTCGCCGGGGCGGAGATGATGACCTTCTTGGCGCCGGCGGCGAGGTGCTTGGCGGCGTCCTCGCGCTTGGTGAAGATGCCGGTCGACTCGATCACGATGTCGGCGCCCAGCTCGGCCCAGGGCAGCTTCGCCGGGTCGCGCTCGGCGAGCGTCCTGAAGGTCTGGTTGCCGACCGTGATGGTGTCCTCGGTGTGGCTGACCGGCTCCTTGAGGCGGCCGAGGATGCTGTCGTACTTCAGCAGATGCACCAGGGTGGCGTTGTCGGTCAGGTCGTTGACACCGACGATCTGGACATCCGCCCCCTGTTCAAGGAGCGCGCGGAAGTAGTTGCGACCGATACGGCCAAAGCCGTTGATTCCTACGCGGATCGTCACGAACCGATCTCCTCGTTGGTACGCCGGTGAAACAGACACCGACGATGCTGTATTGGGATGTCCCCGACCGCTCCCGACCCTACCGCGCCCGAGTCCTCCCGGTGACATCGGCCAGGCGTGTTCGGGCCGTGGTCAACGGGCCCCGCCCGGGGGCGCGGGCGTTCAGCCGACCATCTCCTCGGTGAGGTTCGACTCCGTGCCGGGAATGCCCAGGTCCTGCGCCCGCTTGTCGGCCATCGCCAACAGCCGCCTGATGCGGCCGGCCACGGCGTCCTTGGTGAGCGGCGGGTCGGCGAGCGCGCCCAACTCCTCCAACGAGGCCTGCTTGTGCTCCATCCGGAGCCTCCCGGCCGCCGCCAGGTGGTCGGGGACCTCCTCGCCGAGGATCTCCAACGCGCGTTGCACGCGGGCGCCGGCGGCCACGGCGGCCCTGGCGGAGCGGCGGAGGTTGGCGTCGTCGAAGTTGGCCAGGCGGTTGGCGGTGGCCCGCACCTCGCGGCGCATCCGCCGCTCCTCCCAGGCCAGCACCGACTCGTGCGCGCCGAGACGCGTCAACAGCGCGCCGATCGCGTCACCGTCCCTGACCACGACCCGGTCAACGCTGCGCACCTCGCGCGCCTTGGCCCCGATCTGGAGCCGGCGGGCGGCGCCGACCAGGGCGAGGGCGGCCTCGGGGCCCGGGCACGTGACCTCCAGGGAGGAGGAACGTCCCGGCTCGGTGAGCGAGCCGTGCGCCAGGAACGCCCCGCGCCAGGCGGCCTCCGCGTCGCAGGTGGCCCCCGAGACCACCTGGGGCGGCAGGCCCCTGATGGGACGCCCCCGGCCGTCGACCAGCCCGGTCTGCCGGGCCAGCTGGTCACCGCCGGCGACCACCCTGACCACGTAGCGGCTGCCTCGGCGCAGCCCGCCGGGGGCCATCACCACGAGGTCGGAGGAGTGCCCGAAGATCTCCAGAATGTCCCGGCGCAGCCGCCGGGCGGCGATGCCGGTGTCCAGCTCCGCCTCGATCACGATCCGCCCGCTGACCAGGTGGAGACCACCCGCGAAGCGCAGGATCGACGACACCTCCGACTTGCGGCAGCAGGTGCGGGTGACGGGAAGACGGGAGATCTCGTCCTTCACCGCGGCCGTCATCGCCATGGGCCGATCCTTCCATGCATCCGAAAAACACGGTCATACGCGGCGGCCAGAAGCTCGGGATCGTGCCGGGCCGAGCTGGCGCCGGGACCCGAACCACCGTTCGCGGCCACCGGGGCCAGCACCACCTCGGCCCCCAGTCGCTCGGCGGCGGCCCTGCTCAGGCTCTCTCCGTCCGGGACGGCGGCCCGATCGGCCAGCACCACGTCAAAGGCGAGTTTAGGGGCGTGTTGTACCAAAACCTCCACATGACGCTGCGGTGAGAAGCCATCAGTTTCGCCGGGTTGGGGCGCGAGGTTCAGCGACAGGACCCTGCGGGCCTTCGTGCTGACCAGGGCGTCGAGCAACTCGGGCACCAGCAGATGGGGGATGACGGAGGAGAACCACGAACCCGGGCCCAGAACCACCCAGTCGGCGTCGAGCACGGCGGCCACCGCCTCCGGCACGGCCGGCGGGTCGCTGGGCACCAGCATCACCTCACGCACCTCGCCCGGGGTCAACGCCACCGCCGCCTGCCCGCGCACCCGCGCCAACTCGCCCGGCCTGGCCGGGTCATGACCGAGCACCAGCGCCTCAAGGGCCAGCGGCACGGCGGACATCGGCAGCACCCTGCCGTGCGCGCCCAACAGCTTGCCCACCAGGTCGAGCGCGCCGACGTGGTCGCCCAACTGCTCCCAGAGCGCGACGATCAGGAGATTTCCCACGGCGTGGTCGTGGAGGGCGCCCTCGCTCTGGAAGCGGTGCTGGATCACCTCCGACCAGGTGCGCCCCCACTCGTCGTCGCCGCAGAGCGCGGCCAGCGCCTTGCGCAGGTCGCCGGGCGGCAGGACGCCCAACTCGTCGCGGAGCCGGCCGCTGGACCCCCCGTCGTCGGCGACGGTGACGACGGCGGTGAGGTCGCCGGTGATCCGCCGCAGCGCGGTGAGCGAGGCGGACAGGCCCATGCCGCCGCCCAGCGCCACCACCTTCGGCTGCGCGCCCCGCCGGACGCCGCGCACCGTGCGGCCGACGCGGCGGCCCAGCACGGGGGACCCGCCGCCGGCCGCCCGCCGCTGTCTCGCACCCTTCCGTGGCATCGGCTACTCGCGTCCCATGTCCCGGTGGACGATCACGGTCTCCACTCCCTCCGCCGCCAGCCGGCGGGCCAGCCGCTCGGACATGGCCACGCTGCGGTGCTTGCCGCCGGTGCAGCCGACGGCGATGGTCACATAGCGCTTGCCCTCGCGCCGGTACCCGGCCGCCACCAGCTGGAGCAGCTCCGCGTACCGGTCGAGGAACTCCTTGGCGCCGGGCTGGTTGAAGACGTACCCGGCGACCTCGTCGCTGGTGCCCGTGTAGGGACGCAGCTCGGGCACCCAGTGCGGGTTGGGCAGGAAGCGGCAGTCCACGACGTGGTCGGCGTCCACCGGGAGCCCGTACTTGTAGCCGAAGGACATCACGGTGGCCCGCAGCTCCGGCTCGTCGCCTCCGGCGAACTGGGCGTCCATCTTGGCGCGCAGCTCGTGGACGTTGAGGTTGGAGGTGTCGATCACCAGGTCGGCGTCGCCGCGCAGCTCCCGCAGCAGGTCGCGTTCGGCGGCGATGCCGTCCACGATCCGTCCGTCGCCCTGGAGCGGGTGCGGGCGGCGGACCGACTCGAACCGCTGGACCAGCGCGTTGTCCGACGCCTCCAGGAAGACGATGCGCCGGGTGACGCCCTTGGTCTCCAGATCGGTCAGGGACTCCCGCAGGTTGTCGAAGAAGCCGCGCCCGCGCACGTCGACCACCACGGCGATCCTGGCCACGTTGCCCTGGGAGCGGGCGCCGAGGTCGACCATGGTGGGGATCAGGGCCGGGGGGAGGTTGTCCACCACGAACCAGCCGAGATCCTCCAGGCACTTGGCCGCCGTGGACCGGCCGGCGCCCGACATCCCGGAGATGATCACCAGCTCGGGAGTGGTCGCGGCCTCCTCCCCGCCGGGCGGGGTGGTCGGTTCCTCGTCTCTGCCGTGTTCGCTCATCTCGCTCAATCCCCCGCCTGTCCTTCGGTGATGTGGGGCGTTGTCAGTGGCCTCTTCCGCGCTCGCTCAGTCCTCGACGATCTCGCCGGTGGCCGTGTTGACCGTGGGGGTGGTCGTGGCCTGACCGGAGAGGGCCGCCGCGACCGTCTCGGCGGTCCTGCGGCCTATGCCGGGCACCTCGCTGATCTCCTCGACGGTGGCCGCGCGGAGTCGCTTGACCGAGCCGAAGTGCTTGAGCAGCGCCTTCTTGCGGGTCTCCCCAAGGCCAGGGATGGCGTCGAGGGGACCCTTTCTTATCGATTGTGACCGCTTTCCGCGCTGATAGCGGATCGCGAAGCGGTGCGCCTCGTCCCGGACCCGCTGGAGCAGGTAGAGCCCCTCGCTGGTGCGCGGCAGGATCACCGGGTCGTCCTCGCCGGGGAGCCAGACCTCCTCCAGGCGTTTGGCCAGACCACACACGGCGACGTCGTCGATGCCCAGCTCGTCCATCGCCCGGCGGGCGGCGGCCACCTGTGGCTGGCCACCGTCCACCACGACCAGCTGCGGCGGGTAGGCGAACCGCTTCGGCCGGCCGTTCTCCTCGGTGGGGGCCGCGTACTCCTCGGTGCCCTCCTCGACCGCCCACTCGCCGGTGCGCTCGCGCTCCCGCAGATAGCGGCGGAAGCGGCGGGAGACCACCTCGTGCATGGCCCGCACATCGTCCTGGCCGGCGAAGCTCTTGATCTGGAAGCGGCGGTACTCGCTCTTCCTCGCGAGGCCGTCCTCGAAGACGACCATGGAGGCCACCACGTCGTCGCCCTGGAGATGGGAGATGTCGAAGCACTCGATGCGCAGCGGCGCCGAGTCCAGCCCGAGGTGCTCGGCGATCTCCTCCAGCGCGCGGGAGCGGGTGGTGAGGTCGGAGGCGCGTTTGGTCTTGTGCAGGGCCAGGGCCTGCTGCGCGTTCCGCTCGACGGTGGCCATCAGGTCCCGCTTGTCGCCGCGCTGGGGGACGCGCAGGCTGACCCGGGAGCCGCGCCGCTGCGTGAGCCAGTCGGTGACCGGCTCGGCGGGCTCGGGCAGCGCGGGGACCAGCACCTCGCGCGGAACGTTCTCGCCGGTCTCCTCGCCGTAGAGCTGCTGGAGGGCGCTCTCCACCAGGTCGCCCGTGGTGACGTTCGCCACCCGGTCGGTGACCCAGCCGCGCTGGCCACGGACCCGGCCGCCGCGCACGTGGAAGATCTGCACGGCCGCCTCCAGCTCGTCCTCGGCGAGGGCGATCAGGTCGGCGTCGGTGGCGTCGGCGAGGACCACCGCGTTCTTCTCCATGGCGCGGCGCAGCGCCTCGATGTCGTCCCGCAGCCGGCCGGCCCGCTCGTACTCCAGGGCCTCGGCGGCCTCGTGCATCTCCACCTCAAGACGCCGCAGGTAGGCGCCGGTGCGGCCGGCCATGAAGTCGCAGAACTCGTCGGCCAGGGCGCGGTGGTCCTCGGGGGTGATCCGGCCGGTGCAGGGGGCCGAGCACTTGTCGATGTAGCCCAGGAGGCAGGGGCGGCCGATGGCGGCGGCGCGCTTGAAGACGCCGGCCGAGCAGGTGCGGACGGGGAAGACCCGCAGCAGCAGGTCGACCGTCTCGCGGATGGCCCAGGCGTGGGCGTAGGGGCCGAAGTACCGCACGCCCCTGCGCTTGGCGCCACGCAGCACCTGGACCCGGGGGAACTCCTCGTTCATCGTGACCGCGAGTGACGGATAGCTCTTGTCGTCGCGGTACTTGACGTTGAATCGGGGGTCGAACTCCTTGATCCAGGAGTACTCCAGCTGGAGCGCCTCGACCTCGGTGCCGACCACCGTCCACTCCACGGATGCGGCCGTGGTGACCATGGTGGCGGTGCGCGGGTGCAGCCCGGAGAGGTCCTGGAAGTACGAGGACAGGCGCTGACGCAGGCTTTTCGCCTTCCCGACGTAGATCACCCTGCGGTGTTCGTCGCGGAACCGGTAGACGCCGGGCGAGTCGGGGATCTCACCGGGCCTCGGGCGGTAGCTGGAGGGATCGGCCATGACGGCAACCCTACTGCCGCCCACTGACAGTGAGCACACCACGCAGGGTGAGCGCGGGCGTTCCGGCTACCAACCGCGCTCGCGCCACTCGGGCAGGGCGGGTCGCTCGGCGCCGAGTGTGGTGTCCGCGCCGTGGCCCGGGTAGACCCAGGTCTCGTCGGGGAGTTGGGCGAAGAGCTTGCTCTCGACGTCCCGCAGGAGGCTGGCGAACGCGTCCGGATCGCCGTGGGTGTTGCCCACGCCGCCGGGGAAGAGGCTGTCGCCGGTGAGGAGATGGGGGTGTCCTTCGGGGTCGTCGTAGACGAGGGCGATGGAGCCCGGGGTGTGGCCGACCAGGTGACGGGCGGTGAGTTCGCGGCGGCCGAAGGTGATGTGGTCCCCGTCGTCGACGAGCACGCGGGTCGGGACGGGGATGCCGTCGGCGTCGTGGCGGCCGGCGTGGGTGGGCGCCCCGGTCGCCTCGACCACCTCGGCCAGCGCGCCCCAGTGGTCGGCGTGGCGGTGGGTGGTGACGACGCCCACCAGGCCGTCGGCACCGACCAGTTCGAGCAGTCGGGGCGCCTCGGCCGCCGCGTCGACCAGCAGCTGCTCGCCGGTGGCGCGGCAGCGCAGCAGGTAGGCGTTGTTCTCCATGGGGCCCACGGCGATCTTGGTGATGACCAGGTGGGCCAGCTCGTGCACGTCGGGGGGTCCGCCGACCCGTACGTCTCCGGTGTACGCCATGGGCGGCAGTCTCTCAGACGACCTCTCGGACGACCGGGGAAGGGACGGCGGGTCGGCGGCTCACGGACCACGGACCACGGGGCGGAAGGGTCGGTGGGGCGCCGGGGTCAGAGGGGTGGCGGCTCGGGCAGCGGCTCGTTTGAGGTCAGGCCGGAGCCGGACGTACGGCCGCTGAGCCAGCCGACCAGCGCGGCCGGGGTGCCGACGACCAGGCGCGGCTCGCCGGTCGAGGCGCCGGTGCGCCAGCTGCGGCCGTCCTCGGCGCGCAGTTCCAGGGCCGGCAGCCCGGGGTGGCCGGCGTAGCGGGCGGTGAGATACGCCACGGCCGGGTCGAGGAAGGAGCCGGGCAGGTCGGCCACGGTCGGCCCGGCGTCGAGGTCGATCCGGTGCAGCTCGACCTCGACCCGGCGGCGGAACGGGAGGCTCGCGGCGCGGTCGGTGATGCCGTTGCGCAGGGTGACGCGGCGCTCCCAGTCGCCCTCGTCGAGGGCCGACGCGGCGGCCAGGAAGCGGGCCGAGCTGTCCCGCAGGTCGGCGAGGTGTGCGGCGAGCGGGCGGTCGGCGTCGCGGGCGATGTCGGCGTTCCTGGTGGTCTCGTCGGGGTACATCGGACGGCCTTCGAGCACGTTGACGAGGGCGTCGGCGTTGCGGGCGAGGTGGGCCAGCACATGGCCGCGCGTCCAGCCGGGGAGCCGGGACGGGCCGGCCACGGTCGCCTCGGTGAGGGTGGCGGCGGTGTCCAGGAGCCGGTCGGTGGCGTCCCTGAGGGCGGCGAGTTCGGTTGCGACTCGGGTCATGGCCTCACGCTATGCCCTGCCCGCCGGCGGGACCACGCCACACCTTCGGGTGAATCGGAGGCTTCCGACCGGCCATCCTGCCGGGAAACGGTCCGCAATCGAACGCACGTGCTATAGGCTGCGGGGCAGCCTCTCCGGCACTCGGCGACGATTGTCAGAGGTCCCCCATACCCTGGGATGGGTCGCTCGCGAGGCGCGAGCTTCCCCCTCGACCAACGAAAGGTGCCATCCGGCGTGGCCGACCGACTCATCGTTCGTGGCGCTCGCGAGCACAATCTCAGGAATGTCTCGCTCGACCTGCCCCGCGACTCGCTCATCGTCTTCACCGGGCTGTCGGGATCGGGCAAGTCCTCGCTCGCCTTCGACACGATCTTCGCCGAGGGCCAGCGGCGATACGTCGAGTCGCTGTCCGCGTACGCCCGGCAGTTCCTGGGCCAGATGGACAAGCCGGACGTGGACTTCATCGAGGGCCTGTCCCCGGCGGTCTCCATCGACCAGAAGTCCACGTCGCGCAACCCGCGCTCCACCGTGGGCACCATCACGGAGGTCTACGACTACCTCCGGCTGCTCTTCGCCAGGATCGGCAAGCCGCACTGCCCGGAGTGCGGGCGCCCGATCGCCCGGCAGTCGCCCCAGGCCATCGTGGACAAGGTGCTGGGCCTGGCCGAGGGCAGCAGGTTCCAGGTGCTCTCGCCGCTGGTGCGCGAGCGCAAGGGCGAGTTCGTCGACCTGTTCGCCGACCTCCAGGCCAAGGGGTACAGCCGCGCCCGGGTGGACGGCGCCACGGTCCAGCTCTCCGACCCGCCCAAGCTGAAGAAGCAGGAGAAGCACACCATCGAGGTGGTGGTGGACCGGCTGACCGTCAAGGAGAGCGCCAAGCGGCGGCTGACGGACTCGGTGGAGACGGCCCTGGGCCTCTCCGGCGGGATGGTCATCCTGGACTTCGTGGACCTCCCCGAGGACGACCCGCAGCGGGAGCGGATGTACTCGGAGCACCTGTACTGCCCGTACGACGACCTCTCCTTCGAGGAGTTGGAGCCGCGCTCCTTCTCGTTCAACTCCCCGTTCGGCGCCTGCCCGGAGTGCACCGGCATCGGCACCCGGATGGAGGTCGACCCGGAGCTGATCATCCCCGACCCGGAGAAGACCCTGGAGGAGGGGGCGATCCACCCCTGGTCGCACGGCCACACCAAGGGGTACTTCAACCTGCTGATCGGCGCCCTCGGCGACGCGTTGAACTTCCGCACCGACATCCCCTGGGAGGGACTGCCGCAGCGCGCGAAGAAGGCCCTGCTCAACGGGCACAAGACCAAGATCGAGGTCCGCTACGAGAACCGCCACGGCCAGGAGCGGGCGTACACCACGGCCTTCGAGGGCGTGCTGCCGTTCATCCGCAGGCGGCACGCGGAGGCCGAGACGGACTCGGGGCGCGAGCGCTTCGAGGGGTACATGCGCGAGGTGCCCTGCCCGGCCTGCCAGGGCACCCGGCTCAAGCCGCTGGTGCTGGCGGTCACCGTCGAGGGGCGCTCCATCGCCGAGGTCGCGGGCATGTCGATCAGCGAGTGCGCCGAGTTCCTCGGCCGGATGGAGCTGACCGCCCGCGAGAAGAAGATCGCCGAGCGGGTCCTCAAGGAGGTCAACGAGCGGCTGCGGTTCCTGGTGGACGTGGGCCTCGACTACCTCTCGCTCAACCGGGCCGCCGGCTCGCTCTCCGGCGGTGAGGCGCAGCGCATCCGGCTGGCCACCCAGATCGGCTCCGGGCTCGTCGGGGTGCTCTATGTGCTGGACGAGCCGTCCATCGGCCTGCACCAGCGGGACAACCACCGGCTGATCGAGACCCTGGTCCGGCTGCGCGACCTGGGGAACACGCTGATCGTCGTCGAGCACGACGAGGACACCATCAAGACGGCGGACTGGGTGGTGGACATCGGCCCGGGCGCCGGCGAGCACGGCGGCCGCGTGGTGCACAGCGGCAGCCTGGCCGGCCTGCTGACCAACGAGGAGTCCCTGACCGGGCAGTACCTCTCCGGCGCGCGGACGATCCCGATCCCGGCGCAGCGGCGCCCGCTGGACCCGGACCGGATGATCACGGTGCACGGCGCCCGCGAGCACAACCTGCGCGGGATCGACGTCAGCTTCCCGGTGGGGCTGCTGACGGCGGTCACCGGGGTGTCGGGATCGGGGAAGTCCACCCTGGTCAACGACATCCTCTACACCCATCTGGCCCGGGAGTTGAACGGCGCCAAGGCGGTCCCCGGGCGGCACACCCGGGTCACCGGGGACGACCTGGTGGACAAGGTGGTCCATGTCGACCAGTCGCCGATCGGCCGCACCCCCCGGTCCAACCCGGCCACCTACACCGGCGTCTTCGACCATGTGCGGCGGCTGTTCGCCGAGACCATGGAGGCCAAGGTCCGGGGGTACCAGCCGGGGCGCTTCTCGTTCAACGTCAAGGGCGGCCGCTGCGAGAACTGCTCGGGCGACGGCACGATCAAGATCGAGATGAACTTCCTGCCGGACGTCTATGTGCCCTGCGAGGTCTGCCACGGCGCCCGGTACAACCGGGAGACCCTGGAGGTGCACTACAAGGGCAAGTCCATCGCCGAGGTGCTGGACATGCCGATCGAGGAGGCGCTGGACTTCTTCGCGGCGGTGCCGGCCATCGCCCGTCATCTGCGCACCCTCAACGACGTGGGCCTGGGCTATGTCCGCCTCGGGCAGCCCGCGCCCACCCTCTCCGGCGGCGAGGCGCAACGCGTCAAGCTGGCCTCCGAGTTGCAGAAGCGGGCCACCGGCAGCACGGTCTACGTGCTGGACGAGCCCACCACCGGGCTGCACTTCGAGGACATCCGCAAGCTGATCTCGGTCCTCTCCGACCTGGTGGACAAGGGCAACACGGTGGTCGTCATCGAGCACAACCTCGATGTGATCAAGACCGCCGACTGGGTGTTGGACATGGGCCCCGAGGGCGGGTTCGCCGGCGGGCAGCTGATCGCCGAGGGCACCCCGGAGCAGGTCGCGGCGGTGCCGGCCAGCCACACCGGCAAGTTCCTGCGGGACATCCTGGGCGACGCGGTCAGCGACGCCGCGCCGGCGGCCAACCGCCGCAGGTCGACGCGGAAAACGTCCGCCGCCTCGGCGGCCTCCTCGACCGGCGGCGCCGCCCGGCCCGCCAAGAAGCGAGCCGCCGCCAAACGCTGAGCTGTTCGACCACGCTGTTTCCCGGGAGTTCTTGGTCGACCCCTGGCACCCGGTCAACTCCCTTGGAACGCTGAGCCGCTGGGCGCACACCCGCGCCACCAGGCACGCGTTCTTGAGGGAGTTCCCTTGCCAGGATTCGCGGTGCGTCGATCACTTCGCGCACCTTCACTGATCGCGGCCGGAGCCGCGTTCGCCCTGACCAGCGGGCTGGTCTCGCCGGCGAACGCCGCTCCGCCGCCCCCGCCAGCCGCCTCGCTCGCCCCCGCGCTCCCCACCGGGATCGTGGACCGCGACGGTCTTGAGCTGACCCGGACCGAGCAACCGCTCGCCCCGGGCGCCGAGCTGACCAGCTATCACCGTCTGGAGTCCGACAAGTGGTTGAGCGCCCACGCGCTCACCCTCGACCTCGACGCCGATCTGCGCGTCGACTACCTCGCCCCCGAACACGTCGCCGACGCGGCGCCGTTGAGCGATCTGGTCGCCGACCACGACCCGGGCGAGGGCCGGACCACGGTGGCGGCCATCAACGCCGACTTCTTCGACATCAACGCGACCAACGCCCCGCTGGGCCCCGGGATCTCCGAGGGCGAGCTGGTGCACGGCTCGTCCGGCGGCGCCACCTCGGCCGTCGGGATCTCCCCGGACGGCGCTGGCCGCATCCTCGACCTCTACTTCGACGGCACGGCCACCCTGCCGGACGGCGCGGTCGACCTGGCCGGCCTCAACAGCCCGGATGTTCCGCCGGGCGGCGTCGGGGTCTTCACCCCGGGCTGGGGCGAGGCGGACCGAGCGCTGGTGGTGGCCGACGCCGGGGAGACCACCGAGGTGGTGATCAGCGACGGCGAGGTCGCCTCGGTCTCCGACAAGCCGGGCAGCGGACCGATCCCCGAGGACACCACGGTGCTGCTGGGCCGGGAGCGCGGGGCGTTGGCCCTGGACGGCCTCCGGGTGGGCGACCCGGTGTCGCTGGAGTACGCGCCGGTCACCGACGACGGCTCCGAGCTGCCGCGCACGGCGGTGGGCGGGCGCGGCCTGCTGGTGGTGGACGGCGAGCCGCAGAACTGGGAGGGCCTGCCCAACAACCCGACAGCGCCGCGCACCGCCGTCGGCTTCTCCCGCGACGGGCAGCGGATGTTCGTGCTGAGCGTGGAGGGGCGGCAGGCCCACTCCGGCGGCACCACGCTGACCGAGCTGGCCGTGATGATGGCCGACCTCGGCGCCCACAACGCGCTCAACCTCGACGGCGGCGGCTCCAGCACCCTGCTGGCCAGGCTTCCCGGCGCGGCCGGGCCCGAGTTGGTCAACAGCCCCTCGGACGGCGCGGAGCGCGAGGTGCCCAACGGGCTGGCCATCACCACCCCGACCGGCAGCGGCGAGCTGTCCGGGCTGCGCGTGGCCACGGTCGCCGACCCGGCGCTGGCGCCCACGGCCGACCCGGTGGCCGGCGGGCACCCCGAACGGGTCTTCCCCGGCCTGACCAGGGAGTTGACGGCCATCGGCCATGACGAGACCTATGGCCCGGCCGAGGCGAGGCCGCGCTGGCACTCCGACCGGGCCCGGGTCGGCACCGTGCGCGACGGCGTCTTCCGGGCCGGCGCTCCGGGAACGGTCGAGGTCAGCGCCCAGGAACGGCGCGCCGAGGGGACGACCGAACTGACCGTCGTCGGCGAGTTGACGGAGATCTCGACCAGCACCCGACGGCTGGGGCTGGCCGGCCCGGGGGCCGTCGGCACGTTCGGCGTCCTGGGGGTGGACGCGGCGGGCACCTCGGCGCCGATCGAGCCGACGGACGTGCGGCTCGACTACGACGCGTCGCTGTTCACCGTCGAACCGGACGCGGCCGGCGGCGGGTTCACGGTCACCGCCGGGGAGCATGAGTCGGCGTCCGGGCTGGTGACGGTCTCGGTCGGGGAGGTCACCACTCAACTGGCCGTCACGGTGGGCCTGGACGACACCGCCGTCGCCGACTTCTCGGACGCCGACGAGTGGACCTTCGACCACGCCAGGGCCGACGGCTCGGTGGCGCCCGAGCCGGAGGGCCGGGAGGGGGCGGGGCTGCGGCTGTCCTACGACTTCTCGCTGTCCACCGCGACCAGGGCGGCCTATGTCCATCCCCCCGCCGCCCTCGAAGTCCCGGGCCAGCCCGCGCGGTTCACCCTGTGGGTGCGCGGCGACGGTCGGGGCGCCTGGCCCTCGCTCCAGCTGCGGGACGCCCGGGGCACCGACCAGGTGCTGCGGGCCGAGCACCTCGACTTCGAGGGGTGGCGGCAGCTGACGTTCGAGGTGCCGCAGGGCACGGCCTATCCGGTGTCGGTGCACCGGTTCTATCTGGCGGAGACCCGGCCGGACCAGAGCTACGTCAGCGAGGTGGTCATCGACGAGCTGCGCGCGTTGACGCCGCCCGAGGTGGAGCTGCCCGAACGGCCGCGCGGCGCCGAGCCGTTGATCGACACGGCCGCCGGGACCGACGGGCGGGAGTGGCGCTTCGCCGTGGTCTCGGACGCGCAGTTCGTGGCGCGGGCCCCGGAGAGCGAGCTGGTCGCCTCGGCCCGGCGGAGCCTGCGCGAGGCCAGGGCCGCCGACCCGGACTTCGTGCTGATCAACGGGGACCTGGTGGACGAGGGGGCGCCGGAGGACCTGGCGTTCGCCCGAACGGTGATCGAGGAGGAGCTGGGCGACGACCTGCCCTGGTACTACGTGCCGGGCAACCACGAGGTGATGGGCGGCTCGATCGACAACTTCCGCGGTGAGTTCGGCGATCCGCAGCTGACCTTCGATCACCGGGGAACGCGTTTCCTCACCCTGGACACCTCGGCGTTGACCCTGCGGGGCGGCGGCTTCGCCCAGATCCGGGAGCTGCGCGCCCAGTTGGACGACGCGGCCGAGGACCGGTCGATCACCTCGGTGGTGGTGGTCGGCCATGTGCCGCCCAGGGACACCATGGCCCAGCCCGCCAGCCAGCTCACCGACCGCTGGGAGGCGGCGCTGCTGGAGCGGTGGTTGACCGAGTTCCGCCAGCGCAGCGGCAAGGGTGTGGTCTATCTCGGCGCGCACGTGGGGATCTTTGACACCTATCGACTGGACGGCGTGCCGTTTGTGATCAATGGCAACGCCGGCAAGGAGCCGGCGACCGTGCCCGAGGTGGGCGGCTTCAACGGCTGGTCCCTGGTCGGGGTGGACCCGGTCTCGCGCTCGGAGCAGGCCGAGGTCCGGCGGTCGCCGGAGCGTCCAGGACCCGACTGGCTCTCGGTGCGCACCATGGCCCGCGTCGACGGTCTGGCGTTGACCGCGCCCGACTCCCTGCCGGTGCGCGGCACCGGTGAGGCGGCCGCCGTGGTGACCCAGGACGGCGCGGGCGGCCCCCGCGAGGTGCCCGTCGGGCCGCTGGTCAGCGCCGACTGGTCCGGCTCGCGCGGCCTTCACCTGGGGCCGGCGGACGAGGCCGGCCCCCGGGCGGTGGCCGCCTTCGACCCGGCCACCGGCGAACTGACCGGGCTACGCCCGGGCGAGGTCACCCTGGAGGTGACGGTCAACGGGGAGACCAGCCGGGCCACGGTGGAGATCACCCGCCGCTGACGGTGTCGAAGGACCGGGAGAACCGGTGAGAACACGGCCGGGGGCGGGGCGCCGATCCCGCCCCCGGCCGCGCCGCCGCTTCACACTCCCCGTGACTGGGACGGCGACGACGGCGGCGCGGCTCAGCTCAGGCCGACCTCCTTCATCTGCCGCAGCTCCCGCTTCATCTCGGAGACCTCGTCCCGCAGCCGGGCCGCGATCTCGAACTGAAGCTCCGCCGCCGCCGCCCGCATCCGCTCGGTGAGCTGCTCGATGGTCTCGGCCAGTTCGGCCGCCGGGCGGTCGGTCAGCTCCCCGGTCTGCTTCCCCCTGCCCGCACCGGCACCGGCGCCCTTGCCGCCGCCGGACGGCACGCTGGGCACCGGGGCCTTGCCCCGGCCGGCCTCGACCCGGAAGCCGGTGCCCAGCAGCTGCTGGGTGTCGACCTCCTCGCGGGCGATGGCGGCCACGATGTCGTTGATCTTCTTCCGCAGCGGCTGCGGGTCGATGCCGCGCTCCTTGTTGTAGGCGAGCTGCCTGGCCCGCCGCCGGTTGGTCTCGTCGATGGCGCGCTCCATCGCCGGGGTCATCCGGTCCGCGTACATGTGAACCTGGCCCGAGACGTTCCGCGCGGCCCGGCCGATGGTCTGGATCAGCGAGGTGCCGGAGCGCAGGAAGCCCTCCTTGTCCGCGTCGAGAATGGCGACCAGCGACACCTCGGGCAGGTCGAGGCCCTCCCGCAGCAGGTTGATCCCGACCAGCACGTCGAACTCGCCGGCCCGCAGCTCGCGGAGCAGCTCCACCCGGCGCAGGGTGTCCACGTCGCTGTGGAGATAGCGGACGCGGATGCCCAGCTCCAGGAAGTAGTCGGTGAGGTCCTCGGCCATCTTCTTGGTGAGCGTGGTGACCAGGACGCGCTCGTCGCGCTCGGCGCGCAGCCGGATCTCGTGCACCAGGTCGTCGATCTGGCCCTCGGTCGGCTTGACCACGACCTCCGGGTCGACCAGGCCGGTCGGCCGGATGATCTGCTCCACCACGCCGTCGCCGCGCGACAGCTCGTAGGAGCCGGGGGTGGCCGAGAGATAGACCGTCTGCCCGATCCGCTCCAGGAACTCCTCCCAGCGCAGCGGCCGGTTGTCCAGCGCGGAGGGCAGCCGGAAGCCGTGGTCGATCAGGGTGCGCTTGCGCGAGGCGTCGCCCTCGTACATCGCGCCGATCTGCGGGACCGTGTTGTGCGACTCGTCGATGACCAGCAGGAAGTCGTCCGGGAAGTAGTCGAGCAGGGTGTACGGCGGGGAGCCGGTCTCGCGGCCGTCGATGTGCAGCGAGTAGTTCTCGATGCCGGCGCAGCTGCCGATCTGGCGCATCATCTCGATGTCGTAGGTGGTGCGCATCCGCAGCCGCTGGGCCTCCAGCAGCTTGCCCTGCCGCTCCAGGGTCTCCAGCCGCTCCGCCAGCTCGGCCTCTATCCCGGCGATGGCCCGCTCCATCCGCTCGGGTCCCGCGACATAGTGCGAGGCGGGGAAGACATAGAGGTGGTCCTCGGTCGAGATGACCTCACCGGTGATCGGATGGAGCGTGGAGAGCGCCTCGATCTCGTCGCCGAACATCTCGATCCGGACGGCCAGTTCCTCGTAGACCGGGAAGATCTCGATGGTGTCGCCCCGGACGCGGAAGGTGCCCCGGGTGAACGCCACGTCGTTGCGCGCGTACTGGATGTCGACAAAGCGACGCAGCAGGGCGTCCCGGTCGATCTCCTCGCCGACCCGCAGCGGCACCATGCGGTCCACGTACTCCTGCGGGGTGCCCAGGCCGTAGATGCAGGAGACGGACGCCACGACCACCACGTCGCGCCGGGTGAGCAGCGAGTTGGTCGCGCTGTGCCGCAGCCGCTCGACCTCCTCGTTGATCGAGGAGTCCTTCTCGATGTAGGTGTCCGTCTGCGGGACGTACGCCTCAGGCTGGTAGTAGTCGTAGTACGAGACGAAGTACTCGACCGCGTTGTTCGGCAGCAGCTCGCGGAACTCGTTGGCCAGCTGGGCCGCCAGCGTCTTGTTCGGCGCGATCACCAGGGTGGGGCGTTGCAGCCGCTCGATCATCCAGGCCGTGGTCGCCGACTTGCCGGTGCCGGTGGCGCCGAGCAGGACGACGTCCTTCTCACCGCCCCTGACGCGCTTCTCCAGCTCGGCGATGGCCGCCGGCTGGTCGCCGCTGGGCTGGTAGGGGCTGACCACCTCGAAGGGGGTCGAGGTGCGTGGGATATCTGAGACGGGCCGCATGTACCCCACCGTACGACCCCCCACTGACAACCGACGCGCCGCCGAAATGTCGCCCCCCGAGGTCTCACGCTGTTCAACTGACAGTCACCGTTCGCGCACCCGAAGGTTTCCCCCGGGCGGGCAAGCTCCCCGCGTTCCCCACACGGATGCGAGGAGTTCCTCATGAGCAACGTCACCGCCGGCTGGCCCGGTTGGCTTCTCGGCGCCATCGCCCTCACCGTGGTGCCGGTGACCTCGCTGCCCGGCAGCACCTCCCCCAGCAGCGCCGAGGCCGCCTCGACCGGCGGCGTGCGGACGGCGGCGGTCACGGCGGGATGGCCCGAGCGCGGCCCGCTGCTGGTGGCCCACCGGGGCGCCTCGGGCTACGCGCCGGAGAACACCGTGGCGGCCGCCGAGGCCGCCGCCGAGACCCGCACCACCTGGGTCGAGACCGACGTGCAGCGCACCAGGGACGGCGAGTTGGTGCTGATGCACGACACCACCCTGGCCCGGACGACCAACGTGGAGGAGGTCTTCCCCGACCGTGCGCCCTGGCGGGTGGCGGACTTCACCGCCGAGGAGATCTCCCGGCTGGACGCGGGCAGTTGGTTCGGCGAGGAGTTCGCGGGCGAGCCGGTGCCGACGCTGACCGAGTTCCTCGACGAACTGGGCGACAACCGGCAGCGGCTGCTGCTGGAGCTGAAGTCCCCCGAGTTGTACCCGGGCATCGAGGCGGAGATCCTGGACGAGTTGGGCGAGCGGGGCTGGCTCCGCGAGTGGTACCCGGGGCAGCGGGTGGTGCTCCAGAGCTTCAACGCCGACTCGGTGCGCACCGTCCACGAGCTGGCGCCCCGGGTGGAGACCGGCTTCCTGGGGACCCCGCCGGTCGAGGAGATCCCGGAGTACGCGGAGTTCGCCGACCAGATCAACCCCCGGCACGCCGACCTCACCGAGGAGTACGTGGCGAGCGTCCAGTCGGTGCGCGGGCCGCACGGCCGGCCGTTGAAGGTCTACACCTGGACGGTCAACGACGGCGAGCTGGCCAACCGGGTCGCCGAGCTGGGCGTGGACGGCATCATCTCCGACGTCCCCGACGTGGTGCGGGCGGCGCTGCGGGACTGAACGAACGCGGCGCCCGCCTGCCGGGCCCGGGCCGGAGCCGCGTGCCGGGCCCGGGCCGCTGACCTGCGAGGGGACGGCGGAACGGGCGACGGCCGGTGCGTTGTCAGTGGGGCGCCCTAAGCTGCCCGGCATGAGTGAGGAGAAGGACTGCGTCTGGTCCGTGGAGCGGACCCCGATCGGGCCGCTGCTGCTGGCCGCGACGGGGCTCGGGCTGGTCCGGGTGGTCTTCCACGCCGACGCGCGCCGGGTGCGGTCCGCACTGTCCGCCCTGGCCAGGGGGCTGGGCGTGCGGCCGGTGCCGGCGGAGGCCGGACACCCGCTGCTGACGGAGGCCGCCGGCCAGCTGGCGGCCTACTTCGCGGGGCGGCTGCGCGCCTTCGAGCTGGCGCTGGACTGGTCGTTGGCGTCCGGCTTCACCGAGCGGGTCCTGCGGGAGCTGGCCACCGGCGTGCCCCCTGGGCACCGTCGTCTCGTACCAGGACCTGGCGCGCCGGGTCGGCGAGCCGGGGGCCGCCCAGGCGGTGGGCGCGGCGATGGGGCCAATCCCCTGCCGGTGGTCGTGCCCTGCCACCGGGTGGTGACCTCCGACGGGGGCATAGGCGGCCTCGGCGGCGGCCTGGAGACCAAGCGCCAACTGCTGGCCCTGGAGGGGGTGTTGCCCAGCCCGCTCTTCTGATCCCCGCATCCTCCCTGGGTGATCCGGCTCACACGCGAGCCGCCTCGTGTCACAGCGGCCGAAGGCCCGGTGTCTTCATTACGACCCCTGGCAACGGAGGAGACACCATGGCCGAGAACACCGAGGTCGTCGTCATCGGCGGCGGGTACGCGGGCGTCATGGCGGCGAACCGCCTGACGCGGCGCGACGACGTGACCGTGACCCTGATCAACCCACGCCCGACCTTCGTGGAACGCATCCGCCTGCACCAGGTCGTCGGCGGTAGCCACGACGCGGTGGTCGACTACCCCAAGCTGCTCAACGCCCGCGTCCGGCTGTTGGTGGACAGCGTGGAGCGCATCGACGCGGCGGCGCGCGAGCTGACGCTGGTGGCCGGGAGCCCCGTCCGCTACGACTACCTGGTCTACGCGGTGGGCAGCGGCAGCACCGGGTCGGGGGTGCCGGGCGCGGCCGAGTTCGCCTACCCGGTCGCCGGCCTGGAGGAGGCGCAGCGGCTGCGGCAGGTTGTCGATGGGCTGCCGACGACGGCCGCGCTGACGGTGGTCGGGGCCGGCCCGGCCGGCATCGAGACCGCCGCCGAGCTGGCGGAGGAGGGCCGGGCCGTGACCCTGGTCTGTGGCGGGGTCCTCGGCCCCTATCTGCACCCGAAGGGCCGCCGCTCGGTCGCCCGGCAGCTGTCCCGGCTGGGCGTGACGGTGCTCGACGGCCCCGGCACCGTGGTGCGGGCCGTGACGCGGGACGCGGTGCGGCTCGACGACGGCCGGGAGCTGCCCAGCGAGGTGACCGTCTGGACCACGGGGTTCGGCGTGCCGGACCTGGCCGCCCGCAGCGGGCTGACCACCGACGAGCTGGGGCGCCTGATCACCAACGAGACGCTGACCAGCGTGGACGACGACCGGATCGTGGCGGCCGGCGACTCGGCGGCCCCCTCGGACCTGCCGTTCCGGATGGGCTGCCAGTCGGCCGTCCAGCTGGGCCCGCAGGCCGCCGAGACGGTGCTCAGCCGGATCGCGGGCGAGGAGCCGGCGGATGTCGCCGTCGGATTCGCCGGCCAGTGCCTCAGCCTGGGGCGTCGCGCCGGGATCTTCCAGTTCGCGCACCGGAACGACGTCGCGCTCCGGCTCCACCTCGGGGGCCGCCCGGGGGCGAAACTCAAGGAGTTCGTGTGCGCGAGCACCGTCAAGCAGCTCGCGCACGAGGGCCGCAAGCCGGGGGCGCGCGACATATGGGTCAAGGACGGCAAGCGCCAGCAACTGCTGCGCGCCCAGGGCGAGGGCGCCCCGACGGGCAGCGGCCGCGCGGCCTGAGCGCGGGTCCGTGAACCCCGATCGAGAGGAAGAGAGGGCGGGGAACGTGAGCGAGCCCACGGAGCGCGGCGCGGGGAACGCGTCGGACCCGGCGACCGAGGCGTTCCTCGCCCATCGCAACCTGCTGTTCACCGTCGCCTACGAGATCCTCGGATCGGCGGCCGACGCGGAGGACGTTCTCCAGGAGACCTGGCTGCGCTGGTCCGGGGTCGACCTGGACCGGGTGCGCGACCAGCGCGCCTACCTGGTCCGGATCACCACCCGGCAGTCGCTCAACTGGCTGCGCGCCCTGAAGCGCCGCAAGGAGTCGTATGTGGGCTCCTGGCTGCCCGAGCCGCTGCTCACCGCCCCCGACGTGGCGCAGGACGTCGAACTCGCCGAGAGCCTGTCGATGGCGCTCCTGCACGTGCTGGAGACGCTCGCGCCGACCGAGCGGGCGGTCTTCGTGCTGCGCGAGGTCTTCGAGGTGAGCTACGAGGAGATCGCGCGCGCCGTCGACAGGACGCCGGCGGCGGTGCGCCAGATCGCGCACCGCGCGCGGCGGCATGTCGACGCCCGCCGTCCCCGCGAGACGGCCTCGGCCGCGGAGACCCGGGCCGCGCTGGAGTCGTTCCGGCGGGCGTTCGAGACCGGCGACCTCCAGGGCGTGCTCGACGTGCTCGCGCCCGACGTCGTGCTGGTGGGCGACGGCGGCGGGGTCCGGCGGGCCGCGCCCCGGCCGATCGCCGGCGCCGACAAGGTGGCCCGCCTGCTCTTCGGCGGCCTGGCCAAGGTCGGCAGCGCGGCCAGCGGCGAGCCGACGCTGGTCAACGGCAATCCGGCGCTGATCGTTCGCCTGGACGGCGAGATCGACGGTGTGCTGGCGATCCGCGTCGAGAAGGCCCGCATCACCGGGCTGTACTACGTCAGGAATCCGGAGAAGCTCTCCCGCCTCTCCTCCGAGACCCCGCTGACCCTGCGGTGAGCGGGGGCGTTCGCCGCGCCCCACGGGCCCCCGCGCGGGTGCCGTTCCGGCTTGGGCGCGGAGGCGATCACCGTCACTCCCGCCGATACTGACGGTCCGGGCGGCCCGCGACGGCGCGCGAGCCGCTGCCGTCCCGGGCGCCCGGGGCGGCCGGGACCCAGGGCAAGGAGGCGACGATGACGCTGTCCCAGGATCGGCCGGCGATCACCTACTGCTCCCTGGAGGCCCTGCGGGCCAGGGGCTGGACGCCGCTGCTGGTGCGCTCCTTCCTCGGCGAGCCCGACCGCACCAGCCCGGTCGAGCTGTATCTGAGCGACCGGGTCAGGGAGACGGAGCGGCTGCCCGAGTTCGTCGCCGCCCTCCGGCTGCGTCGGCGGCGGGCCAGCGCGCAGCGCGAGGCGCAGGCCAGGAGGAGGGCCGAGGGGCTGGCCGCGATCCGGGCGGCGGAGCTGAGCCTCCCCCGGCTCTCCGAGGCGGAGCTGGCGGAGCGGGCGGTGGCGCACCGCAACCTGTGGGACGCGGGCCGGGCGGCGCGCTCCTGGGGGCACCGGCCCCGGGCGGTCACGGCCGCGGAGCTGACGCCGGCCGAGCTGGCGCACTGGGAGGTGCGCTGGCTGCTGGACCGGCTGGCGCCGCACGAGGAGCTGCTGAACGCGCTGCCGCCCGGTGAGAGCCGGGCCGAGGGGCGGCGGCTGCTCACCGGGCGGTGCTGGGACGCGATAGCGGCGGCCTACCCGGCGCTCCGTGGGGAGTGTGCCGCCAGGCGGGCCGCCGCCGGGGAGGGTGACCCGGTCGGCGGGCCCCGCTAGCGGGGCCGCGCCGGGGTCGTCCGGGGGGCGGTCGGGAGGTCGACCCGGAGGTCAACCGGCGGTCGACCGACTCACACGTCCGCGTCCTGGTCACGCAGGAACTTCATCGGGTCGATGGCCGAGCCGTAGTCGGCGGTGGTGCGGACCTCGAAGTGGAGGTGCGGGCCGCTGCTGTTACCGGTGTTACCCGACAGCGCGATCTCCTCACCGGTGTCCACCTCGTCACCCACGGCCACCTCGACCTTGGACAGGTGCGCGTACTGGGTGAAGGTGCCGTCACCATGGTCGATCACCACGGCGTTGCCGTAGGCGGGACCGTCACCGGCGCCGTTGCCACCGGCCTTGACCACGGTGCCCTCGTGCACCGCGTTCACCTCGGTACCGTTCGGCACCGCGAAGTCCTGACCACTGTGCTTGCTCGCCCACCGGTCACCGCTGTTGCCATACGTCGCCGACAGCTCGTAGTCGCCCGCGATCGGCGAGACCCAGTCCTCGGCCTTCGGCCTGTCGTCGGCCTTGCTGTCCTTGGCCTCCTGGCTCGACGCGGTTGCCGCGTGCTGGGCCTGGCCATGGGTGGTCTCGGCGAGTTCGGCGGTGGAGTGCGAGGCGAACACGTCGGCCTGGGTGCTGCTCCCGCCCTCGGCCGCCACAGCCGCACCGGACAGGGCGACCGTGGCGCACACGCCGGCCACCACGGCGGCGGCGGCACGGGCACGGAGCGACTTGGGGGCGCGGTTCAGGGTGGTGGTCGTGGTGGTGTTCAGCATGGAAGAACAACCTCTGCGATTCGGGGACATCCCGACCGAAAGCGACCGGGCGAATCTCATTGATAACGGGCAATTCACCCCGGCACAAGACCCCCTCTTACTATCCGATCCCGTAGCGAGAAGGGCGGGAACAAAGGCCCTGGACGCTCCCTTCACGGAATGCGGAAAGGCCTCCCCCGGGCACGCTTCCGCGCCCGATGCGGCGATGCCACCGCCGCTCACCTGCGCTTTTCCCGGACCGTCCGGAAGTCGGTCGGCGCGCCGGACGAAATTCCCGGCGTGGGATGACAAAAGTCCCGGGACCTTGGTCCCTTTCCTCTCCTAATCGCGGTCGTAGGCGCCGAAAGGGATGTGTCGGGCCTCACCGCGAGGGCGTCGAGAAGGGCTCGGAAAGGCCCCCGGGAACCCGTCTGGGGCCCGGTGGCCCGGACCGTCTCAGCGGGGGAAGACCTCGAACGTGGTGCAGCGCCGGCCGCCGAAGCGCGGGGCCGCCGCGTCGACGGCGCCCGTCAGCAGCTCCCGAGCGTAGGCGGCCGGGTCGGGCTCGCCGAGGCCGGTGACATAGGCGCCGTGCTCGACCAGCGAGGCGATGCCCCGCTCCAGGGCGGCCTCGCTCAGCGGCTGGGCATGGGTGGGCCGGGGCGAGGCCGCCACGGCCACCCAGCGGACCCCGTCCCAGGGTTCGAGGCCGCCCTCGCCCAGCTGGTCGGGGAAGATCCAGCGGTTCCCGGCGTCCCCCGCCGCGTCCAGCACGGCACGCCCCACGGTGCGGTGGTCGGGGGTGTTCCAGGCGGTGCCGCCCCAGGTGTCGTGGTGGTTGAGGGTGATCAGCAGTTCGGGCCGGTGCCGGCGGACGGCCGCCGCCAGGTCGGCGCGGAGCGCGAGACCGGGCTCGACGACCCCGTCGCGGTGGTCGAGGAACTCCACCGTCCGCACCCCGACGGCCGCCGCGCTGGCCCGCTGCTCGGCCTCCCGCACCCGGGCCGACTCCTCGGGCGGGATGCCGTCGATGCCGGCCTCGCCCCTGGTGACCAGCACATACGCGACCTCGCGCCCGCTCTCGGTCCACTCGGCGACGGCCCCGGAGGCGCCGTACTCCAGGTCGTCCGGGTGAGCCACGATGGCCAGGGCGCGTCGCCAGTCCAGGGGCATCGGGGGCAGCTGGTCGGTCACCACGGTCTCCTCGGGTCGGAGCGGAAGCCGGAAACAGGTCCCGGCACTCGGCTTGGCGCGATGCGGCGGGCCGGGGACACCGACCCTAGGCCGTGGATCATCCGTCCGGCGCCTCCGGCTCGGGAACGGTCGGCACCGGAAGCCCGGCGAGCCGCCTCCGGCAGCGCTCGGCGCGCCGGGTCAGCGTCTCCCAGACGGCGCGGGCCCCCTCGTCGCGGCGGTGGCTCAGCCCACGCTCGCAGACGGTCAGCGCGGCGCGGTCCTCGCCGAGGCGCTCGTGGCCGAGGGAGAGCCGGTTGAAGACCACCGGGTCGCGCACCCCCTCGTCCACCGCCCACTGCCACAGGCGCATCGCCTCGGCCACGCGCCCCCGCCGCTCCATTCCCTGCCCCGCGTACCGGGCCGCGCGCCCCAGGGCCGCGAGGTCCCCGGCGGCGCGCAGCAGCGGAAGCGCGGCGGACAGCTCGTCGACCCAGGCCGGGTCGGCGCCGTAGTGCGAGACCAGGGCGGCCCCCGCGCTGCCGGTGGCGCACAGGCCGAGGGTCACGCAGGACCAGCACCGACCGCAGTCCGGCAGGGCGGCGATGGCGGCCGCCGTCTCGGGGAAGAGGCCCAGCAGATGGTCCGGGCTCTCTGCCCCCTGGTCGAGCGCGGCCAGCCAGGTCACGGGCTGGGCCACGTCGTCCCTGCGGGTCTCGGGGTCGGCGAGCAGCAGGTTGAGCGCGGTCCGCAGCGCCTCCCGCGCCCACTCGGGGCGCGGCCGGCCGAAGGCGGCGGTCGGGGACGTGAGCGTTCCGCCGAACCAGCCCCACAGCCGTCCGGCCTCGGGGCAGCCCTCCTCCTGGAGGGTGGCCAGCGCCGCGCGCCAGGCGGCGACCCCGTCGCGCCAGGCCGCGATCACCTCGTGGGCGCCGCGGTGCGCCCGGCTCAGCCCCGGGGTCTCGGCGTCGCAGCGGGCGCGCCTGCGGCGCTCGCGACGCAGCACCTCGGCGCTCGGCTCGGCGAGCCCGTCCAGGTCGGTGTGCCCGTCGGCGGCGGCGCGGTCGAGGAGTTCGAGCAGCAGCGCGGCGGTGACCTCGGCGTCGGAGTCGGCGCGGTGCGCCCGGTGCGGCAGGCCCAACGAGGCGACGCAGGTGGTCAGCCGGTGGTTGGCCAGCTCCGGGAGATAGCGGCGGGCCAGGGTGAGGGTGTCGAGGCTGGTCTCGGGAACGGGCCCGGCGCCGGCCAGCTCCAGCTCCATGACGAGGAAGCGCAGGTCGAAGCCGACGTTGTGGGCCACGAGGACCGCGCCGTCGAGCCGGTCGAGGATCGCGGGCAGCACCTCGACGAAGCGCGGCGCCGTGGTGCTCTGGGCCTTGGTGATCCCGTGGATGTGGACGGGTCCGGTGTCCCGTCCCGGGTCGAGCAGGCTGGTCCAGCGGTCGGTGACCCGGCCGTCGACGACGGTGACGAGCGCGAGCGAGACCATCCGGTCGCCGCGCTCGGGCTCGAAGCCGGTGGTCTCGCAGTCGAGCACCACATAGCGGTGACCGGTCAACGGGTGGGCCGGCGCGGCCGGTAGTGAGCGGAAAGGGGAACGGGAGACGCCGCCGGTGCCGGGGGCGGCGGGGGAACCGGGGGCGTCGAGCGGGTCCGGTATGTCGGTCTGCATCGGTGTTCCGAAGGGCGGAGGGGAACGCGGGCGGGCGCGCTCAGCGCCAGCCGTGGCGCGCCTGGAGGTTGTGCACGACGCGGTTGAACCGCGCGCGGTCAAGCGCGCACGCCTCCCGGCGCATCCCGTCCGGGTGGACACGCAACACGCGCTCCAGATGCACCCAGGAGTCGCGGCCCGTGCGGTCCCACGGCCCGGAGCCGAGCGGCAGCCACTCGTCGTCGCGGTCCCGGTCCCGGCTCGTCAACTGCACGGCCAGCAGGGTCTCCCGGTCCGCCTCGCGCGCCACCACCAGCACCGGCCGGTCCTTGCCCCGGCCGTCCCGCTCCTCGTAGGGCACCCAGGTCCAGACGATCTCCCCGGGGTCCGGATCGCCGTCGGGCTCCGGCGCGTACTCGGTGCGCACGCGCCCTATGCGGCGTGGCTCCACCTCGACGGTGGCGGTGGCTCCATAACGACCATGTATCTCGTCTGCCTGGGTGCGATCCATGGGCACACGGTATCGCCGCCGTCCACCTCCGTTGTCAGTGGCGGGCCTTAGCGTGGGGAACGGTCGAACCCCGGCCGGTGACAGGGGAGTTGAGAGGGGAGGTGACGGCCCTGGGGCTCAGGGCTCCATCGAACGCAGCACGCGTTCCCGGATGCCGTCGAGGAAGCGTGGCACGTCGGCCATCGCGGTGCCGGTGCACTGCACGATCAGGTCCATCACGTCGCCCGCCGAGAGCGCGCCCACCACCGGATGGACATGGGCGAGCGCGACGCGCTCCTCCATCCGCTTCAACACATGGATGGCCAGGTTGAGTTCGGGCACCCGGCCGGTGTCGCCGAAGTCGACCTTCCGCCGCACCACCCACATGTCGGGGATGACCTGCCCGAAGACGATGAGGTGCGCCAACGCGAACATGGAGCGGGCGCACTGGCGCGCGCTCTCGTCCGACTCGTCCTGGAGCGCCCGCACCGCCTCCTCGTCCTCGGCCAGATGGGCCTTGATCAGCGCCACGGCGTGCAGCACTTCGTCCCTGGTGTACGGCCTGACGGCGTCGTCCACGCGTCAACTCCCTGCTTACTGTGCGCTGACGGTACGAGCACCCAGTGTGTCAGCTCGCGCGCGGGGACGGGCCCGTTCGGTCGACTTCCCGCCCCGGGGGACGAGGCCCGGTCAGCCGTCCCGGCGCGGCCCGCTCCACGCCGGGCGGTCGGGATGGTCCATCCGCACCACCACGTCGGCGGCCCGCAACGGCTCCTCCTCCGCCGCGTACCGGGCGAAGGCGGGCAACGTCCACCGCTCCTCCGCCGGGGTGCGCCGCGCCAGCGCGCCCTCGGAGAGGTCGAGATGGACCGTCAGATCGGCGGGAAACCATCGCCCCAGCAGAAAGGTGCCATGGAGCAACAGCACACCGCCCGGCGGGAGTTCGACATACGGGCTGCGGGTGGCCCGGTCCCGCTCCGCGTCCCACAGATCGGGCAGCACCCGCCCGCTGCCGCCGGGGTCCAGCGGCGTCAGCACCTCCCGCCAGAGCGCACCGACGTCCAGCCAGGACTCCCGGTAGGAGTCCGGGTCCTGCCGGCCGAACTCGTACCGCAGCGAGGCCGCGCGCAGAAAGCCGGCCGCGTCCACCACGAGCGCCGAGCGGCCCCGCACCCGCAGCTCCTCAGCGACGGCGTGGGCCAGCCGTTCGCCGCCGGCCGCCGGGGCCCCGTCGAGCAGCATCCGCCGCCATGTCCCGGGCTCGACCTCCGGGGCGAGCACCCCCTCGGCGAGGGCGGCGGCCAGCTTCTCCCAGGTGATCGCCTCCAGTCGCATCCCCCCATCATCGTCGAGGCCCGGCGGGGGCGCGGACGGGCCCGGCTGGAGCGCGGACCGGCCCCCGCCGGAGCGCGGACGACGGCCGGACCGGCGCCCGTTCTCCGAGGTGGGCGCGTTCTTCCCTCCGCGCGCCCGGCACCGCACGATAGATCCATGAGCCACAACGCCACCGAACCCACGCAGCTCGTCCCCTATGTGGAGGCGCTACGCGCCCGGTTACCGGCCGCGCAGTTCATTCTGCTGATGCGCACCTTCAACGCCTGGCTGACCGGCGGCGGCCGACTGGGCGTTCCGCTGGTGCCGCGCCACGGCGCGGAGGACGAGCCCTTCACGGCCGAGTTGCAGAACGAGATGCTCACCCTGATGCGGCTGACGACCGCCTCCTGAGCCGGCCGGCCCCCGCTCCCCGCGCCCCCGCACGAGCCGGGACGCGCAGATCTCCCCGGGATTCGCTCCCTCGGAGCCGGCAGATGACATCTTCTTGTCAGGTGTTACCCGAAAAACACCACAGGGAGCGAAAGGGGAGATATATGCCGGATGTCTCCGAGCAGATCATCGATCTCGCCAAGCGGCGTGGCGAGCCCGTGGTGGTCCAGACCCTCCGGTCCTCCGCCGCCGCGACCCTCGCCTACCTGGCCGCGCTCCGGCTCACGGACGTCACCGCGCCCCTGCTGGCCCCCCTCACCGCGCTCCTGGTCGTGCAGGTCACCCTCTACGCCACCATCACCACCGGCGTGCGCCGGGTCAACGCGGTGGTCACCGGCGTGCTGCTGGCCTCCGCCTTCAGCGCCGTGGTCGGCCTCACCTGGTGGAGCCTCGGGCTGCTGATCCTGGCCGCGCTGACGGTCGGTCACCTGGTGCGGGTCAGCGAGTTCGTCCCCGAGGTCGCGATCAGCGCCATGCTGGTGCTCGGCGTGACCCAGGTCGCCGCGACCGCCCTGGACCGGGTCGTGGAGACGGTGATCGGCGCGGTGGTCGGGCTGCTGTTCAACCTGGTCTTCATCCCGCCCGTCTGGGTGCGCTCGGCCGGCGACGACATCGAGGAACAGGCCCGGCGGATGCGTCAACTCCTCGTGCGGCTCAGCGAGGAGGCCGACGAGCGGGAACCCAGGCTCCCCAAGCTCTCCGACAAGCTGGAGGAGGCCCGCCAGCTCGACCACGACGTGGCCCAGGTGGACGCCTCCCTGACCCAGGCCGAGGAGAGCCTGCGCTTCAACCCGAGGGCCAAGGAGCCGGTGCTCACCAGAATCGTGCTGCGCACCGGCCTCGACACCCTGGAGGTCTGCGCGGTGATCCTGCGCACCCTCTCCCGCAACCTGACCGACCTCGCCGCCAGGCGCGGCGACCAGCCGCTCTTCCCCGAGGACGTGGCGCCCGCCGTGCGGGAACTGCTCAGCAACCTCGCGGGCGCGGTGGACAGCTTCGCGACGCTGATCACCAGTCAGGTCAGCAGCACCGCCGACGAGGCCGAGGCGTTTCTTGAGGTCGAACTCGACGCGGCCAGGATCAGCCGCGAACACGTCGCCCAACTCCTGCTGACCCGCGTGCGGGAGCACCCCAAACAGTGGCAGTGGCACGGCTCGATGCTCGCCGAGGTGGACCGGCTGCTGGACGAGCTGGACACCGAACGGCGCTCCGCCAACCTGGCCAGGGAACTGGACCGGGTCTCCCGCGAGGAACGCGAGCAGAACCCGCGCCTGCACCGCATCCGCCGCCGGCTGCGGCGGCTCCGCTCCCGCGCCAAGGCTCGCCTGAAGCCCGAGCGGACCGGCTGACGCGGCGCCGCCGGGCCCGGCGAGCCGCGAAGCCCCGTCCGATCCGGGCGGCCCCGTCGCGGCGTCAGGAACCGAAGGTGACCGGCCCCGTGATGTTCTGCGCCTGGACCACCGGCCCGGTGACCTGGGCCTCCCCCGCGATCACGTTGTTCACGGTGCTCTGCTGGGCGTCCAGCGCCGGCTTGTGGGTGCGCGCCCAGTCGCGCAGCTGGTCGGCGAACTCCTTGTCCGCCTCGGCCCGATCCCTGATCTCCCCCACCAGCACCCGCACCGACTTCGTGTCGTCCGGGTCGGGATCGGCCCGGCCGGTGATGCGACGGGTGAGGGACAGCAGCGACTCCCAGGCATGACGCCCGGCCTCGTTGGCGACGCTGCCGGCGGCTGCGGTGACCAGGGCGATGGCGGACTGAAGCTCCATAACACCCACGGTAGCGCCCCGAACGCCGGCGCCGCCACGGGTTCGCCGCGCCCGCCGGAGCCTCAGCCCTCCTCGGCCAGCTCCACCAGCCGGGGCCACAACTCCTCGACCTGGGCGTCGAGTTCCTCCAGCGTTCCGTCGTTGTCGAGCACGAAGTCCGCGATCGCCAGCCGTTCCTCCCGGCCGGCCTGGGCGCCCATCCGGGCCCTGGCGTCCACCTCGCTCATCCCGCGCGCCCCGGTCAGCCGCGCCAGCCGGGTCTCGTCCGAGGCGTCCACCACGATCACCGCGCGATAGCGGTGCGAGAGCCGCTCCTCGGCGAGCAGCGGAACGTCGTGCACCACCACCGCCTTCGGGCCCGCCGCCCGCTGCAACTCGGCCGAGCGGCGCGCCACCAGCGGGTGCACGATCCCGTTGAGCGCCCTGCGGCGCCCGGCGTCGGCGAAGACCAGCCGCCCCAGCCGCTCGCGGTCCAACGACCCGTCGGCGGCCAGCACCTCCTCGCCGAACTCGGCGACCACGGCCGCGAGTCCCGGCGTGCCCGGCGCCACCACCTCCCGCGCGATGACGTCCGAGTCCACGATCACCGCGCCCCGGCGCGCGAGCGCCCGCGCCGCCTCACTCTTGCCGGCACCGATCCCGCCGGTCAGGCCCACAGCCACCATGGCGGCAGGCTACCGCTACGGCTGCCCGTCGCCGTCCTCGCGCTCCGCCAGGAAGCGCTCGAAGACCTCGCCCAACTCGTCGGCCGACGGCAACTCCACCGGCTCGGCCACCAGATTGCCCCGGGTCGCGGAGCCGGCGACCGCGTCGTACTGCTGCTCAAGCCCGCGCACCACGGCCACCAGGTCGGACTCGCCCTCGGCCAGCTCGCGCTCGATCTCGTCCTGCGTCTTCAACGCCCGCACCCGCAGCGTGTGCACCGCGTCGGGCAGCACCAGACCGGTGGCGGCGGTGACCGCCTCCAGCACCACCAGGGCGGCGTCCGGGTAACGGGACCGCGCGATGTAGTGCGGCACATGGGCCGCCACGCCGAGCACGTCGTGCCCACCCTGCTCAAGCCGCAGCTCCACCAGCGCCGCCGCGCTCCCCGGAACCTGCGCCTCCTCGAAGAGCGAACGCCGCACCGGCACCAGCTCGGCGCGGTTCCCGTGCGGGGTCAGCCCCACCGGCCTGGTGTGCGGCACGCCCATGGGAATGCCATGGAAGTTGACCGAAAGCCGCACCCGCAGCCGCTCCACGATCTGGCGAACGGCGGCCGCGAAGCCCTCCCACTCCACATCGGGCTCGGGGCCCGAGAGGACGAGGAACGGCTGGTGCGTCGCGTCCCTCACCAGCCGAAGCCTGATGCCGGGCTGTTCGAAGGCCGTCCACCGGTCACGCCGGAAGGCCATAGTCGGTCGTCTGGCCCGGTAGTCCACCAGCCGGTCATGGTCAAAACTGGCCACCCACTCGGTCGACTGGTCCAACAGCTGCTCGATCAGCTGTCCGCCGGTGTCGCCCGCGTCGATGAAACCGTCGAAGTGGTAGATCAGCACCGGGCCCGCGCTGTCGGGCCCGCCGACGGCCTCCTCGACCCGGGCGATCCCGTCGGGCTCCCATGCGTACAACTCCTGCGGATCACGCACCGTACCCGCTCCCCTTCCGCTGTCTCGCGTCTGCCGTCTCAACGCCCGCGCCCGCCACGGCATTCCGCACGCGGCGGGACCCCAGCGTAGGGCGGCCGGGCCCGGAAGACGCCGAGGGCCCGTCTCCTCAAGGAAACGGGCCCTCGGGCGCGGATGTCTCACACCCGCGACGGCTGGGTCAGCTCTGGCCGCCGGCCAGCTTCTCCCGAAGCGCGGCGAGCGCCTCGTCCGACGCCAGGGCACCGGAGTCCTCCGACGGGCTGGAGGAGTACGAGCCGCCGCCGGAACCGCCGCCCGACTGCTGGGCACCGCCGCCACCGCCGCCGGCCGCCTCGGCCTCGGCCTGGGCGTCCGCCTCGCGGGACTTGATGACCTGCGCCTGGTGCTGCTCGAAGCGCTGCTGCGCCTCCGCGTACTGGCGCTCCCACTCCTCGCGCTGCTTGTCGAAGCCGGGCAGCCAGTCGTTCGCCTCCGGGTCGAAGCCCTCGGGGTAGATGTAGTTGCCCTGGTCGTCGTAGGACGCGGCCATGCCGTAGAGGGTCGGGTCGAACTCGACCACCATCGGGTCGGGCCCGAAGTTCTCGTTGGCCTGCTTCAGCGAAAGGCTGATCCGACGACGCTCCAGGTCGATGTCGATGACCTTGACGAAGATCTCGTCGTTGACCTGGACGACCTGCTCCGGGATCTCCACGTGGCGCTCGGCCAGCTCGGAGATGTGGACCAGGCCCTCGATGCCCTCGTCGACCCGGACGAACGCGCCGAACGGCACCAGCTTGGTGACCTTGCCGGGAACGACCTGGCCGATCTGGTGGGTCCTGGCGAACTGCTGCCACGGGTCTTCCTGGGTGGCCTTCAGCGACAGGGAGACGCGCTCGCGGTCCATGTCGACGTCGAGCACCTCGACGGTGACCTCCTGGCCGACCTCGACCACCTCGGAGGGGTGGTCGATGTGCTTCCAGGACAGCTCGGAGACGTGCACCAGGCCGTCCACGCCGCCCAGGTCGACGAAGGCGCCGAAGTTGACGATCGAGGAGACGACGCCGGAGCGCACCTGGCCCTTCTGGAGGGTGGTGAGGAAGGTCTGGCGGACCTCGCTCTGGGTCTGCTCCAGCCAGGCGCGGCGGGAGAGAACCACGTTGTTGCGGTTCTTGTCCAGCTCGATGATCTTGGCTTCGAGCTCCTTGCCGACGTACGGCTGGAGGTCCCTGACCCGGCGCATCTCCACCAGGGAGGCCGGGAGGAAGCCCCGGAGGCCGATGTCGAGGATGAGGCCGCCCTTGACGACCTCGATGACGGTACCGGTGACGATGCCGTCCTCGTCCTTGATCTTCTCGATGGTGCCCCAGGCGCGCTCGTACTGGGCGCGCTTCTTGGAGAGGATGAGACGGCCTTCCTTGTCCTCCTTCTGGAGAACCAGGGCCTCGATCTCATCGCCGACAGCGACAACCTCGTTGGGGTCCACGTCGTGCTTGATCGACAGCTCGCGCGAGGGAATGACTCCCTCGGTCTTGTAGCCGATGTCGAGCAGGACCTCGTCCCGGTCGACCTTCACGATGACGCCGTCGACGATGTCGCCGTCGTTGAAGTACTTGATCGTCTCGTCGATCGCGGCGAGGAAGGCTTCCTCGGAACCGATGTCGTTGACCGCAACCTGCGGGGTGGTCGCGGTGGTCTCGGTGCTGCTCGTCATGTGGTAAAGGGCTCCGGTACGGACATATTGGTAGGCACTGCTACGCCGAAGACCAATATCGCACTGCCGCAGCCGGACAGCCTGAGAAGCGCGACTCCCAATCCCGAAGAACCGGAAAAACGCGCCTCGCCAACCGAGGGGACATACAACAGATGCGAGCGCGACCTGCTCCGTCCGAGGCGCGCAAGCCCGCAGCGCGTCTTATAGCATACGGGGGCATCCGATCAGGGTCAATGCGCGGTTCGCCCCACGAGGGGCGCTATTGGGCCAAACCTGGCGCTTTTCACCCGGCCCCCGTACCCCCGGAGAGGGCCGCCACGCCGATCACGGCGTGGCGGCCGGACGATCACAGTGCGCGGCGGGTCGCCACGGCGGGCGCGGCCTGTTGCGGCGCGCCGTCCGCGTCGGACTCGTCGGTCCCGTCCTCGTCGCCCTCGCCGGGCTCGTCAGGGTTGTCTGGGTTGTCGGGGTCCTGCGGGTCGTCGGGGTCGGGGCACTCCTCGCCCTCGCCCGGCTCCTCCTCGTCATCGCCCGGCTCGCCCTCATCGCCTTCGCCGGGCTGGTCCGGCTCGTCGGGCGTCCCGGTGTCGTCGTCCTCGCCTGGCTCGCCGGGCTCAGCCGGCCGCTCCTCCGGGTCCTCCGGGCCCTCCGGGTCCTCCGGGTCCTCGGGGCACTGCGGCTCGCCCGGCTCGTCGGGGTCCTCGCCACCCGGCTCCTCCGGCTCGTCGGGCTCGTCCGGCTCGTCCGGCTCGTCGGGCTCGTCCGGCTCGTCGGGACGCTCCTCGTCGGGGTCCGTCGGGCGGACCTCGCCGCCGGACTCGGCCGGCGGGCGGGGGGCGGTCTCGTCCCGCTGCCCCGGCCGCTGGGGGCGGGGCTCGCCCCGGTCGGGGCGCTCGTCGGGGCGGCCGGAGTCGTCCGGGTTCCCCGGGCCGGGGCTGCCGGGGAGGCTGCCCTCGCCGTCGGGCACCTCGTGGGCGCCGTTCCGGTAGTAGTCCAGCCAGGAGCGGACCGTGCGGACGTAGTCCCAGGAGCGGTTGTAGCTGAGCAGGGCCTGGTCGAGGTCGTCCGAGTTCGACAGGTCCCGGTCGTTGGCGCAGAGGTAGAGCCCCGCTGCCAGGGCCGCGTCATAGACGTTGTTCGGGTCGGCGGTGCCGTCGCCGTTGCCGTCGACGCCCCAGCTGGCCCAGGTCGAGGGGATGAACTGCATCGGGCCGACCGCGCGGTCGTACCGGGCGTCGCCGTCGTGGGTCCCGCCGTCGGTGTCGGCGATGTGCGCGAAGCCGTCGCCGTTGAGCACCGGGCCCAGGATGGGGCTGACCGTGGTGCCGTCAGCGGTGACGTCGCCGCCCCTGGCGTGGCCGGACTCGACCTTGCCGATGGCGGCCAGCACCTCCCAGTCCAGCCGGCAGCCGGGGTCGGTCTCGGCCAGCCGGGCGGCGGCCGCGCGGTAGGCGTCGAGCACGGTGGCGGGGATGCCGGCCTCGTCGGGCAGCGGGCCGCCGCCGCCCTGGCCGTTCTCGCGGTCCTCGTCCGGCTCGACGCCGTCCAGCGGCGGCAGGTCGGTGTGGTAGGGCAGCTCGACGGGCGCCTGGCTCGGCTCATCCGCCGGCTCCTCGGCCGAGGAGCGCTCGGCCGGCTCGGGCGGCGGCGAGCTGTCCTGGCTGAAGACGTCGGATGCCTGAGAGGCCGTCAGCGCCGCCATCGCGGCGGCGGCGACCGCCGAGCCCGAGACGCCCCTGCGAATCCTGCTGATGCGCAACCCCACGCGTGCTTCCCCTCGTTGACGCACTCCCTCCGAGACCGACGACGCTAGACCACGGTTGGTTCCCGGGACCAGAACGGCGGGAGGGGGTGGTGTGACGATGTGGCGAACGCGCGT
This sequence comes from Streptomyces triticirhizae, assembly GCF_003696235.1. Lineage (GTDB taxonomy): Bacteria > Actinomycetota > Actinomycetes > Streptomycetales > Streptomycetaceae > Streptomyces > Streptomyces triticirhizae. The sequence goes on from NZ_RFFJ01000002.1 coordinate 85,255, forward strand.
CGGCGCGGGCGCGGGTCAGTGCGCGGCCGCCTCCCAGCTCACGCCGGCGCCCACCGAGACGTCGAGCGGGGCGCGCAGCGTGACCGCGCCCGCCATCTCGCGGCGGACCAGCTCCTCGACCCTGGCCCGCTCGCCGGGCGCGACCTCCAGCACGATCTCGTCGTGGACCTGGAGCAGCATCCGGCTGTGGAGCCGCTCGCGGGTGAGGGCCTCGTCCACCCGGAGCATCGCGATCTTGACGATGTCGGCGGCCGTGCCCTGGATCGGCGCGTTGAGCGCCATCCGCTCGGCCATCTCCCGGCGTTGGCGGTTGGAGCTCGTGAGGTCGGGGAGGTACCGGCGGCGGCCCATCAACGTCTGGGTGTAGCCGACGATCCGCGCCTCCTCCACGACCCGCTGGAGGTAGTCCCGCACGCCGCCGAAGCGTTCGAAGTAGGTGTCCATCAACTTCCGCGCCTCGTCGGGCGCGATGGCCAGCTGCTGGGAGAGGCCGAAGGCGGACAGGCCGTAGGCCAGGCCGTAGCTCATCGCCTTGATCTTGCGGCGCATCTCGGCGTCGACGCCGCCCTTGTCCACCGAGAAGACCTGGGAGGCGACCGTGGTGTGCAGGTCCTCGCCCGAGGTGAACGCCTCGATCAGGCCGGCGTCCTCGGAGAGGTGGGCCATGACCCGCAGCTCGATCTGGCTGTAGTCGGCGGTGAGCAGCGTCTCGTACCCCTCGCCGACCACGAAGCCGCCCCTGATGGCCCGGCCCTCGTCGGTGCGGACCGGGATGTTCTGGAGGTTGGGGTCGGTGGAGGAGAGGCGGCCGGTGGCGGCGACCGTCTGCTGGAAGGTGGTGTGGATGCGGCCGTCGGCGGCGATGGTCTTGATCAGGCCCTCGACCGTGGTGCGCAGCCTGGCCTGCTCGCGGTGGCGCAGCATGATGACCGGCAGCTCGTGCTCGGTCTGTCCGGCGAGCCAGAGCAGGGCGTCGGCGTCCGTGGTGTACCCCGTCTTGGTCTTCTTGGTCCTGGGCAGGCCAAGCTCCCCGAAGAAGACCTCCTGGAGCTGCTTGGGCGAGCCCAGGTTGAACTCGTGGCCGACGGAGGCGTGCGCCTCTTCGACCGCCTGGCGGACGGCCGTCGCGAACTGCTCCTCCAGCGCGGTCAGATGGGGGCGGTCGGCCGCGATGCCGGCGCGCTCCATCCGGGCCAGGAGGGCGGAGACGGGCAGCTCCAGGTCGGTGAGCAGCTCGGCGGCGCCGACCTCGGCGAGCCGGCCGACGAAGACCTCGCCCAGGTCGAGGATGGTGCGGGCCTCGCGCATCAGGGTGTCAGCCTCGGCCGCGTCGTCGGCGCCGAAGGCGAGCTGCCCGTTGTCCTCCGTGGGGCGGGCCAGCTCGCGGCCGAGGAACTCCACGCTGAGGCCGTCGAGCGCGAAGGAGCGCCGGCCGGGCTGCACCAGGTACGCGGCGAGCGCGGTGTCCATGGTGACGCCCTCGACCCGCCAGCCGTGCTCGGCGAAGACCCGGAAGACCTCCTTGGCGCCGTGCAGCACCTTGGGGCGCTCGGGGTCGGCGGCCCAGGCGGCGAACGCCGCCTCGTCCTCGGCGGTCAGCGCCGTCGGCTCGAACCAGGCGGCCGGCCCGTCGGCGGCGGCCAGCGCGACCGCCGCCACGCTGCCGGCGCCCAACTGCCAGCTGTCCAGGGTGGCCAGGCCGAGCGGCGCCGCGCCCCGGGCGGCGAGCCAGGGGCCGAGCGCGCCCTCGCCGAGCAGCTCGCCGGCGATCTCGACGCCCTCGGCGACGGGGATCTCGCTCTCCTCGGCGCCGGGGTCAACGGCGAAGAGGCGGTCCCTGAGGTTGGCGTTGCGGAACTCCAGGGCGTCCAGCAGGCCGGTGACCGCCGCCACGTCGTAGGGCTCGCGGGCCAGGTCGGCCGGGCGGCAGTCCAGCTCGACCTCGCGGTCCAGCTCGGTGAGGACGCGGTTGAGCCTGACCGCCTCCACGTGGTCGCGGAATGCCTGGCCGGCCTTGCCCTTGACCTCGTCGGCGCGGGCCACCAGGTCGTCGAGGGAGCCGAACTGGTTGATCCACTTGGCGGCCGTCTTCTCGCCGACGCCGGGGATGCCGGGGAGGTTGTCCGAGGGGTCGCCACGCAGGGCGGCGAAGTCCGGGTAACGCGCGGGCGACAGGCCGTACTTCTCCAGGACCTTCTCCGGGGTGTAGCGGGTCAGCTCGGAGACGCCCTTGGTCGGGTAGAGAACGGTGATCTGCTCGCTCACCAGCTGGAAGGCGTCTCGGTCCCCGGTGACGATGGAGACCTGGAAGCCCTCGCTCGCGGCCTGGGTGGCGAGCGTGGCGATGACGTCGTCCGCCTCGAAGCCGTCGACGGCGAAGCGGCGCACCCGCATCGCGTCCAACAGCTCGCCGATCAGCTCGACCTGGCCCTTGAACTCGTCGGGGGTGGCGGAGCGGGTGGCCTTGTACTCCGTGTACTTCTCCGAGCGCCAAGTCTTCCGTGAGACGTCGAAGGCGACGGCGAGGTGCGTGGGCGCCTCGTCACGCAGGGTGTTGGCGAGCATCGAGGTGAACCCGTAGATCGCGTTGGTCGGCTGGCCGACCGTGGTACTGAAGTTCTCTGCGGGGAGGGCGAAGAAGGCGCGGTACGCCAGGGAGTGCCCGTCCAACAGGAGCAGGCGGGGCGTCTGGGTGCTCTGCGATGCGTTCTCAACCACGTCGTCGATCCTGCCACGGACCACTGACAGTCCACCTCGGCCGTGCGACGATCGGGCGGACGAGGTCGCGCGTTCCGGCGCCCGGAGAGGCTCGCGGGGGCTCGGAGGGCGACGGGGCCCGGCCCGGGAGTAGAAGGCCAGTAGAGCGGAGAAGTGCAGCCATGGCAGCGAGGCCACCCGCCGATGACCCGGTCCAGGACGCGCCCGAGGTCGGCGCGCCCCAGCGCGCGGCGGCCGGGCTGCCGGCCGTCGGGCACAGCCTGCGGGTCGCCCGGCGGCAGATGGGCGTGCGGCGCACCGCGTTGACGCTGCTGCGCGTCAACCAGCGGGAGGGCTTCGACTGTCCCGGCTGCGCCTGGCCGGAGCCGGCGAAGCCTCATCGGGCCGAGTTCTGCGAGAACGGGGCCAAGGCGGTGGCCGAGGAGGCGACGAGGCGCCGGGTGACGCCGGCGTTCTTCGCGGAGCACCCGCTGGCCGAGTTGGCCGAACGCTCCGGCTACTGGCTGGGCCAGCGGGGCCGGTTGACCGAGCCGATGTATCTGGCTGAGGGCGCGACGCACTACCGGCCGATCGGCTGGGACGAGGCGTTCGACCTGGTGGCCGAGGAGCTGGCCGCGCTGGACTCGCCGGACGAGGCCGTCTTCTACACCTCGGGGCGGACCAGCAACGAGGCGGCGTTCCTGTACCAGCTGTTCGCGCGGGAGTTCGGCACGAACAACCTGCCGGACTGCTCCAACATGTGCCACGAGTCCTCGGGTTCGGCGTTGACGGAGACGCTGGGCGTGGGCAAGGGCAGTGTGCTGTTGGAGGATCTGCACCGGGCCGATCTGATCGTGGTGGCCGGGCAGAACCCGGGCACCAACCATCCGAGGATGCTGTCGGCGCTGGAGCGGGCCAAGCGCGGGGGCGCGCGGATCATCACGGTCAACCCGCTGCCGGAGGCGGGCCTGGAGCGGTTCCGGAACCCCCAGACGGCGCGCGGCCTGGTGGGTGGCGGCACGGCGTTGACGGACCTGTTCCTCCAGGTGCGGATCGGCGGTGACCAGGCGCTGTTCCGGATGCTCAACCGGCTGATCATCGAGCGGGACGCGGTCGACCGCGCTTTCGTCGAGGAACACACCCACGGCTACGCGGCGTTGGCGGCGGCCGCGCGGGCGGCCGAGTGGGACGAGACGCTGGCGGCGACGGGGCTGACCAGGGCGGAGATCGAGCGGGCCCTGGAGATGACGCTGGCGGCGGAGAGCGTGGTGGTGTGCTGGGCGATGGGGCTCACCCAGCATCGGCACGCGGTCCCGACCATTAAGGAAGTGGTCAACTACCTGCTTCTTCGGGGCAATATCGGTCGTCCGGGCGCCGGGGTCTGTCCGGTGCGCGGGCACAGCAATGTGCAGGGCGACCGGACGATGGGCATCGTGGAGCGCCCGAGCGCCGCGTTTCTGGACGCGCTGCGCGCGGAGTTCGGCTTCGAGCCGCCGCGCCAGCACGGCCTGGACGTGGTGAACGCGATCCGCGCGCTGCGCGACGGGCGTGCGAAGGTGTTCTTCGCGATGGGCGGCAACTTCGTGGCGGCCAGCCCGGACACCGAGGTCACCGAACGGGCGATGCGCCGCGCCAGGTTGACGGTGCACGTCTCCACCAAGCTCAACCGTTCGCACTGCGTGACCGGCGCCAGGGCGTTGATTCTGCCCACGCTGGGGCGCACCGAGCGCGATGTCCAGGCGGGTGGCGAGCAGTTCGTCACCGTGGAGGACTCGATGGGCGTGGTGCACGCCTCGCGGGGCCGGCTGCGGCCGGCCTCCGAGCGGCTGCTGTCCGAGCCGGCGATCGTCTGCCGGCTGGCCCGCCGGGTGCTGGGCGAGCGCAGCGCGACGCCCTGGGAGGAGTTCGAGGCGGACTACGCGGCGGTGCGGGCGAGGATCGCGCGGGTGGTGCCCGGCTTCGAGGACTTCGAGGCGCGGGTGAGCCGGCCGGGCGGCTTCACCCTGCCGCACGCGCCGCGCGACGAGCGGCGCTTCCCGACGGCGACGGGCCGGGCCAACTTCTCCGCCGACCCGGTGCGTTGGCCGACGGTGCCCGAGGGCCGGCTGCTGCTCCAGACGCTGCGCTCGCACGACCAGTACAACACCACGATCTACGGCCTCGACGACCGCTACCGGGGGATCACGGGCGGCCGTCGGGTGGTGCTGGTGCGCCCCGAGGACGCGGCGGAACGAGGGCTGGCCGACGGCGACTTCGCCGACCTCACCAGCGAGTGGACCGACGGCACCGAGCGGGTGGCACGCGGGTTCCGCGTGGTGCACTACCCCACCGCGCCCGGGTGCGCCGCCGCCTACTACCCGGAGACCAATGTGCTGGTCCCGCTGGACGCCACGGCCGAGACCAGCAACACCCCGGTGAGCAAGTCGCTGGTGATCCGCCTCACCCCGAGCGCCCGTTGTCAGTGAGAGCTGATAGAACGTCGCCCATGGGCGAAACCAGTGACTCCGTGTTCTCCCCGCAGGTCATCGACGAGTGGGCGGGGCTCGGCATCGACCTGCCGGCCCTCTTCTCGGCGGGCGAGCTGGGCAACCGGATGGGGCTCCGCATCCAACAGGCCGCCCCCGAGCGGGTGGTGGGCACGCTGCCGGTGGCGGGGAACACCCAGCCGTACGGCCTGCTGCACGGCGGCGCCTCCGCCGTGCTGGCCGAGACGCTCGGCTCGGTCGGCGCCATGCTCCACGCCGGCCCCGGCAAGATCGCGGTGGGCGTCGACCTCAACTGCACCCACCACCGGCCGGTGCGCACCGGGACGGTCACCGGGGTGGCCACGCCGGCGCATGTGGGCCGCACCTCGGCCACCTTCGAGGTGGTCATCACCGACGAGCGGGGCAAGCGGGTCTGCACGGCCCGGCTGACCAGCGCGCTGCGGCCGGCCGCCCAGCAGAACGCGGCGCCGGCCGACGCGGGCACGAACACGGACGCGGGCACGAACACCGGCACGGACGCCGGCGACTCCGGGGGGATACGGGCCTGAGGAGCCCTCCGGGGCACCCGGCTTCGGGTGCCCCGGCGCACAACCGGCGGGCGGATCAGGCCGGTTCGCGGGCGTAGATGTCGAGGCGGCCGCAGCCCCGACAGCGCCACGCCTCCACCACCCAGCGCTGGCGCCCCATCAGCCTGGCCCCGCCGAACACGCCCCGGTCCAACGCGCCGGCGATCCACCGGGTGTAGCCCTTGGCGCCCTGCCCCAGGTCCTCCAGGAAGCCGGGCTCCCGTTCCCGGCTCCCGCACTGCCCACACGTCCAGTCGCTCATGATCGGAGCGTAGGGGCACCCGTCCCGCGCGGAGGAGCCGGGAGCGGCGGCTGTGACAGGCCCGTCGCCGAACCGGGACCGTTCCGCCTCTCCACGCCGGCGCCCCTGCCGGAACGACGGTGGGCGGGGGGGGGGGCCCGGGGGGGCCGGGGGCAACCCCCCCCCCCCCCCGGGGGGGGGGGGCGGGGTCCCGCGCCCGGGCCCCCCGGGCCCCCCCCCCCCCCCCCCCCCCCCCCGCCCACCGCACGGAGAGAGCGCCGCGTGGGTCTCCTACTCCACGGCCTCGCCGAGGTAGGCCGCCCGCACCCGGGGGTCGGAGAGCAGCGCGTCCGCCTGGTCCGACATCACGACCGCGCCGGTCTCCAACACATAGCCGTAGTCCGCCAGCCGCAGCGCCTGGGAGGCGTTCTGCTCGACCAGCAGCAGCGTGGTGCCCTGCTCGTTGATCTCCCGGAGGATCTCGAAGATCTGCTGGACGATCAGCGGCGCCAGCCCCATCGAGGGCTCGTCGAGCAGCAGCAGGTCCGGCTTGCCCATCAGGGCACGGCCGATGGCCAGCATCTGCTGCTCGCCGCCGGAGAGGGTGCCGGCGATCTGCTTGCGCCGCTCGGCGAGCACGGGGAAGAGCGTGAAGACCCGCTCCAGGTCGGTGGGGTCGGGCCGGCGCAGGCGGTAGGCTCCCATCTTCAGGTTCTCCAGGATGGTCATCCGGGCGAACACCCGGCGCCCCTCGGGGACATGACCGATCCCGAACCGCACCAGCTCGTGGGACTTGATGCCGTCCACCCGCTCGCCGCGCAGCAGCACATCCCCGGTGCGCGGCCGCAACATGCCCGAGGCCGCCTTGAGCGTGGTCGACTTGCCCGCGCCGTTGGCGCCGAGCAGGGCGACCACCTGCCCGTGGGGCACGGTGAGGCTGACGCCCTTGAGCGCCTCGATCGCGCCGTAGTAGACATGCAGGTCGCGCAGTTCCAGCAGCGGGGTCGGGCCGTCGGTGGCGGCGTCGCCCGGCTGGGGAAGGGCGTCCTTGTCCAGGTTGGTGCTCACCCTCGGTCCTCCTCTGGCGCGGTGCCGGAGGGCCGGCCGTCCGTCTCGCCTGTCCCTTCGGCCGCCTCACCGGCCGCGCCGGTCTCCGTCTCCGTCTCGGCCTCCGCCTGGCGGGCGGCCTCGGCGTGTTCGGCCTGCTCCGCCACCAACTCGGCGACGGCCTCCGACTCCTCGTCGGAGGAGACGCCGAGGTACGCCTCGACGACCGCCGGGTCCTGTTGGACCTCGGCCGGGGTGCCCTCGGCGATCTTCTTGCCGAAGTTGAGCACCGCGACCCGGTCGGCGACGGACATCACCAGCCGCATGTCGTGCTCGATCAGCAGCACGCTCACGTCGAGTTCGGTGTTGATCCGCCGGATCAGCCGCTCCAGGTCCCGCTTCTCGGTCGGGTTGGTGCCGGCCGCCGGCTCGTCGAGGAGCAGCAACTCGGGCCGGGTGCCCAGCGCCCTGGCGATCTCCAGGCGGCGCTGCTCGCCGTAGCTGAGCGCCGAGGCCAGCTCGTTGATCCGGTGCTCAAGGCCGACGAAGGACAGCACCTCGTGTGCCCTGGCGTCGCTCTCCCGCTCGTCGCGCCGGGCGTTGGGCAGCCCGAGCATGATCGAGATGGGGTCGGTCTTCTGCCGGGTCTCCACCGCGATCTTGACGTTCTCCAGCACGGTGAGCGCGCCGAAGAGCCGGATGTTCTGGAACGTCCTGGCCACCCCGAGCCGGCTGACCTTGTGCGGCTTGCGGCCGCGCAGCTCGTGCGCGCCGCCCGATCGGGGCCGGAAGGTGATCCGGCCCTCCTGCGGGTGGTAGGCGCCGGTCAGCGAGTTGAACAGGGAGGTCTTGCCCGCCCCGTTGGGCCCGATCACGGCGAGGATCTCGCCCCGGCCGACGCGCAGTTCCACGGCGTTGAGGCTGGTCAACCCGCCGAAGCGGAGCGTGACCCCGGTCGCGTGGAGCACGTCGTCGGCCGTCTTCGCGGCCGGCCCGGCGGTCTGTCCACTGGTCCTGGTCGTCATCCCTGCGCACCTCCCGGCTGCGCGCCCAGCGCGTCGGCGGAGCCGGTGCCCTCCTGGGACATCCGCAGCTCCCGCTGCCTGCGCCGCGAGGGCCACAGCCCCTGCGGCCGGTAGATCATCATGACCACCAGCAGGCCGCCCAGATACATGTAGCGGTCCTGGGCGTCGACGGTGTCCCGCAGGTACTCCGGGAGCCAGACCAGGATCGCGGTGCCGAGCAGCACCCCGGGGATGGAGCCCATCCCGCCGAAGACCACGTAGGACAGCACCAGCACGGACATCAGCACCAGGAACATCTCGGAGTTGATGAAGCCCAGCTTGCTGGCGTAGATCACCCCGGCGATGCCGGAGGTGGAGGCGCCGATGGCGAACGCCAGCAGCTTGAAGCGGACGGTGTCCACGCCGGTGGAGGCGGCGGCCACCTCGTCCTCCCTGATGGCCGTCCAGGCCCGGCCGACCCGCGAGTGCTCCAGGCGGAGGAAGAGGAACAACACGCCGATGATGAAGGCGAGTTGCAGCCAGTAGTAGGGCGCCGGGTCCAGGCCCCACTCGTAGGACCAGAAGCCCAGGTCGAGGGAGAAGCGGTCCGAGTTCGCACCCCGGGTGCCGCCGGTGAACTCCGTCCAGTTCTTGGCCGTCAGATAGACGATCTCGTGGAAGCCCAGGGTGACGATGGCGAGATAGTCGCCGCGCAGCCGGAGTGTCGGAGCGCCCAGCAGCACGCCGGCTATGAGGCAGGTGAGCACCGCGATGGGCACCACCAGGAAGTTGTTCAGTTCGACCGGCGGCTCGACCGGAAGCCCACCGGTCCAGAACGCGGCGCTGTAGGCGCCGATCGCGAAGAACGCGATGAAGCCGAGGTCCAGCATTCCGGCCCAGCCCACGACCACGTTCAGGCCGATGGCGATCAGCAGGAACATGCCGATCTGGTCGACCATGACCTGCTGCCAGAAGGTGCTGACCATCAGCGGCAGCATGATCAACACGAGCAGCAGCGCGCCCAGTCCGCCGGCCTGGTAGGCGCGGTGCCCCCGGAAGAGCGTCGACAGCCGGCGCCCTCCGTCGGCCACCCGGCGCACCTGCCCGGCGAGGCCGCCGGGCGCGGCCTTCGCCGTCCCGTCCTCGGGCAGCGGCGCGGCCGCCGCCTTCACCCTGGCGAGCGCCTGGCGCGCCCAGTCCTGGAAGAACTCCCGAACGGCCCAGATGGCCAGGAAGATGCCCAGCCAGATCCAGATGCCGGTGCCGGTGAAGTTCTCCTCAAGGGCGTAGAACAGGTCGTTCCGCACCCCCTGCACGCCGGTGACCTGGGCCATCACGACCGCCGTCACCACCATGGCCACCAGCCGCTTGAAGCGCGGCCGCTGGTACCAGGACTGCTTGCGCAGCCTGGCCGCCGACGGCGTCTTTCCCGCCGTGACTTCGAGGCTCATGCTGCCCTCCCCACACGCTCGCCGAGCAGGCCGGTCGGCCGGAACATCAACACCAGGACCAGCACGGCGAAGGCGCCCACATAGCGCCAGGCGTCGCTCCAGATCTCCACCGTGAACGCCTCGACCACGCCGAGGAGCAGCCCGCCGAGCACGGCGCCCCTGACGTTGCCGATGCCACCGAGCACGGCGGCGGCGAACGCGGTGATGCCGGGCAGGAAGCCCATCGTGTACTCGACCTGGAGGTTGGTGCCGAAGAGGAAGCCCGCGACGCCGCCGAGGAGGCCGCCCAGCACGAAGGTGCGGGAGACGACCTTGTCGATGTCGACGCCCATCAGCGAGGCGACCTCGGGGTCCTGGGCCACGGCGCGGATACCGGAGCCCAGCTTGGTCCGGTTCACGATCACGTCGACGGCGGCCAGCATCACCAGGGCAGCGCCGACGATGATCAGCTGGGTGATGCTGACCCTGGTGCCGAACACGGTGAAGACGGTCTTGTTCTCGTACATGGTCGGCATGGCGATCGGATAGCGACCGAAGAGCTTGCCGGCCAGGTTGTAGAGAAAGAACGAGGCGCCGATCGCCGTGATCAGAAAGACCAGTCGAGGCGCGTTCCGTCTCCGCAACGGGCGATAGGCCGCCTTCTCAAGTCCGAAGGCAATCGTGCCACCGAGGATGGCTCCCGCACATATACCGAGAAGAACGTAGACCGCGGACTGCATACCGGAGGGATCGACGGCCGGCTCCACGATGGTGAGCGCGATAACGCCGCCGAAACCGCCGGCCATAAAGACCTCGCTGTGCGCGAAGTTCAGGAGCTGCAACACGCCGTAGACAAGCGTGTAGCCGATGGCGATGACGGCATAGAGGGAGCCGAGCACCAAGCCCAGGACAAGAACGTCCCAGCTATCGGAAAGGGACATGGACGGAACTTCCTTGTGGGAACAGGCGGCAGAGGTGTGTCCGAGGAAGGCGGGGCGGCCGGTTCACGGCCGCCCCGCCGTTGTCCTCACGGCGTGTCAGCCGCCGACCAGTTCGTCGACGTTGCCCACGTAGCCGCGGACGCCCTCTTCGACCTGGTAGAGGAAGATCCCCTCGTTCTCGAACTCACCGGTGTCGGTGAAGGAGAAGGTCTTGGTCAGGCCCTCGTACTCACCGCTGGCCAGCGCCTCGTAGACCGCCTGGCGGTTCACGTCGCCGTCGAGACCGGCGATGGTCTGGATGATCATGTTGGCGACGTCGTAGCTCTCCGCCGAGTAGGTGCCCGGCGCCTCGCCGTACTCCTCCTGGTAGCGGTCGGCGAAGTCCTGCGTGGCTTCCTCGGCGCTGGCGTCCGTGCAGGGGCAGGTCAGGTACCAGCCCTCGGAGGCCCCGCCGGCCAGGTTGATGAACTCGTCGTCGTTGGAGCCGTCGCCCGAGATGCCGATGCCCTCGAAGCCGGCCTCGGCGAGGCGGGTGGCGAACGGGCCAAGCGCCTCGTAGTAACCCGCGTAGATCAGCGCGTCGACGTTCGCGGACGTCACGGTGCGCGCCGCGCTGCCGTAGTCCACGGTGTCGGCCGGGACGCTCTCCCGCTGGGCCTGGAGGCCGGCGGCCTCCAGCTCCTCCATCGCCACGTCGGCGAGGCCCTCGCCGTACGGGGTGACGTCGTCGATGACCATCACGGACTCGACGTCGTCCTGGGAGGCCAGGAACCTGGCCATCGCGCTGCCCTGCGCGTTGTCGTTCGGCACGGCGCGGAGGAAGGTCGGGAAGCCCTCCTCGGTGATCGTCGGGTTGGTCGCCGACGCGGAGACCACGGCGAGGCCGGCCTGCCCGTAGAGCGGCGCGGCCACGAAGGTCGGGCCGGAGAACGCGGGGCCGACGACGGCCATCACGTCCGGGTCGTCGATCGCGGACTGGGCGGCCGACGTGGACTGGCCCTCCGCGCCCTGGTCATCGGCCGGCTTGTACTCGATGGTGAAGTCGTACTCGCCGCTTTCGTTGGCCTCCTTGATGGCGAGCTGGACCCCGTTCTCCATGTTCTCGCCGAGCGCGACGTTCTGTCCCGAAAGGGGGCCCTGGTAGGCGATCTTGTAGGTGTCTCCGCCACCGCCCCCTCCGTCCCCGTCGTCGCTACAAGCGGTAAGAAGGAGCGCACCGGCGGCCACCGGTATCGCGAGTCGCACGATGGATTTGTTGAGCACTTGGTAAACCCCCTGGAACGAGCCCAGACATGTCGGCACCGCACGACGTCCATGCACCACGCACTCTGGTGCGGCGTGCAGCGGAATCTATTGCCCCGCAAGCTGCACGAACACAGTGTCGCGACAGATGTGATCGCCTCGTGACCTGCGGCACATGCCGGAAACAGAACATAACTGCCCGGTTAGCGGACGATCCGGACACCTGTCCAGTGGTCGAAGGTCCCCAATTCCCAAAAGCACAAGCGCACGCCGGAGAATGCTCCGGCGTGCGCTGTCAAGAGGGCGCCCCTGGGCGCAACGAGCCTGATTTTACGGAGAGTTAACTCCGCGCGCGGCTCACTTCTGCTGCTTCTGCCGCTTCTCCTCGGCGTCCTGGATCACGGCCTCGGCCACCTGGCGCATCGAGAGCCTGCGGTCCATGGAGGTCTTCTGAATCCACCGGAAGGCGGCCGGCTCGGTCAGCCCGTACTGGGTCTGGAGCACGCTCTTGGCCCGGTCGACCAGCTTGCGGGTCTCCAACCGCTGCGCCAGGTCGGCGACTTCGCCGGCCAGGCTGCGCAGCTGCTGGTACCGGGAGACGGCGATCTCGATGGCGGGCACCACGTCGCTCTTGCTGAACGGCTTGACCAGGTACGCCATCGCGCCCGCGTCCCTGGCCCGCTCCACCAGGTCGCGCTGGGAGAAGGCGGTCAGCATCAGCACCGGCGCGATGTTGTCGGCGGCGATCTTCTCGGCGGCCGAGATGCCGTCCATCACCGGCATCTTCACGTCGAGGATGACCAGGTCGGGGTTCAGCTCGCGGGCCAACTCGACGGCCCGCTGACCGTCCCCGGCCTCACCGACGACGGTGTAGCCCTCCTCCTCCAGCATCTCCTTCAGGTCGAGGCGGATCAGCGCCTCGTCCTCGGCGATCACGACACGGGTGGTGAGGGGCGGGACGTGGGCGCTGTCCGAGGTGACCGCCTCGTCGGGGACATCCGCCGGGGTGTCGTGCTCATCAGGGACGTCGGGGGTGCTCACGTTGCTCCTCAGTTCTCCGCTCGGTTCTCCGCCAGCTGGGGGGCCACCCCCGAGCCTACCTAGTCGGTGGCCGGTCGCAGGCACCAGCCGGAAGCCTATAGACTGCCGTGGCGTCGCCTGCCGGGTTGGTGGAACGGCATACACGGAGGTCTCAAACACCTCTGCCCGAAAGGGCTTGCGGGTTCGAATCCCGCACCCGGCACCGTTTTTCTTTTTCGGGGAGGCCCGCCCCCAGCGGCCGGTCCGCGACGAACGCGCCCGAACCCCACACAGCGCCGCTTGGCGGCGCGCCCCACAGGCCGCAGCGGCCCACCGCGCTTGCCGTCCCCGCGCCGCCTCTGCCCCGAGCCCCACGGCGAGCAGCGCTCCGCACCAGCCCAACACCCGCCGCCCGCAGCCCCCTTGCCGGCCGCGTGCCGACGCACGGCCAACGGCCGGTCTCGCACACCCGCCTGTCCTGGAACGTACGGCCGGGCTCACGCGCCCCGCGCAACAACCGCCGGCGGCGCGGCCCCACCCGCGCACCCCTCACCAGCCACGCGCCAGCGCACGCACAACGGTCCCACCCGGCCACCGGCACACCCCTCGCCGGCCGCGCAGCGCGCCAGCGCGACACCCGGCGGCGCGCCCAGCGCGCCCGCCGGTCCCCGGAACGCACAGCGCGCGGCGTTCAGCGAGGCGCGTCGTCCTCGCCAACGTGGTGGACGCGCACCAGGTTGGTCGAGCCGGGGGTGGCCGGCGGGGAGCCGGCGGTCATCACCACCACGTCGCCGATCCGACAGCGGCCGACGCGCAGCAGCTGCTCGTCCATCACCGTCACCATCTCGTCCGTGGTCCGCACCGTCGGCACCAGATGGGCCTCGACGCCCCAGGTCAGGCTGAGTTGGGCGCGGGTCGCCGGGTCGGGCGTGAAGGCGATCAGCGGGATCGGCGAGCGGTAGCGGGAGAGCCGGCGCGCGGTGTCCCCGCTCTGGGTGAACGCCACGAGCAGCTTCGCGCCGAGGAAGTCGCCGATGTCGGCGGCGGCCCTGGCCACCGCGCCGCCCTGGGTGCGCGGCTTCTCCGCGTCGGCGAGCGGCGTCAGCCCCTCGGCCAGCAGCTCGGCCTCGGCGGCCTCGACGATCCGGCTCATGGTGCGGACGGTCTCCACCGGATAGCGGCCCACGCTGGTCTCGCCGGAGAGCATCACCGCGTCCGTGCCGTCGAGCACCGCGTTGGCGACGTCGGAGGCCTCGGCCCTGGTCGGCCGGGAGGCGTCGATCATGGAGTCCAGCATCTGGGTGGCCACGATCACCGGCTTGGCGTTCCGCTTGGCCAGCCGCACGGCGCGCTTCTGCACCAGCGGCACCGTCTCCAGCGGGACCTCGACGCCCAGGTCGCCCCGGGCGACCATGATCCCGTCGAAGGCGTCGACGATGTCCCGGAGGTTCTCCTCGGCCTGCGGCTTCTCGATCTTGGCGATCACCGGCAGGAAGCGGCCCTCCTCGGCCATGATCCGGTGCACGTCCTTGATGTCGTCGCCGGAGCGCACGAAGGAGAGCGCCACCACGTCGACGCCGATGCGCAGCGCCCAGCGCAGGTCCTCGATGTCCTTGCCGGAGAGGGCGGGCACGGAGACCGCGACGCCCGGCAGGTTGAGGCCCTTGTGGTCGGAGACCAGCCCGCCCTCGACGACGCGGGTGTGGACTTCGGTCTCCGTCACCTCGACCGCCTGGAGCGTCACCCGGCCGTCGTCCACCAGAATGCGCTCGCCCGCCGTCACGTCCTGGGCGAGGCCGGTGTAGGTGGTGCCACAGCGGCGGTGGTCGCCGAGGGTGTCCTCGGTGGTGATGGTGAATTCGTCGTCGCGTTCCAGGAGAACGGGGCCTTCCGCAAAGGCGCCGAGCCGGATCTTCGGGCCCTGGAGATCGGCGAGAATTCCGACGCTGCGGCCGGATTCGGCGGCGGCCTTCCGAACGCGTTGGTAGCGCAGCTCGTGCTCGCGGTGCGCGCCGTGGCTGAGGTTGAGCCTGGCCACGTCCATTCCGGCTTCTACCAGCTCGGTGATCCGCTCCAGCGAGTCGGTCGCGGGGCCCAGGGTGCAGACGATTTTCGCTCGGCGCATGGGGCAACCCTAGGAGTTACCAGCCAGTACCAGACTATCGAGAAGTGACGAGGGGAGGACGGGCTTTTCACAAGAGACCAACAAGCAACAGAATGAGCGCAACGCCGCTCTGATGAGCCGTCCGCGCCTTATCGTTTCTCTTTCCGCGCCCCGACCCGTCCCGACCCCGTCCCGAACCCGCGCGGGCCCCGGCGCCGCCGCGTTCCGCCCCGGTCGGGCCGCCGGCTCGAATCGGCCTGCCCGACCGCGCCGTCGGCGAAACCCCGTGCGCCGGTCAGACGGGAATGCTCCGGGGCGGCGGGAGCGTGCCGGGGAGTTCACGGGGGTCGCGCCGCTCGTGCTCCGCGCCCACCGGCGCCTGCGGCTGGGCCGGCACCCCGAAGGTGGTGAACGCGGAGCGCTCGGGCAGCCGGTAACGCGGCTGGTCCGTCAGCGCGTTGACGATGGTCGCCGCCCGGTGCGCGATCAGCCCCAGGTCGGGTGCGCCCACGCCGTGGGTGTGGCGCTCGGCGTTGAGCACGAAGACGCTGCCGGTGATCTCGGGGCCAAGCGCCAGCCGGTAGTCCTCGTCGACCTGCGGGCGGCCGGCCGCGTCCCGGCCCAGGTCGGCGTCGAGGCCGGCGAGCACGGAGGTCAGCGGGCGCTCGCGGTAACCGGTCGCCAGCACCACGGCGTTGGTCAGCAGTCGGCTGCGGCCGCCCTCCGGCTGGTGGTCGAGGTGGAGTTCCAGCTGGTGGGCGCCGACCCGGCCGGCGGTGCGGACGGCGACGCCCGGGCTGAGCACGGCGTCGGGCCAGCCGTCGGTGACGGTCCGCCGGTACAGCTCGTCGTGGATCTCGCCGAGCGTCTCGTGGTCGATCGCCCGGTACAACTGCCACTGTTCGCGCAGCAGTCGGTCCCTGACCGGCTCGGCCAGCTCGCGGAAGTAGCGGGCGTAGTCGGGCGTGAAGTGCTCCAGGCCGAGCTTGCTGTACTCCATGGGCGCGAAGGCCGGGCTGCGGCTGATCCAGTGCAGCCGCTCGGCGCCAGCGGGGCGGCGGCGCAGCAGGTCGAGGAAGACCTCGGCGCCGGACTGGCCGCCGCCGATGACCGTGATGTGGCCCGCCTCCAGCAGCCGCTCGCGGTGCTCCAGGTAGTCGGCCGAGTGGATCACGGGCGCGGTGGCGCGGGCGTCGATCAACGGCCGCAGCGGCTCGGGGACATGGGGTGCGGTGCCGATGCCGACGGCGAGGTTGCGGGCGTACACCCGGGCCGTGCCCGGGGAGGCGGGGCCGGCGCCGGGCGCGAGCGGGGTGAGGTCCACGTCGAACACGGCGTGCTCGGCGTTCCAGCGGACGCTGTCCACCCGGTGCTGGAAGTGGAGCGAGGGCAGCTGCTCGCTGACCCAGCGGCAGTAGTCGTCGTACTCGACGCGCGGGCAGTGGAAGCGCTCCGAGAAGTAGAACGGGTAGAGCCGCCCCTGGTGCCTGAGGTAGTTGAGAAAGCTCCAGGGGTTGGTGGGGTCGGCCAGCGTCACCAGGTCGGCGAGGAAGGGCACCTGGAGCGTGGTGCCGTCGATCAACAGTCCCGGGTGCCAGCGGAACTCGGGGCGCTGCTCGTACCACGCGGCGCGCAGGTCGGGGTGGTCGTCGGCGAGCGCGGCCAGGGCGAGGTTGGCGGGTCCGATGCCCACCCCGACCAGGTCGAGGGGGTAACGGGGGTCAGCGGCGGTCATCCGGCGGCTTCCTTTGGCTGGGGAGGGGTTTGGGGAGAGGCTTGGGGAGGGGGTGGGCGGGGGTCTGGGGGAAGGGTGCGGGACGGTCCCCGGGGGGCGCGGGGTCGGCGGCGCGCTCCAGCACGAGCTTGAGCAGGGCTGCCAGATCGCTCTCCTGCGTCCGGGGGTTGAGCAGGGTGGCCTTGAGCCACAGCGTCCTCCGGCCGCTGGCGTCGGGGGCCCAGGCCCGGCCGAGCACGGTGCTGCCGTCGGCGAGCAGCCGGCGGCGGACGGCGGCGACGCGCTCGTCGTCGACGCCGGTGGGGCGGAACAGCACCGTGCTGATGGCGGGTGGGGCGTGCAGGGTCAACCCGGGCTCCTCGGCGATCAGTTGGGCCAGCAGCCGGGCGGCGGCCAGCACGTCGTCCACCAGGGCGGCGAGCCCGGCGCGGCCCAGGGCGCGCAGGGTGACGGCGATCTTGAGGACGTCGGCGCGGCGGGTGGTGCGCAGCGAGCGGCCGAGCAGGTCGGGCAGGCCGGCCTCGGTGTCGTCGTCCGCGTTCAGGTAGTCGGCCCGGTGGGCGAGTGGTATGAGGGCGGACCGGTCGGGGACGGTCAACAGCCCGGCGGCGATGGGCTGCCAGCCGAGCTTGTGCAGGTCGAGGGTGACGGTGTCGGCGCGTTCGACGCCGGCGAGCAGGTGGCGGTGGCGGGCGCTGAAGAGCAACGGGCCGCCGTAGGCCGCGTCCACGTGGAGGCTGGCGGGGCGGCGCCGGCGCTCGTCGGCGACCAGGTCGGCGAGGGCGGGCAGCGGGTCGATGGCGCCGCTGTCGGTGGTGCCGGCGGTGGCCACCAGCAGGGCGTGCGCCCCCGGTGGGAGGCGCTCGAAGGCGGCGCGCACCGCCGCCGGGTCGAGCACCCCGCGCGGGGTGGGCAGGGTGAGCGGCGCGGGCAGGCCCATCAGCCAGGTCGCGCGCCGGGTGCTGTGGTGGGCGTTGGCGCCGCAGATGACCCGGGGCGCGGCGGGGTGGCGCTCGCGGGCCAGCAGCACGCCCAGCAGGTTGGACTCGGTGCCGCCGGTGGTGACCAGGGCGTCGGGGGACGGGCCCGACGGGTGGACCAGCGCGGCCAGTTCGGCGGTGACCCGGGCCTCCAGGGCGGAGGCGGCGGGTGCCTGGTCCCAGGAGTCGAGCGAGGGGTTGAGCGCGCTGGCCGCGAGGTCGGCGGCGGCGGCCACGGCCAGCGGCGGGCAGTGGAGGTGCGCGACGCAGTGCGGGTCGGCCGGGTCGGCCGCGCCGCGCGCCAGCGCGTGCACCAGGGCGCCCAACGCCTCGTGCGCGCCGGTGCCGTGCTCGGTGAGGATCGTTCCGCCGATGGTCGCGTCGGGCGCGGCCGGCCCGCCGGCCGGGAGCGGGCCACAGCGCTCGGCGGCGCCGTCGGCGAGCGCGGTGAGCACCGTCTCCAGCAGCGGGCGCAGGCTCGCGGCCCCTGAGCAGCCGCCGGCGAGCAGCGTCGAATCGAGCGGGATGGGGGCAGGCATGTGCGGGACTCTCCAACGGCCGACGGGGCGTGGGTTCGCATGGGTTCGCATGGAATCGCGTGGACAGCCCAAACGCTATGCGGTACTTCGTGCCCCACCCGCCACTTTGGCCCGCTTTCCCCCGATAGAGCGAAGCGGGCCGGCGCGCCACCCCTCCGAGGTGGTAAGGGGACCCTAACCCACCGGCGGGCCGGTGGGTCCCGGTTCCGCCTCAGCCGGCCGCGCGGACCCGCAACGCCCGCCGCAGATCGTCGAGTTGGTCCGCCAGGGCGCGGCGCAGCGCCGGCGTCGGACGGTCGGAGGCCAGGCACTCCTCGCCCAGCGCGAGCGTGGTGGCGTCGGTGAACGGGTGGGGGAAGCCGTCGCGTCCGACGGCCGTCGCCAGGGCGTGGCCCCGGCGCTCGGCGAGCGCGGTGGCGGCCGGGAAGTAGCGCGGCACGTAGCCGGCCAGCAGCTCGCGCTGCTCCACCTGCCAGAAGCCGTGCGCGGTCGCCGTGAAGAGGTAGTTGGAGAGCCGGTCCTCGGGATCGAACATCGCCTCCCAGGCCGCCTCCTTGGCCGCCACGTCCGGCAGCGCGGCCCGGCAGCGGGCGGCGCCCCGCTGGCCGGTGGCGCCGGGGTCGCGGGCGGCCTCGGCGTCGATCTCGCCCCGGTCGACGGCGCCCAACACGGCCAGCCGGTGCAGGAGTTGCCAGCGCAGGTCCTGGTCGAGTTCGGGCCCGCCCGGCACCGCGCCGGCGCGCCACCACTCCAGCAGGGCGTCCGGGGCGTCGGCGGCGTCGATGGCGGCGCGGACCGCGACCAGCTGCCGGGCCCCGTCGCCCGGCGAGCCGGCACGCAGCCGGTCGGTGATCTCCCGGACCAGGGCGAGCGCCTCGGCGCGCCGGTCGTCGGGCAGGTAGCGCCCGGCGAGCGGGCCGCCGGCGAAGCCGAGCACCCCGCTGACGATCACGGTCGCGCTCTCGTCCGGCAGGTGGCGCCTCGCGGCCTCCAGGTAGTCGAACGGGGCGAGTTCGCCGTCCCTGACCATGTCGCGCGCCGCGTTCCACACCACGGTGCGGCTGAGCGCGTCGGGCAGGCTGGGCAGGGTGCGCAGCGCGGTGTCCCAGGAGCGTTCGTCCAGACGGACCTTGGCGTAGCTGAGGTCCCCGTCGTTGACCACCAGGAGGTCGGGGCGGGAGCCGGGGAAGGTGTGCTCGACGGTGGCGGTGCCGGCCCCCGGGGTCTCGCCCGCCGGCAGCTCGATCTCGTACCCGGCGCGGGGCAGGACGCGTTCGGGCCGGGTGGGGTCGATGTCGTAGGCGCCGAGCCGCAGTCGGTGCGGACGGCCGCCGCTGTGGGTGAGGGTCAGCCGCCAGCGGTCGTCGGGGCCGTCCTCGGCGACGGGCGCGAGGGTGTCGGGGCCCGAGGTGCGCAGCCAGGCGTCGGCCCAGTCGTGCACGGGGCGGCCGGAGGCGCGGGCCATCGCGTCGATGAAGTCGGCGAGGGTGGCGTTGCCGAAGCGGTGGCGGGCGAAGTGGTCGTTGATCCCGGCGAGGAAGGTCTCCTCGCCGAGCCAGGCGACGAGTTGGCGCAGCGCGGAGGCACCCTTGGCATAGGAGATGCCGTCGAAGTTGAGCCAGGCGGAGGCGGTGTCGGGCACGGCGTCGGGCCGGGGCGCGACCGGGTGGGTGGAGGGGCGTTGGTCGGCGTCGTAGCCCCAGGACTTGCGGGTGACGGCG
The DNA here is from genome assembly GCF_003696235.1 of Streptomyces triticirhizae. Classification (GTDB taxonomy): domain Bacteria; phylum Actinomycetota; class Actinomycetes; order Streptomycetales; family Streptomycetaceae; genus Streptomyces; species Streptomyces triticirhizae. Next base: position 105,008 of record NZ_RFFJ01000002.1, read on the forward strand.
AACTCGGTCCAGGGCGTGTACGCGGTGGCGTCGTGGAGGACCTGGTAGCCGAGGAACTCGGCGAAGGACTCGTTGAGCCAGACGTCGTCCCACCAGCGCAGGGTGACCAGGTCGCCGAACCACATGTGCGCCATCTCGTGCGCGATGACGACGCCCCGCACCTCGCGCTCGGTGTCGGTGACGGCGGACTGGAAGACGAAGGTGTCGCGGAAGGTGACCAGGCCCGGGTTCTCCATGGCGCCGGCGTTGAACTCGGGGACGAACGCCTGGTCGTAGGAGTCGAACGGGTAGGGCTCGTCGAAGATCTCGTGGTAGCGGTCGTAGCAGCGCCGGGTGATGTCGAACAGCTCCTCGGCGTCCCGGTCGAGGTCGGCGGCGAGCGAGCGGCGGGCGTGGAGGCCGAGGGGCAGCCCGGCGTGTTCGGTGGTGACCGAGTGGTACGGGCCGGCGACCACGGCCAGCAGGTAGGTGGAGATCGGCGGCGTGGGCGCGATGTGCCAGCGGCCCGGCCGGTCGGCCTCGCGGGTGGCGCGGCCGTTGCCGAGCACGGTCCACTCCTCGGGCGCGGTGACGGCCACCTCGAAGACGGCCTTGAGGTCCGGCTGGTCGAAGGCGGCGAAGACCAGCGGGGCGTCGGTCATGCAGCACATGGTGTAGAGGTAGGTCAGCCCGTCGGCCGGGTCGGTGAACCGGTGCATCCCCTCGCCGGTGCGCGAGTAGGGCATCTCGGCGACCACGGTCAACTCGTGCGCGCCGGCGGCGAGTCCGGTCAGCGGCAGCCGGCCGTCCACCAGGTCGGCCGGGTCCAGCCGCCGGCCGTCGAGGGTGGCGGAGGCGAGCGTGGTGGGGCGGAGTTCGACGAAGGTGGCGCCGGCCTCGTGGGCCGTGAAACGAACGGTGGTCGTCGAGCCGAAGACGTCCTCGCCCCGGGTGAGGTCGAGGTCGACGGTGTAGCGCTCGACGGAGATCAGCCGGGCTCGGGCTTCGGCTTCCAGACGGGTCAGTGTTGCCATGGCGTCATGCTGCCGCACGCCGGGGCCGGGGGCCCAACGGGTTAGCCGGGTCGGCGCGTTGGCCCGGCCGGACGCGGGGCCGGAGGGCCGCACCGGCCGCAGCGCGGTACCGGAACCCGGCCCGGGGCCGTCCACATGGGAGAACGCGCAGGTCACGGGCGCGCGTCCGGGGCCGCCCGCGGATTGGTCCAGTCCAAAGCCTTGACGCCCCGGAGGGCCGCCCCTTGAATCGGGTGCCGGAGCGAAGGGACCGCCGGAGCGAGAGCCGCTCCGGCCGTCAGGACCCTGCCACGCCCCCGGCAGGCGACGCCCCGAGGCACCCGGCGACCCCACGCGCCGTCGACACACCAATCCCCCACTCCCGCACCGGAATCGGATGGCACTCGTGACTCCACCCCCACAGGACCACACCGCCCGCCCGTCCCGCACCACCCGGCGCCTCGCCGCCACCGCCGCCGCCCTGCTGGCGGCCGGCGGCCTGGCGCTGAGCCAACTGCCCAGCGCCGGCGCCGAGGAGGCGCTCGCCGCGCCCGCCGACACCGTCCGGCCCGCGGCCGAGGCGATGACCGTCGCGCCCTACCTCTACAACGGGTGGGGCAACCCGCCGGACCCCACCACGGTGATGGACGCCACCGGCGTCTCCTGGTTCACCCTCGCGTTCGTCCTCAGCAACGGCTACTGCGACCCGCAGTGGGACGGGCAACGCCCGCTCACCGGCGGCGTCGACGAGCAGACCATCGAGACGGTCCGCGCGGCCGGCGGCGACGTGATCCCGTCGTTCGGCGGCTGGAGCGGCAACAAGCTGGAGTCATCCTGCGGCACCGCCGAGGAACTGGCCGCCGCCTACCAGCAGGTGATCGACGCCTACGGGCTGGCCGCGATCGACATCGACATCGAGGCCGACGCGTACGACGACCCGGCCACCCAACAGCACACCGTGGACGCGCTGTTGGCCGTCCAGGCGGCCAACCCCGGCCTGAAGGTCTACATCACCTTCGGCACCGGCCAGAACGGGCCCGACACCAGCCTGATCCAGCGGGCCGCCGACTCGGGCCTGACCGTGGACGGTTGGACGATCATGCCGTTCAACTTCGGCGGCAACGGCCAGGACATGGGCCAGCTCACCGTCCAGGCCGCCGAGGGCCTGAAGAACTCGCTGGTCGAGATCTACGGCTACGGCGAGGAGGAGGCCCACTCCCACATGGGCATCTCCTCGATGAACGGCACCACCGACGTCGGCGAGACCATCACGCCCGCCGACTTCGAGACGATCCTCGGCTACGCCCAGGAGGTCCAGCTCTCCCGGCTGACCTTCTGGTCCGTCAACCGGGACCGGCCCTGCGAGGGCGGCGGCGCCGACAGCTGTTCCGGCGTCGACCAGGAGCCCTGGGAGTTCACCGGCGTGCTCGCCCGCTACCTCGACTGAGCCGCCCACCGGAACGACCGGGCCGGCCCCCCGCCCCGGCCCGGTCGTTCCCGTTCTCGTGGGTTCGGGCCCGGTCAGGCGAACGGGGCGCCCGCCTCGACCAGGCCGAACGACCGGGCGGCGGCGGCCGCCTCGCCCCGCGAGGCCACGTCCAACTTGTCCAGGATGTTGGCGACATGGAACTTCACCGTGTGCTCGCTGATGCCCAGCAGCTCCGCGATCCGCCGGTTGCGGTGCCCCGAGGAGAGCAGGCGCAGCACGTCCAGCTCCCGTGGGTTGAGTGAGGCCGGCGGCTGCTGGCGCTGCCCCTTCGCCGAGGCCAGCGGCAGCGCCACGACCAGGGTGGTGCCCCAGCCCGGCACCGCGTCCAGCGTCACCTCGGCGTCCAGCGCCGCCAGTCCTTCGGCCAGCCGCCGGATGCCGGGATGGTCGGTCGTCAACTCGCCGGGCCCGTCGTCCCGCACCGACAGCCGCAGCGCCCCGCCGTCCACCGTCCAGGCCACCCGCACCCGGCCGAGACCCGGCTGCTCCAGCATCGTCAACACGGCGCCGCGCACCGTCGCGTAGGCCGCGTCGGCGACGGGGGCCGGCAGCGGCCGGTCCGGCTCCTCGGGCTCCCCCAGCTCCAGCCGCACGTCGTTGTGTCGCATCAACAGCACCAGCTTGTCGGCCAGTCGGGAGAAGACGTCCGCCACGCTCTCCGCCGGGCCGCCCGCGCCCGGCCCGCGCTCGCCCGCCGCCCGCAGCTCCACCAGCGCGGCGGCGGCCAGGTCGGTCGC